>CAIZMQ010000073.1 GCA_903934135.1 uncultured Verrucomicrobiota bacterium
ACCAGTGCGCTCAAGTTCGTAAAGCGCCTTGGTCATGAGGAAGCCACCGGTTGCACCAAGTGGGTGACCAAGTGCGATCGCGCCACCGTTTGGATTGGTCTTTTCAAGGTCGGCGCCGAGTTCCTTTGCCCACGCGAGCACAACTGAGGCGAATGCTTCGTTGATCTCGAATGTGTCAATATCGCCAATCTTCAGGCCGTTGCGCTTCAGCAGGTGCTGTGTGGCATCAATTGGGCCGGTGAGCATGAGCACAGGATCAACACCTACGAGGCAAGTATCAACAACACGGGCACGGGGTGTGAGACCTAACTGCTCGGCTTTCTTGGCGGACATCATGAGAACTGCTGACGCGCCATCAGAAATTTGGGACGAGTTTCCTGCAGTGTGAACACCATTTTCACGGGCCACTGGCTTCAGGTTGCGTAGTGACTCCAATGAAGTGTCACGGAGTCCTTCATCGCGAGTCACTGTGTGAGTTGTCTCGAGGTACTGAAAAAAATCGTCGGTTCCGCCGCCGCGTTCTACCGCAAGGTGGAAAAGTTGGTCCGGCCGCGCATGCACTTCCTGCAACGCTGGCCGGGGATGATCAATTTGATGGGGCTGATGATCATGATGGGGGGCGTCCTGCTTAGTCTGCCCTTCCCGCCCATTTTTCCGCTGACCAATACCATTCCTGGGCTGGCGGTCATTTTCATGGCCCTCGGCATCATGGAGCGCGACGGCATTTGCACCTTGATCGGCTACTTTTTTGCGCTTCTCGGGCTCTGCTACGTGGGCCTGATCTTTTTCCTGGGCTCCGCGGGGGTCCAGCAGTTGTGGCAGTGGGCGACGGGCTGAGTTGGCCTGCCTAAGGTGCGGCGTAGGGGACCTTCGTGCCGCAGGCGCGCATTTTGGCGAGAGACTTGCGGACGGTGTCGGCCAGGGTGTGGCGGTCGAGGATGTCGGCAATGGAGTTGCGCACGTCGAGCATGACCATGCGGAGGCCGCAGGTGTTTTCGTCCGGGCAGGAGCATTTTTCGTATTTGCTCTGGCTGACGCAGCAGATGGGGGCGAGGGGGCCGTCCACCAGGCGGACGATCTGGCCGAGGGTGATGCTGTCCATCGGCTTGTTGAGGTAATACCCGCCGTGTTTGCCGCGCTTGGTGCCGATGAGGCCGGCCTTGCGCAGTTGCATGAGGATCTGGTCGAGGAATCCTTTGGGGAGATTTTCGCGCGCCACGATTTCCTGGGCGCGGAGCATGGGACGGCCGAGTTCGGCGGCGAGGCCGAGATCGATCAGCGCGCGCAGGGCGTATTCACCGCGTTTCGAGACCTTCATAGCGAGAGAGACATACTGGAAGGCGGAGGCCCGCCCGGCAAGTCCCGTGCGGCATTGCCAGAGGCGGACGGGCGATGTAGGAAAGCGGACAGATGAAGATCGTATGTGCTTATTCGGGCGGCTTGGACACTTCGGTGCTGTTGCAGTGGCTGAAGGAAACTTACGGGGCGGAGGTTATTGCCTTCTGCGCCAATATCGGGCAGGAGGAGGAACTCGACGGGCTCGAGGCCAAGGCGCTGAGCACGGGGGCGGCGAAATGTTTTGTCGATGATCTGCAGGAGGAATTTGCCCGGGATTTTATTTTCCCCATGATCCGCGCCGGGGCGATTTACGAGGGTCAGTATTTTCTCGGCACGAGCATTGCCCGCCCGCTCATCGCTAAACGCATGGTGGAGATCGCGCGGTCCGAAGGTGCGGCCGCGGTGGCGCACGGGGCGACGGGCAAGGGGAATGACCAGGTGCGGTTCGAGTTGGCGGCGGCGGCTTTGGCCCCGGAATTGGAAGTGATCGCGCCGTGGCGGCAGGAGCGGTTCCGGGAAAAGTTTCCCGGCCGTGCCGAAATGATCGCTTACGCCGAGGGGCACGGCATCCCGGTGCCGGTCACGGCAAAGAAGCCGTATTCGACGGACCGCAATCTTCTCCATATCAGCTACGAGAGCGGGATCCTGGAGGACCCGTGGTTCGACGCGAGCGACGAGGAGAACAAGGACATGTTCCGTCTGAGCGCGGCGCCGGAAGACGCGCCGGACGAGGCGGAGCGGATCGTTTTGCATTTCACCAAAGGCGACTGCACCGGATTGGAGGGTGCAGGGGTGACCAAGGTGCTGCAGGAACTCGGGCACAAGGGAGACGGGAAGAAGCTGAGTCCGCTCCTCGTCATGCGGGTGCTCAACAAACTGGGCGGCAAGCACGGCATCGGGCGGGTGGACATGGTGGAGAACCGGTTTGTCGGGATGAAAAGCCGCGGGGTTTACGAAACACCGGGCGGCGCGATCTTGCACTTTGCCCACCGTCAGATGGAGTCGCTCACTATGGACCGCGAGGCCATGCACCTGCGTGATTCGCTCATCCCGCACTACAGCACGCTGGTTTACAATGGATTCTGGTTCGCGCCCGAGCGCCATGCCCTGCAAGCGCTGGTCGAGGAGACGCAGAAGGATGTGACCGGTGAGGTGCGGGTGAAACTTTACAAGGGGAATGTCATAGCCGCGGGCGTGCGCAGTCCGCGCAGCCTTTACAATCCACACATCGCGACGATGGAGGCCGACCCGACGCAGGCCTACAACCAGTCGGACGCCACGGGATTCATCCGGCTCAATGCGCTACGTCTCAAAGTCGCGGCGGCGAGGGACGCGGCGGCTTCCTGATCGCGGGCGGAAGCACGGGGACAAGACCACCCGGGAGGAATGAACTCCTCGGGGCGCCCGGCTTTGGTGGATACCCGCCGTTCAGACCGCGCTGATGAGCAGGAGGACCCCGGCGGTGATCAGGATGGCGAGCAGGATGATCCCGAACACGATGAGCCGCCCGGCCAGCCGTCCCTTTGGCGGTTTGCCCGGGCGTCCCTTGCGGTCACGCCGCCGCCTTTCGCCGCGGGGCGAGAAGGAAGAGGAAGCAGAAGAGGTGGAAGATCGCCGGCCCGCCCCGGGCCATTTCGGGGTGACGGCCTGGGTTGGTGGCGCGTGCAGGGGGATGCGTGGGGGAAGTTCGAGGTGGGCCGGTTCCACGCTGGGAGGAGGCAATTCCACATGCTGGGCCAATTCAGTCAGAGGTCTCCACTCATTGCGGCTTTCGACCCAAAACACGGCATCCTCGTTGAAATATCCCGTGCGCACACTGGCAACCACCTCGCGGGGGGTGGAGGGGCCGTAGGTTTGCCCCCCCGATGAGACGTAGAGGCCGGCCTTTGCTCCACCGGAGTGTTCGGGGTGTCTCTCCGACTTCGGGAGCATAAAATCCGGCGGTCGCAGCCGGGGCCCGGGTGTACCCGGGGGGGTGTTTAGAGGTATCTCAGGGGGGCGTTCGGGGGTCATTGGGGGTAATTCTGCTTCGAAAAGGGCGTGGGGCGCAAGCGGCTAACATCGTAGTTCTTGGCGGCGAGCCGGGCGCGGATGCCTTCGAGAATTTCGGGGTCGAGTGGTCTCTGACGAGCGAGGATCCAGAGATAGTTGCGATTGGGATGCCCGACGGCGGCCCAACGGTAAGCGGGATCGAGGTCGAGGACCCAGTAGTCGCCTTCGAACGGCCAGAAGAAACGGACTTTGAGTTTGCTATTGTTGCTGCCGGGGACGACCCGTGCTGTGCCTTCGATCCGGACGGGACGGCCGCCTCGCTCGCAAGTGTTGACCACACGGATGCGGCCATCGGGCCTCGGGGTATATTCGGCCTTTGTCTCGGCGCAGCCGCCTTGGAACCAATTCGGGAAGGATTCAATTTCATACCATGGGCCTGCGTAGCGCGCGAGATCGACGGAGGGAGCGGTTTGCGGAGGGGGAAGGGAGGTGCAGGCGCTGAGCAATCCGGCCGAAGCAAGGTAACCGGCAAGGCGACATGTCATCGACCGAGGTTGGCGGTGCAGCGGGTCGGTTTCGAGCAGAAACGGGCTGCTCAGCAAGGAGGACGGTTGAGGCGCCAGCGGAGGTAAAGCACGCCGACGAGCAGGGCGCAGAGGGCGCCGATCGCCACGGTGCGCCAAGGAAAAGGGGGCACGGGTAGGGTGTCGACAAGGAGCACATTGGTCGGCGCAAGCTCGCCCGATGGTCCGGTCGGAACAACGCGCCAGTACGTGCGGGTGCCGCGAGGCAGGCCGTCGATGCGGGCCACACCCAGCGTCAGCTTGCGTCCCTCGGCCGTCACTTCCCCGAGACCGAGGACTTCGACGTTCGCTTCCGGTGGATCGATTGTTTTGAATCTGGGTGCGCCGGGGATGCCGGTTTGCGGATCAATCGGGGCAATCATCGCGCCGCGTTCGAGGCGGAAGCCGGAGACACCGAGATCGCGCGTGAAGGCGATCTGCAGAAGGGCGCCGAAACGCTCGGCCTTGATGCCGGCTGATGCGTGGGCCGTGACCGGTCCGGCCGGAGGCGGTGGAAGGTAGTCGGGCTGTGCAGGGATACCGACTAGTGTGTTGTCGCGGACGCGGAACGGGAGGGCAACGTCGCGCTTGTCGCCGCCCTCGGGGGTGGCGACCAGACGCCATTGGTTGGCGGCGCTGAGGTGGGACTCTGCGATGAGTTGTCGGCCGGCTGGGGCCTCGTTGGAGGGCTCCGCGGTGGGGTCAGCTCTTTCGATCGGTGTATCGAGGAATTTGCGGATTCGATCGGCCAGGCCTCGCAGCCATCCGATCAAGCCTTCGTGCGGGGCCGGCCTTTGGTAGCCCTGCCACGCGCCACCACTTTCCGTGCGGTGCTGGAGGGTGAAATCTTGCCAACCCGATTTTTCAACCCAAGCAATGGCCGGACCTTCCGGGGTCGTTTCGTAGCGGATGTCACGGTTGAGGGTGAATTCTGCCGGCCGGGGGGTTGGCGATGGTGTGGCTGATGGTGTCGGCGTGGGGGACGGAATTATGAGATGTGCGGTGACCGGAATGGGCACTTCTTTTCCGGACAGGGAGACGGAGATTTCGGTGGGAGGGGCTTGGTCTGGCTTGAGACGCAGTTCGAGGGGAATTTCCAACTCTCTTCCGGGCGGGACAGTGAAAGCGGTAGCGTCGTTGGCTGGACGGATCGATTCGGAAGGGAGCAACTTGCCTTCGGCGGGCGTACCCCCGTCGTTGCCTAGGATCAAGGATGCTCTGACCACCGTCCGTGGTCTGACCGCGCCGAAATCGGGTGTCGCGACGATGCGGAGTGCGGCGGGGATGGCGGGCGCGGTGAACTCCCGCAATTCGGCATGGCCGTCACTTTCGAAGCGGACGCCGAATGGCGGGACGTATTCTTTGCGGCCGGACGGGATGCGTAGGATGACTTCCGTGCTTTCGCCGGGTCCGAGGGCAAAGTCGGCAACGGCTTCGACGGGGCTCTCCGGGGGGAGGCGAACGGATAAAGTGCGCGGTCGCGCGGACTGGTTTTTCACCACAGCCATGGCGCGGCGTGATTGATCCGGGGCGGCTGAGAATACAGCCTCCTCCACCTCGAGAACGAGCGGTGGAATGGCCAGACCTTTGAGGACGAGCAGGGCCGGGTCGTTGGCGAAAGGTTGCAGGCGGAAAACAAATTCGCCGGTGCGTTCCGGGGCGAAAAGAAGAGGGATGCGGGTTTTCTTGCCACGGCGCAGCACAAAGCCGCCGTCGTCCTCGAGGGCGAACGGTTCGGTTGGCCGGAGGAAACCGGTGATCACACCGCCGCCCGCGTTGGCCAGTTCCACCACGCGCAGCACCGGAGGATCACCCAAGGCAACCGGTCCGAAATCGAGCAACTCCGGCGTGATGGAGAGCAGCGGCGCAGCATCGCGGATCTTGATGATGACGCGTCCGCGTCCGGTCAGCTTGGTGGTGCCGGCCTTGACCTCGAAGGCAAAGGTGTCGGCGACCGAATCTTCGTCGTTGCCGTGGGTGTAGGTGATGTAAGCAGGCCCTTGGCGCTCGGGGCCATTGTATGGTTCCAGTCCCGAGAGTTTACCGTGCTGCGGCCTGCCCAGCGGTCGGTAGGTCAGCGGGTTGAGATTGCGTTCGAATCCGCGCAGCGGAATGCGCACGCTTTCTCCCCGTGCAACCTCGACTTCGATATTTTGGGCCTTGGGCGAGACGCGTTCCGGCTTTTTAGCCTGGCTGTCCGTGCTCTGGGCTGCGAAGAAAATCGCCAGACAGGCGAAGAGGCGGGCAGTCACCGGCCCAAAGAAGCAAATGGGTTGGAAAAAGGCGAGGCGAACCCTATTTTCCGCATATGGGAAGAGTCTTCAGGCACGCGCTGGCGGTCGCCGTCCTGGTTGTCGCGCCCGCGGCCTCCGGGCAGGAACCATCCCGTCCCGTGTTGCCGGGGCCCGGCGAGTTGATCGTCATGCAGGATCCCCCGAAGGTGGTGCCGCGTGTGTTGGACCGTGCCACTCCGGACAACACGCGGGTCGTGGTCTCTCTCGGACGGCAGCGTGCCTATCTTTACGTGGACGAGGAGGTGGCGATCGACACTCCGGTCTCCACGGGGAAACGTCGCGGACAAACCCCGACGGGGGACTTCACAGTGCTGGAGAAAGCGACGGAGCAGAGTTCGAATTTGCACGGGGACTTTGTCGATCGTGACGGCAATGCGGTCCGCCATGGCGCGAGCACACGCATCGACGCGGCGCCGAGCGACACGACTTTCCGCCCGGTGCCGGTGCGGTATTTTCTGCGGCTTGATGATGCCGGACTCGCCCTCCATGCGGGCCGGTTGCCGGGATACCCGTCAGCGGACCGGGCCGTGCGTTTGCCGGTGGACATTGCACCGCTGGTTTTCCAGCGCGTGAAGCAGGGCACTCCGGTGAAGATCGAGGAGTAGGGGGAGGACGGAGAGGGATGAGGGAGGAGACTTGAGGACTGAGTGGCGGGCGGATCGCACCGCGGCGCGATGATTGTCAGGAAAATCGCGACGGGACATCACGATCCGCCGGGCAGGCGACAACGGCGGAGTAAACGGCCGTCGGGGGGACGCCAACGCTGCGCGGAAATCGTTTCAGCGGCCGATATTTTTGAGCGGGGCGCCGGCGAGGAGCTTCTCCTCGATCGATTCGAGGGAGACGCCTTTGGTTTCAGGCACGAAGGCGAGAAAGAAGACGATGAAGACGGCATTGAGCGCACCGTAGAGCAGGAAGGTGTTTCCCGGGCCGAGGGTGTTCAACATGGTGAGGAAGGTCATGCCGACAATGGCATTGGCCGTCCAGTTGGTCACCGTGCTGCAGGTGATGCCGAAGTCGCGTCCGGCCAGCGGGAAGATTTCCGCGCAGAGGATCCAAATGATCGGACCGGCGCTCATGGCAAAACCGACGATGAAGACGACGAGCGCGGCCACGGCGAGGTAGCTCATGGTCAGCCCTCCGCCCGCATTGGCACCGATGCCCAGATGGAAGAGGGTGCCGAGCGAGAGCATGCCGAGGCCCATGACGACGAACCCGGCGAACATCATCGGTTTGCGTCCGAGCCGGTCGACAAAAGCAATGGCGATGAAGGTGGCCAGCACATTGATCGTTCCGATCAGGACCGTGCCCCACATTTGCTCGGCGGTGGTATTGAAGCCAGCTTCCTGAAGGATGCGCGGCGCGTAATACATGATGACGTTGATGCCGGTGAATTGCTGGATGACCTGCAATCCGACTCCGAGAAAGACGGCACGGCGGAAGTTGCGGTTGCCACGGAAGAGGGGGAAACCCTTCTGCTCGACCTTGAGGCTCGCTTCAATTTCGGCCAATTCCCGGTCCGCCTCGGCGTCGCTGCTGGCCAGACGGCGCAGCACCGCGAGCGCTTTGGGGCCGCGTTTCTTGAGGACAAGCCAGCGCGGACTTTCCGGCAGAAAGAGCATGCCGAGAAACATGAGGAGGGCCGGAACGGCGATGATCCCGAGCATCCAACGCCACGGCATGGCGAAGTAAGCATGCATGACCATCTGTCCACGCCCGCCGGCCAGGGCGCTGAGTGACTGGCTCATTTCGGCGGCAATCGGTTGGAGATCTGCGTAGGTCGAGAAGAAGGTGTCGCTGAGGAAGGCGAGCACGATGCCGATGGTGATCATCAGCTGGTACATGGAAATAAGCGCTCCGCGCACGTTCCGCGGCGCGATTTCCGAAAGGTACAACGGGGCAACAAACGAGGCCATACCCACCGCGATGCCGAGGAAAAAGCGCGCCGCGATGAGCGCGCCGGCCGAAGGAGCCATGGAGCAGAGGATGGAACCAACAGCGAAGACAAGTGCGCTGATCAGGATGGTTCCGCGGCGACCGAGGCGGAAGGAAAAGAACCCGCTGATGAGCACGCCGAAAACCGCGCCCCAGAGCAGGGAGCTGACGATTTTCTCTACCATGCGGTCATCAACGCCGAAATCTTTTTGGATAAACTCGTTGGCCCCGGAGATGACCCCGACATCGAGACCGAAGAGAAGTCCGGCCAACGCGGCGGTGAGGCCGACGAAGTAGACGATCGGTCTGGTTTTTCCGGCAAGCGGAAGGGAGGCGGACGACGAGGAGAGCGGAGCGGGCGAGGACATAAGGAGAGGGAGGTTTGACGGAGATGAGTGGTGGGAGGGGTTAAATCCATGTGCCGTCGGGGATGACAGCATTTTTCGGAATGATGACGATGCCATCGCGAATGTAGTAGTTGCCGCCATCGTATTCGGCGGGTTTGCCGTCCGGGCTGATCACCACCCGCTCGCCGATCCGCGCGTTTTTGTCGACGATGGCATCGCTGATGGTCGTGTTTCGTCCGATGCCGATGGGGGGTGCACCGGGGGGCGCGGAGGTCTGCGACTCGTAGAAATCCGCCCCCATCATGACCACATTGCGCAGCACAGCGCCGGTCTCGATGATGCTGCGGATCCCCACCACGCAGCGTTCGAGGGTGGCATCGGTGATGATGCATCCGTCGGAGACCACGGCTCGATGGACTGTGGCGCTGTTGATTTTGCTCGCGGGGAGAAAACGCGGACGCGAGTAAATGGCCGCGTCGGGCCGGTAAAAACTGAAGGACGGCTCGACTTCGGAGAGGGCGAGATTGGCTTCGAAAAAAGAGCGGATCGTCCCGATGTCCTCCCAGTAGCCTTGGAAGACGTGCGCCTGCACGCGCCGGTCGGAGATGGCAGCAGGAATGATATTTTTGCCGAAGTCATCGTGTTGGTTTTCGAGGCAGCCCGCGAGGACCGAGCGGTTGAAAAGGTAAATGCCCATCGAAGCCTGGTAATAATCGCTGCCCGGAGCCAGGCCGAGTTCGGTCAGCAGCGGGGCGGGAATGCGCAGGCTGTCGAGCACGGCAGGGTCGGTCGGTTTCTCGTCGAAGCGAGTGACGCGACGCGCTTCATCGGTCTGCATGATGCCGAATCCCGGCGCGTCTTGCCGGTTGACGGGCAAGGTTGCGATGGTCAGGTCGGCTCCGGAGGCGAGGTGGCCTTCCATCAACTCGCGGAAATCCATCTGGTAAAGCTGGTCGCCGCTGAGAACGAGGTAATAGTCCCACGGTTTCTCAAGGAAATAGTTCAAGTTTTGCCGCACCGCATCGGCCGTGCCTTGATACCAACCGGCGCCGGTCGGGGTTTGTTGCGCGGCGAGGATTTCGACGAAGCTGCCTGCGCTGAAGATGTCGAACTTGTAAGTGCCGTTGATGTGCTGGTGGAGCGAGGCGGTATTGAACTGGGTGAGCACGTAGATGCTGCGGATGCCCGAGTTGAGGCAATTGCTGATCGGGATATCGACCAAACGGTACTTGCCGCCGAGGGGAACAGCCGGCTTGGAGCGGTCTTTGGTCAGGGGAAAAAGCCGCTGGCCTGCGCCACCGCCCATGATGATGCCCAGCGTCCGGGCAAGGGCAGCGCCGGTCCGGGGGGCATTTGTGTCAACCATGATGCCGCATGGGTTCGCGCAAAGCGGATCGGATGTCACGCCGGGATTTGCCCTACCCCCCTTAGTGGGGTGATTCCTGCAGTTGCCACTCGCGGCGCGATGCCCCAGTATGGGAGGTCTCATATGTGCGGAATTGTCGGTTACGTTGGTCCGGCCGAGGCGGCACCCATCCTTTTGGACGGGTTGCGCCGTTTGGAATACCGCGGCTATGATTCCGCGGGGCTTGCTTTGGGCAACAACGGGACGCTCGAGATCCGCAAAGCGGTCGGCCGCATCCAGAACTTGGCGCAATTGGTGATCGACGAACCGGTGCACGGCAACCGCGGCATCTCCCACACCCGCTGGGCCACGCACGGTGCCGTGACCGGCGAGAACGCCCACCCGCATACCGACCAGAGCGGACGCATCGTACTGGTGCACAATGGGGTCATCGAAAATTACCTCAAGCTTCGCGCCGAACTGGAGCGCGAGGGGCACGTTTTTCATTCTGAAACCGACACCGAGGTACTGGCCCATCTCATCGGCAAATACGCCATCCAACTCGGCGAGCCCTCGGCAGATCATCTTGTCGAGGCCGTGCGTCTGGCCCTGCGCGAGGTGCACGGGACTTACGGGATCGCGGTGATGCACCGCGATGTGCCGGATCTGCTGATCGGGGCGCGGCGGGGCAGTCCGCTGGTGCTCGGGGTGGGCAAGGGCGAGAATTTTCTGGCGAGCGACCCGTTGGCTTTGGTCAACCACACGCGCGATGTTGTCTATTTGAAGGACTTCGAGATTGTCGTGCTGCGGCCCGACAATTTTCAAATCCAGTCGCTGGCTGGTGACGGCCAGGACTACGAGATCAGCACGGTTGATTTCGAGGCGGAGGAAGTTTCCAAGGGCGACTATGCGCACTACATGCTCAAGGAAATCTACGAGCAGGCCTCGACGGTGAGGGATGCCATGCGCGGGCGCCTCTCTGCGGAGGAGGCCACGGCCAAGCTGGGCGGGCTCAACATGACGCCCGCGCAGTTGCGCGAAGTTGAACGTATCGTGCTGATTGGTTGCGGCACGGCCTACCATGCGGCGGTGGTCGGCGAGTATCTGATGGAAAGTCTCGCCTGTCTGCCCACCGAAGTGGAGATCGCCAGCGAGTTCCGTTACCGGAACATGCCGATGGACAAATACACCTTGTCCTTTGTTATCAGCCAGAGTGGGGAGACGGCCGACACCCTGGCGGCGTTGCGCGAGAGCCAGCGCAAAGGACACCGCACGCTGGGCATTTGCAACAATGTGGCCAGCACCATCGCGCGCGAGAGCGATGGTGGGGTGTATATGCACGCGGGGCCGGAGATCGGGGTGGCTGCGACGAAGTCGTTCACCTCGCAGGTCACGATCCTCACTCTCTTGTCGCTCCTCATGGGCCGCATCCGGAATCTTTCGAGTTCCGACGGTCTCCGCATCATCGAGGAGATGGAGAAGTTGCCGGATAAAGTCGCCCGGGTCCTCGAGATGAACCCGCACCTTCCGGAGATCGCGGAAAAATACGAAAACGCCCACGGCATGCTCTTCATGGGCCGCCAGTTCCAATACCCGGTGGCGATGGAGGCCGCGCTCAAACTCAAAGAAATCAGCTACATGTCCGCCTCAGGCTACCCGAGTGCGGAGCTGAAGCATGGCGTCATCGCGCTGATCAATCCTGACATGCCGTCCGTGTTCATCGCGCCCGACGATGCCCTCTTCGAGAAAAACGCGAGCAATATCCAGGAAGTGCGTGCCCGGAGGGGCCCGGTCATCGGGGTCGGCACCGAGGGCCACCGCGAATTGGCGGATATCACCGATGACACCTTGTGGGTGCCGGCTGCGCCGGATTGGCTCATGCCGGTTCTGACTGTGATTCCCCTGCAGTTGCTCGCTTATCAGATCGCGGTGAACCGCGGGTGCGACGTCGACAAGCCGCGCAACCTGGCCAAGAGCGTCACGGTGGAGTGATCTCTGGGGCGCCCCGGGTGGAGAGACAAGTCAGGCCCGGGTCGCGTCGATGATGCGATTGAAGGTGGCACTCGGGCGCATCGCGGCGGTGGCTTTGGTGTCGTCCGGACGAAAGTAACCGCCGAGATCGACAGCCTTGCCCTGCACGGCGGCCAACTCGTCCGTGATTTGCTTTTCGTGAGCCGCGAGTTCCCCGGCCACCGGGACGAAATGTTTCTGCAGCGCGAGGTCATCGGTCTGCCCGGCCAGAGCCTGGGCCCAGAAGAGCGCGAGGTAGAAATGGCTGCCGCGGTTGTCGAGGGTGCCGAGCTTGCGTCCGGGGCTTTTGTTCTCCTCGAGGAATTTCGCCGTGGCGGTGTCGAGGGTGTCGGCGAGGACCTTGGCCTGTTTGTTGCCGGTCGTTTCGGCCAAGTGCTCGAAGGAGGCAGCCAGGGCGAAGAATTCGCCGAGCGAATCCCAACGCAGGTAGTTTTCCTTGGTGAACTGCTGGACGTGCTTCGGAGCCGAACCGCCGGCCCCGGTTTCGAAGAGTCCCCCGCCGTTCATCAGCGGGACGATGGATAACATTTTCGCGCTGGTGCCGACTTCGAGGATGGGGAAAAGGTCGGTCAGGTAGTCGCGCAGGACGTTGCCGGTCACCGAAATGGTGTCCTTGCCCTCGGCGATACGTTCGAGGCTGAAGCGGCAGGCTTCGGAGGGAGGGAGGATGCGGAGATCGAGTCCGGAGGTGTCCTCCTCCCGCAGATAGGTCTGCACCTTGGCGATGAGCTGTGCATCGTGGGCGCGGCGTTGATCCAGCCAGAAGATGGCGGGTGCGCCGCTCGCGCGGGCGCGTTTGACCGCCAACTTGACCCAGTCGCGGACGGCGGGGTCCTTCGTTTGGCACGCGCGCCAGACATCACCCGCCTCCACCTTGTGCGTTGTGAGGATGCTTCCCGCGGCATCGATCACGCGGATGGTGCCATCGCCGGGGATCTCGAAGGTCTTGTCGTGCGAACCGTATTCTTCCGCCTTCTGCGCCATGAGCCCGACATTGGGCACGGAACCCATCTTGACCGGATCGAGCGCGCCATTGGTGCGGCAGAAATCGATGACGGCCTGGTAAACCGGGGCATAGGCGCTGTCCGGAATGACGGCCAGGGTGTCCTGGGTCTCGCCCTTGGCATTCCACATCTTGCCGCCTTCGCGGATCATGGCCGGCATCGATGCGTCGACGATCACATCGCTGGGCACATGGAGGTTGGTGATGCCTTTGTCCGAATTGACCATGGCCAGCGCGGGACGGGCGGCCAGCGCCGCAGTCAAAGCGGCCTCGAGCCCCGCTTTTTCCGCGGCGGGCAGCTGTCCCATTTTGGCCACGAGGTCGCCGAGGCCGTGGTTGAAATCGACACCGAGCTTGTCGAGCGTCGCGGCTTGCGTGCGGATGAAGTCCCCCAGAAAAACCTTAACCGCGTGGCCGAAAAGTACGGGGTCGGAGACCTTCATCATGGTGGCCTTCAGGTGGAGCGAGAAAAGCAGGCCGAGTTCGGCCGCGGCGGCGATCTGTTTTTCGAGAAATGCGACCAGAGCTTTTGTGCTCATGAAAGTCGCGTCGAAAACCTCTCCAGTCTCCAGCTTGATCCCCTTCTTCAGGACGACCGGAGGTCCTCCGGAGGCGGGGAGGAATTCGATGGTTGCTGTGGTGGCCGAGGGGATCGTCACGGATTGCTCGTTCGAAAAGAAGTCATTCGCGTCCATGGTGGCCACGCGGGTTTGGGAATCCGGCGACCATGCTCCCATCTTGTGCGGATGCTTGCGGGCATAGTCTTTGACCGCTTTGGGTGCCCGGCGGTCGGAGTTACCTTCGCGCAGGACGGGATTGACTGCGCTGCCCTTTACTTTGTCATACCGCGCCTTGGCCTCTTGCTCCGCGCCGGTGGCGGGTGTTTCGGGGTAGTCGGGGAGGGCGAACCCCTGTGACTGCAGCTCGGTGATCGCTGCTTTGAGCTGGGGCACCGAGGCGCTGATGTTGGGAAGCTTGATGATGTTGGCGCCAGGCTGAAGGGTCAGCGCGCCGAGTTCGGCCAAGGCATCAGCCGTCTTTTGCCCGGCCGGCAGAAGGTCGGCAAAGGACGCAAGGATGCGTCCCGCCAAAGAAATGTCGCGAAGCTCGACCCCGATCCCTGCCGGTTTGGTGAAGGCGGCAATGACCGGGAGAAAGGAGTAAGTGGCGAGCAGCGGGGCTTCGTCCGTCTTGGTGTAAATGATGGTGGGCTTGGTCGGCATAAAATGTCCGCCATTAAAGCGCGCTGCGCGGCGGGGTCAAAGCAAAGGACGTATTTTCAGACGGCGGTGGGATCCAAGCGGCGGAGGTAGCCGACGGAATAGATGCCGGTGGCGTGGCCGTCGGCCCACTTGGGCTTCCACCCGTAGCCGCCGACCATTTCGTAGGAATCCAACTCGAAGCTGGCCGGGGTGTGCTGGACCTGGGGCTTGTCGCCCCGGCCAAGGACGTCGGGTTCGCCGCAGCAGACCGCGCAGGGGCAGGCTTTGCGCACGTCCTCCCACGCGAGATAAGTCTCGTGCCCGTCGCTCCACGCGATGGCCAATTCGCGGCCGATGGTTTGCAAGGTGGAGATCTGCGGGGTCATGGGGAAAGGGGGAAGAAAGAATGGAAAATGATGAAGTTTGGGTAGGCAGCGTGCCGGCGGGTTTTTCTTTCTTCGCTCATTATTCGGCGTTGGCTTGGACTTGGGGTCGTTGGCCGAAGATGGACGAACCGAGGCGCACGAGGGTAGCGCCTTCCTCGATGGCGGGCTCGAAGTCTCCGCTCATTCCCATGGAAAGTTCGGGCAGGGCGGCGCCGTGGGCGGACTGCAATTCGTCGCGCAATTCGCGCAGAGCACGGAAGACGGGCCGGGCCGCCTCAGGGTTCTCGCTGTAGGGCGCCATGGTCATGAGCCCGCGGATGCGGAGGTGCGGCAGGGCGGCCAGCGCGGGGAAGGCCTCGCGAAGTTGGGCCGGGGTGAAACCGTGCTTGGTCTCTTCGCCGGAAACGTTGACCTCGAGGAGTCCGTCGACTTTTCGTCCGGTTTCACCAGCAATACGGTCGATCGCTCCGGCCAGTGCTTGGCTGTCGATGCTGTGGAAAAAGGAAAAGAGGGAGAGAGCTTGGCGGACTTTGTTTTTTTGCAGGTGGCCGAGCAGGTGCCATTCGAGTCCCGGAGGGCAGGCCGGGATTTTTTCCCGCGCTTCCTGCACGCGGTTCTCGCCGAAGATTCGTTGGCCGGTGGCGGCCGCGGTCACGATGGCTTCGGCGGGCTGCGTTTTGGAGACCGCGACGAGACGGACGCTGTCCGGTGCGCGCCCGGCGCGCCGGGCGGTGGTCGCGATCTTCTCGTGCGCCGCGACGAGATGGGTGGCGATGTCAGTCATTAGATTTGCTTATGCAGCGCCCTCAGGTCATAAGTTTGTCTCATAGTCCCGTGCAGCTCCTGCTTTTCAAAGTATTCCGCGATCTGGCCGAAACCGCCAGTTTTTCGCAGGCTGCGCAGCTCAACGGCATCACGCAAAGCGCGGTGAGCCAGCAGGTCAAGGCGTTGGAGAAGCGCCATGCGGTCCGCTTGATTGAGCGCGGCAAAAAAAGTTTTTCCCTCACCGCGGAGGGGGTGGTCTTTTTGGGGGCCTCGCGCGAGATCCTTGCGGTGGTCGACGGTTTGGAAACGCGACTGCGTGAATTGAGCGAGGTGATCGCCGGCGACTTGGCGCTGGCCGCGGTGCTCAGTGTCGGACTCCATGAGTTACCTCCTTTCACCCGCCAATTCACGCGTCTCTATCCGCAGGTGAAAATCCGGACCGATTATCTCCGCTCCGCCGAGGTCTATGCGGCGGTGCTTTCCGGTCGAGCCGAGGCGGGGCTGGTGGCCTTCCCTGCGCCCCGGCGCGGTTTGGAGTCCGAGGTTTTGTGGCGTGACCGCATGGTGATGGTTTGCGCCCCCTCGCACCGGCTGGCGCGGCGGGCGCGGGTGCCTTTGAGCGAATTGTCCGCGGAAAAATTCATCGCCTTCGCGGCCGACTTGCCGACGCGCAAAGCGCTCGACCGGGCCTTGCGTTCGGCGGGGGTTACGGTCTGCCCCGAGCGGGAGTTCGACAACATCGAGACGGTCAAGCGCACGGTCGAGATCGAGGGCGCTGTTTCCATTCTTCCCGAGTCGGCCTTGGCCAATGAACGGCGCGCGGGCTCGCTCATCCCGGTGGAGATCGCGTCGCCGCATATGTGGCGCCCGGTCGGTGTGGTGATGAAGCGAAACCGCGCAGGTTCGCCGGCCCTGCGGCGGTTTCTCGAGCTTTTGCGCGGTGCGTCCTTCCGTCCCAAGCTTGCCAAGTAGCGCCTTCTGGCGGATTAGTGCAGTTTATGGTAATCGACAGATCCTGCATGAGATTCACCGCGCCCCTTGCTGTTGCTGCCGGATTGTCGTTTGCCGCCTGCGCGCAGGACCGTCCTGCTTCCGCCCGACACGAACCCTCGATCAGCATCACTGCGGCCGCACCGGCCTCGACGGCGCCCCGCCAGCGCCGTTCCCCGGCCAGCTACAATGCGGTCGCCACCTCGCGTCCGTTCGTCGCGTTGACCTTTGATGACGGGCCCCACCCGGAACTGACCCCGCAACTGCTCGACATCCTCCGCAACGAGGGCGTGCGTGCCACTTTTTATGTCATCGGCCGCAACGTGCAGACTTACCCGGAGATCGCCCGACGCATCGTGGCCGAGGGCCACGAGATTGCGAACCATACGTGGAGTCATCCGACCCTGACGGCAATAAGTGCCGCGCGCCTCGACAAAGAAATGACCAGCACAACGGAGATCATCCAACGCGTGACCGGCCGCCGCCCGACCAACATGCGTCCGCCCTATGGCGCGGTGAACGAGCGCGTGCGCCAGAGCATGTTCAACGACCACGGGCTTGATGTCATCATGTGGTCGGTCGATCCGCTCGATTGGCGTCGTCCCGGCGCGGAGGTGGTCCGCCAGAGGTTGGTCGACGGGGCCAAGCCGGGAGGAATCCTGCTGGCCCACGACATTCATCCCGGAACGATCGAGGCCATGCCCGGGACGATCCGTGATCTCAAAGCCAAGGGCTTCGGTTTTGCCACGGTGAGCCAGCTGCTCGCCCTGCAAGACTCCCCCGCGACACCTCCCGCGCCGGCTGGGCAGGAGCAGGCGGCGGTGATCCGCTCAGAGTAACCATGCCGCGCCGGCGGCACAGGCCGCGGTGGCCCCGAGGACCAAGACAACCGTCCGTCGCATGGAGGGACCACCCAGCGCCACGGCCATGCCGGCCTTGAGCAGTGAATTGGCACCCGCCGCGACAAGCAGCGCGCGCACGGCTTGCTCCGCGGTGACCCCGCCGCTCTTTTGCATTTGCGCCAGGGAAAGCGAGATCGCATCGAGGTCGGTCAGGCCGGAGAAAAAGCTGGCGGCGTAAAGTCCGGCCCCGCCGAAATCGGCCTGTGCCCATCGCACAAGCAGAACGATGAGTGCGTAGAGGACGGCGAATTGGAGGGCAATGCGCAGGCTGAGCGGGTTGCGAACCTCGGAAGGAGAAGAGAGGGGTGACCCCGAGGGCCGGAGAAAGTGCCGCCAACTCCAAGCGGCAAAAAGCAGGCCCGGCAAGGCGGTAAGCACCAGCCCGGGCGCGGCTCGCATCAGGAGCGGCGGGCTGACCGCTCCGACAAGCAGAGCAACGCGTCCGAGCATGACGGAGCAGGCCAGCACCACGGCCAGAGCGCAGACGTACCCGGTCTCGGGCCATGCCCGGCTTTGACGGCTCATGGCCAAGGTGGTGGCCGTGCTCGAGGCGAGACCGCCGAGGAGTCCGGTCATGGCGATCCCTCGGTTTTCCCCGAAGATGCGCACGGCGACATAGCCGGCAAAGCCGAGGCCGGAGACGAGTACGACCATGAGCCAGATTTTGAAAGGATTGAAGGCGCCGTAGGGTCCATAAGGATGGTCCGGCACGAGGGGCAAGACGATGCCGGTGACCGCGGCAAACTGCAGTGCCTGATAGACGTCGGCGCGGGAGAATTTTCGGGAGAACCCGTGCACCCACTCTTTGGAGGCGAGAAGGACCACCATGGTCACGGTGACGACCACAGCCGCCTTGCTTTGGCCGTGCCAGACGAGTCCGCCCAGCAAGTAGGTGGCCAATCCCACGGCTGCGGTGGTCAGGCCGATGTCACGATCGTGGGCGGCCCGACGGTAAAGAAACAGGGCGAGAAAGACATTCATGCCTGCGAAGCCGGCGAGAAAAAACCCTGCTTGGTGCTGCTCTGCGAACCAGGCGCAAAGCGTGCCGAGCGCCGCCCAGATGGCGAAGGTGCGCGCCCCCGCGAGTGTGTCGGCGGCGGGATTTTCGCGCTGGCCGCTCCATTGGCGCTCAAGGCCGAGGAGGGCGCCGAGCGACGCGCTCACCAGCAGGGCCTTGAGCAGATCAGGCATGGCTCCAATTTAAACTCCCGGGCCGCCGGAACTCAAACGCCCGCATCGACCGGCAGACGCGCGCGGCGCGGGGGGCGGAAGGGCAACCGGGGTGCTTCCACGGGTTTGTTGCCCCCGTCGTCACCGCCCTCCCTCTCATGCGGGTCGAAAAAGTGGTCCCAGGCGACGAAGATGGCCTTGGAGTGGCGGGCGAAGAGGAGATTGAAAACCACCACCGGGCCGACGACCGCGGCGATCAGCGTCCACACAGGCCAGTCGAAGAACCATTCGAACGAGGCATAGAGGACCAGTCCGAAGAGGGCGGCGATGCCGTAGTTGATCGCCCAGATGGAAAGCAGGAAATAACCCGGTTCACGGTCGTAGGCATAGCCGCAGCGCGGACAGCCATCGAGCGGAGTGAACCAATCGCGCAGGGTGCGCGTGCGGGCCACGCTGGGAAACATCGGGCTTTGGCCGCAGACGGGGCACTGCAGTGCCATGGCATGCCGCAGATACGAACCCGCTTTCGTCCAATCCGACTTGCCCTTCATGGCCCATTGCATACGCCCCAACCGGAAGAAGGTCAAAGGACTTGCAGAACAAAAAAGGCGTTGCGGCGCGAATGACGCGCGGCGTTGTTCAGTGCTTCAGTCCGGCGACAAAGACGGCCATGCGCTGAAGGGCGATTTTGATTTGCTCCAACGAAGTCGCGTAGCTGCAGCGGACGAAGCCCTCGCCGTCCGCCCCGAACGCGGTGCCGGGCACCACGGCGACCTTGTGCTCCTCGAGCAGACGGAGGGAAAATTCCCGGCTGTTCAGACCCGTGGAGCGGATGTCGGCGAAGACATAAAATGCGCCGCGCGGGGTCGGGCAGGGGATGCCCATTTCGTTGAGCGCGGAGACAATGTAGTTGCGCCGGAGTTCGTATTTCTCGCGCATGTGGGCGACGGCGGCATCGCCGTGCTCGAGCGCCTCGATCGCCGCATATTGGGTCATGGTGGGTGCGCAGAGGATGGCGTATTGATGGATTTTCATCATCGCCTCGATGAGCGGCGCCGGCGCGCAGGCGTAGCCGATGCGGAAACCGGTCATGGCCCAGCCTTTGGAAAGTCCGTGCAGGAATACGGTCCGATCGCGCATCCCGGGGAGCGCGGCGATCGACACATGCTCCGCGCCATCGTAGGTCAGTTCGGCGTAGATTTCGTCCGAGAGGACGATGAGGTCATGCTTCTGGCAGAGGGCGGCGATCGGCTCAAGTGCTTCACGCGGCATGGTCGCGCCGGTCGGGTTGGTCGGGAAATTGAGCAGGAGCACTTTGGTTTTCGGCGTGATGCGCTTGGCCATTTCGTCGGCGCGGAGTTGAAAGTTGTCTTTCCCGTGCACCGGAATGGAGACCGCTTTGCCGTGGGCCAGGGTGATGCTTGGGCCGTAGCTCACGTAGCAGGGTTCATGGAAGAGGACTTCGTCTCCGGGGTTGATCAGGGCGCGCAGGGCTATGTCGATCGCCTCGGAGACACCCACCGAAACAAGCACTTCGGACGGCGCGTGGTAGTCGACGTGGAATTGGCGCGAGACATAGCCGGCGACGGCTTCGCGGAGTTTGGGCAGGCCGAGGTTCGAAGTGTAACCGGTGCGACCTTTCTCCAGCGAGAAGAGGGCCGCCTCGCGGATGTGCCAAGGGGTGACAAAGTCCGGTTCGCCAATGCCGAGCGAGATGACGTCGTGCATCGACTGCACGATTTCGAAGAAGTCGCGGATCCCCGAGCGGGGGATGTCGCGCACGTGCGCGGCAATTTTGTCTTCCATGGCCGGCAGACGTTACGGGCTGACCGGCAAGCGGTCTTCCGGCACGTCGGAGGTGAAGAGTGCGCCGTTTTCCTTGTAGGTCTTCAGACGGAAGTGCGTTGCCGTGGAAATAACCGACTCGATGGTGCTGAGTTTTTCCGAGACGAAGCTGGCCACTTCGCGCAAGCTGCCGCCCTGCACCACAACAAGAAGGTCGTAGCCGCCACTGATCAGGTAACAGCTGACGACCTGGTCGAACTTGGCAATGCGGTGGGCGATGCGATCGAAACCACCGCCGCGCTCCGGCGTGATGCGTACCTCGATGAAGGCGGTGACCGTGTTTTTGTCCAACCGCTCGCAGTCGACAATGGCCTGGTAGCCGCGGATGACCCCCTCCTTTTCGAGGGCGGCGATGCGGCTGTTGACCTCCCCGACCGGGAGGCTCAGCTGGCGCGCGAGGTCCTCGCGGGACGTGTTGGAGTCCTGTTGCAAGAGGCGGAGGAGGGTTTCCATAAAATCGTGTCAATTATGGTGGCCACGAGGTTCCGTGGCAAGAGGCGGGGCTTGCCAAGAAGGCCGGAAGGCCGATATTTTCCCCCATCCGCGCCGACGTAGCTCAGTTGGTAGAGCAGCTGATTCGTAATCAGCAGGTCACGGGTTCGAGTCCCGTCGTCGGCTCCACTACTCCTGCTCGCTGCGGCGGAACTTGCTGCTCAGCCAGAGGCTGAAGATGAAGATGGCGAGAAGAAGGACTCCAAGGGCGGCGCCGAAGGGTTGGTTGCGGGCCCGGGTGAATTGGTTCTGGATGACCTCGCCGATGGTGGGATTGGCCCCACCGCCCATCAGGTTGGTGATGGCAAACATGGCGATGGCGGGAACAAAAACAAGGAGGATGCCGGCGGCAATACCGGGCTGGGTGAGGGGAAGGACCACCTTGCTGAAGACACGGGCCGGGCGGGCCCCGAGGTCATAGGCGGCTTCGATCAGCGAACCGTCGAGCTTTTCCACGCTGGTGTAAATGGGGAGAATCATGAAAGGGAGGAAGTTGTAGACCAGCCCGAGAATGACCGCGAAGGGCGTGTACAGGAATCCGATGGGCGCGCTGGTGATATTGAGGGTCATGAGGAGGGCGTTGAGGAGGCCCTCCTGCGAAAGAATGGAAATCCAGGCGTAGGTGCGGATGAGGAAGCTGGTCCAAAAGGGGATCATGACCAGCATGATGAGGAGCCCGCGGACGCGCTCGCTGGAGCGTCCGATGAAATAGGCGACAGGGTAGCCGAGAACCAGGCAGATGGCGGTGGTCAGGAAGGCATACCAGACGGAGATGCCGAGGATTTTCAGCCATTTCCAATCGAAGGCGCGGATGTAATTTTCGAGGGTGAAGGAATAGACGATGCGGCCGAGAGCATCCCGCTCGCAGAAGCTGATGACCAAAAGCATCAGCGTCGGGACAATGACGAAAAGGGCCAGCCACCCGAGCATGGGGGTGACGGCGAACCAAGGCCCGAGTCCGGCCCGTCGCTGGGGCGACGGGCCGGCGGCCAGAGCTGCTGCTGCTGCGGCAACGGCCATCGGGACGTTACTGGGCCTTGAGGGTGGTGATGAGTTCGTCGACTTTGGAGGCCTGCTCACCGAGGTCGGTGAAGAGTTGGGCCGAAGTGACGTCGAAGCCCGGCGGATAGCTGGCCGGGTTGTTGAGTTGCTCGGGACTGAGCAGGGCGCGGGCCTCGAGGTTCGGGTTGTAGTAAGGGAATTCGTCGGAAATCATTTTGCTGATATCCGGGCGAAGGATGAAGTTGATGAAGGCCTCGGCTTTGTCCTTGTTCTGCGAGGTCTTGGGAATGGCGAGGTTGTCGACGAACATGTGAACGCCTTCCACCGGCATGACCCATTGGAATTTGGGGTTTTCCGCGAAGAGCAGGGCCCCTTCGCCGCTCCAGACGATGCCGATGTCGGTATCACCGTTGCTCATGGCGGTCTTTGGACTGTCGGAGTCGAAGACTTTCACTTTGCCGAGCCAGTCTTTGAGGAGCGGGGTGATGGTGGCGAGGTTTTCGTCGCTCACGTTGTTGATCGGAATGCCGGCCGTGGCCAGGCCCCAGCTGACGGTTTCGCGGGCATCGTCAAGGATGACGATTCGGCCGGCGTGTTCGTCGGTGAAGACGTCCTTGTAGCCGACGACCGGGCCGGGAACGACCTCGGCATTGTAAACCACCCCGACGAAGCCGGCCAACCATGGGACGGAGAACTTGTTGTTCGGATCAAACGGCATGTTGCGGAACTCGGGGGCGAGATTTTTCAGGTTGGGGATCTTCGCCTGGTCGAGTTCCTGCAGGAGGTCCTCTTTGATCATGGCCTGCACGGTGTATTCGCTCGGCTGGATCAGGTCATAGGCCCCGCCGCCGGCGAGGAGTTTGGCCAGCATTTCCTCGTTGGAAGAATAATTCTCCACCGAGACTTTGATGCCGGTTTCCTCCGTGAATTTGTCGATCACGGCCTGTGGCACGTATTCGCTCCAGGAGAACAATTTGAGGGTTTCGTCTTTTTTCCCGCAACCGGCGAGGAGCATGGCTCCGGCGCAAGCCGCGGCGATCAGTTTGGTTTTGTGTTTTGTCATATGGTTTTCTTACGGGTGAATACTTGGCTGGCGATCACGAGGACCGCGGTGGCGGCGATAAACAGCGTGCTGAGGGCGTTGAGTTGCGGGTTGAGGCCCACGCGAACCATGCCGTAAACCTTGAGCGGCAAGGTTTGGGAGTCGGCTCCGCTGGTGAAGATGGTGACGATGTATTCGTCGAACGAGAGGGTGAAGGACATGAGGGCCCCGGCCACGATGGCGGGCAAGAGATAGGGGATGATGACGAGCCAAAAGGCTTTGAGCGGGGTGGCGCCGAGGTCCATCGCGGCTTCCTCCAGCGAGGGATCGATGCCTTGCAGTCGCGCCTGCACGCCGACGAGCACGAAGGGGAAGCAGAAGGTGGTGTGGGCGATGATCAAGGTGGTGTAGCCGAGGGGGATGCCCAGCGAGACGAAAAGTACCAGGAGGCTGACGCCCATGAGGACTTCGGGCATGACCATGGGGATGAAAATGAGAAGGCCGAGGGTCTGCTGGGCGGGAAAGCGGTAGCGGTAGAGAAGCCAGGCGGCCGAAGTGCCGATGACCACGGAGAGCGCGGTGGTGGTGGTGGCGACAATGAGGCTGTTTTGGAAAGCCCGCAGCAGGACTTCATTGCCGAAGAGCATTCCGTACCACTTGGTGGTAAAGCCCGCCCAGTAGAGGTTGAGCTTCGAGTCGTTGAACGAATAGACGACGAGGAGAGCAATGGGGAGATAGAGAAAGGCGAAAACCGCGACCGTCCAGCCGCCGAAGAAGGCGCGCTGCACGGCTGGTCCCTGGGGCAGCCACCAACGCCGCCCGGGGGGCACCAAAGAGGGTGCATCCGTCATCGCCACGCCCCTTCAATGCGCACGGCGCGCATTGCTGGCCAGCATAAAATTCCTCATTCTCCGCCGGTCAGTGCGCGGCAGGCGCGCACCGTGTTGCCCATGAGCATGGCGATGGTCATCGGCCCGACGCCGCCGGGCACGGGGGTGATGGCGCGGCACTTCGGGGCCACCGCGTCGAAATCCACGTCGCCGACCAGCCGGTAACCGCGGGGATCGGCCGGATCTTCGACCCGGTTGATTCCCACATCGATGACCACGGCGCCGTCGCGGACGTGCTCCGCGCCGAGGAATTTCGGGCGGCCGAGGGCGGCGACGAGGATATCCGCCTCGCGGCAAACCGCGGCGAGGTCCGCGGTGCGCGAGTGGGCCACGGTGACCGTGGCGTCCGTGCCCTTGGCCAGCAGCAGCATGGCCATGGGTTTGCCCACGATGAGGCTGCGCCCGACCACCACGGCGCGGGCTCCGCGCGTCGGGATGTCGTAGGCGCGGAGCAATTCGAGGCAGCCGAGCGGTGTGCAGGGGACGAGGGCGGAAGGATCTTCCATGGCCAGGGCGGCGACATTGAGCGGATGGAATCCGTCGACGTCCTTGCGTGGGTCGATCGTCCGGACCACAGCCGCCTCGTCGATGTGCCGCGGGGGCGGGGACTGCACGAGGATGCCGTGGATTGCCGGGTCGGCGTTGAGACCGGCGATGAGGTGGAGCAGCTCCTCCTGCGTGGTGGAGGCGGGGAGTTCGAGTTTGCGCGAATACATGCCGAGCTCGCGGCAGGTCTTGTCCTTGCTGCGGACATAGGCCCGCGAGGCGGGATGGTCGCCGAGGAGGACCACGGCGAGACCTGGCGTGATGCCCCGGGCTCGCAGCCGGGCAATTTCGTCCGCCGTCACGGCATGACAGCGGGCGGCAATGGCTTTTCCGTCGATAAGGGTTGTCACAGTTCCTCAGTTAATCGGCTCCGGCCCGCAAAACCGATTCGATTTTCCGGTGTTCGGCCAAAAATGCAGCCTCGTCTTCGGTCGCGGGCACGGACAAGAGCGGACCGAGAGTGACATCGACCCGGGAGAAGGGTTTGGGGATGGCGAAGCGGTCCCACGTGCGCAGCCGCCAGGCGCTCCGGAAAGCGGCGTGGCAGGGGAGAAGGGGAAGCTGTGCCTTTTGCGCGAGGTAAGTCAGGCCGGGGCCGAGTTCGTAGCAGGGGCCGCGCGGACCATCGGGGGTGATGGCGATGTCGTATCCCGCGGCCACGCGTTCCAGCAGTTCGCGCATGGCGAGAGCGCCGCGCCGGGAACTCGAGCCGCGCACGGACCCCATGCCGAGGTGCCCGGCGACCAGGCCGAGCCACGTGCCGTCCTTGCTCGGGCTGGTCAGGACAAGAACGCCGCGGCGGCCGGCTGGATAACACCTGAGAAATGCGGCGGTGATGGCGAGGATGCGATTGTGCCAGAAGGCGCAGATGACCGGCGTGGCGGGTGGCGAAGCGAGGAAGCCATGCGGGTCGTGTATGCGGATCCGGAGGGTGGCGAAGAGAAGCCGCAGCAAGGCGGCGCCTCCCGCGGCGGCAGCACGTTGGGTGGCGGGAGGACGGTCTGGGTGTACGGACACGGATCCGGAGATTGGCAAAGCGCCGTGGCTGCGCCAAGCGTCCAGTCGGGCGTTGATTTCCCCTGCCGTCCGGGGATATTGGAGTCCCGCCCATGGAAGCCCCTGAGAAGAATTCCCTGCTCGACCGTCTGATCGACAAGTTCAACAACTCGCGTTTCTTCACGATCTCGTTCGTGCTGCATGTGCTCCTGATTGTCATCTTCGGCGGGACTGTTCTTTTTGAAGCCATGCAGGAGCCGCCCGATTTCGAGGGCGGGGAGGGTGGATTCCTCACCGCTGGAGAGGAAGTGGCCGCTCCGCCAAGCGCCGCCCAGGTGCAGCCGCAGGAGACCACCTTCACGGTGAGCACGCCCTCCGTGCAGAGCACGACAGTGGCGGCCATCACCACGACGGGGCAGAACCCGCTCAACTTTTCCATGGATGCGATCATTACCCCGTCCGCCATGATCAAGCCGTCGGCGACGACCGCCGTCGCGGCTGCGGCGACGGCTTCCGTGGCGGGTGCCGCCGGCATACCTGCGAAGGAGGCCGGTCAGATCCGTGAATTCACCGGCGGGTGGGGCAAGGGCACGGGGAGCGGCACGGGAACGCGTCAGCGGGAGTTCGACTTCACTGCTTTCATCGCCAAATACGGCGGCGGCAACTGGGATTCCGTTTTCCGCATGGCCGGTGGCGTTCCCCAGGGCGCGTTGCCCAATTTGCTCGAGTTCATGAGCAAGGAGTCGCGCGACAAGATCAAGACCAACTACAAAATGGTCGAACCGGTGCCGCTGGACAGCGACCGCATCTTCGCGGCCAAACCGCCCTTCATTTTCTTCACCGGGTCGCGCGATTTTGTGCTCAGCGAGAAGGAGGTGGCGAACTTGCAAAAATATGTCCGTCTGGGCGGGGCCATCTGGGGCGACAGCTCCGTGCCCGGTCGCGGTTCACGTTTTGATCTTGCCTTCCGGCGGGAGATGAAACGGGTCATGCCGGACAAGGACAAAGATTTCGAGACCCTCTCGCCGAACGATTCCATGTTCCGCCGCGCGCCTTACTTTCCCGAGGTGAAACAGCAGCCGCCGGGCCTGAATTATTATGAGGAGCCGGTCTACGTGATGCGTTACTTCGGCGAGATTGCCATCATTTACACGGCGAACGACTACGGCGACATGTGGCAGTTCGGCATCAAGCAAAAGGGGCCGCGCGAGTGGGAAATCAACAACGACCGCAACGAGCGGGGGGAACGTGTCGCCTTGGACTGGGACCTCTACATCAACAGCGGGCTCTACATTCACAACGTCGATGCCAACCCGCCGATCCAGAGCCTCCTCGATACCTACAAGTTCGGCGCCAACATGGTGATCCACCTTCTGACGCGCTGGGAAGACAAGTTGCGCAGCGCCCCGCGGTTGTGAGGCTTGCGGGAGTCCGAAAGGCTCCCCCTACGTTCCGAAGATGCGGTCGCCCGCGTCGCCCAGTCCGGGGGTGATGTAGCCACGTTGGTCGAGCGCGTCGTCCAAGGCCGCGCCGTAAATGGTCATGTCCGGATGCGCGGCCCTCAGGCGTTCTACTCCCTGGCGCGAGGCAATGATGCAAGCGCAGGTCAGTTTGCCGATTCCTTCTTTTTTGAGTCGGTCGGCCGCCGCCGCCAGACTGTTGCCGGTGGCCAGCATCGGGTCGAGGAGGAGGACGTGGGCCTGGCCGGCGTCGGGAGGGAGGCGGAAGTAATAGCTGACCGGTTGGAGAGTCTCCTCGTTGCGGAACATGCCGATGTGCCCGACCGCGGCCGAGGGGAACATGCGCAGGATGCCGTCGGACATGGCAAGGCCGGCCCGCAGGATAGGGACGAGGACGAGTGGTCGCGCGGCGCGGGCGCCGGGCGCGGGACCGAGGGGGGTGTGCACGGTGACCGGCTCCGTCTCGAAATCGCGCAGGGCCTCGTAGGCCACAAGCTGGGAGAGTTCCTGGAGCCGGCTCCGGAACTCGGGGGGCGGCGTGTCTTTGTTGCGCAGGGCGGAAACCTTGAGGTCGGCCAAGGGGTGGCGCACGAGGCGGAATCCATGGAGAGGCTGATCGGTCATGGCAAAGCAGCATGGCGGTCTTTGCCCCGCACCGTCAATGCGTGCGCGTCAAGGTTTGCCCAAAGGAACCGGCCTGCTAGTATCCTTCGCTCCGTGAAAATCCGCCGCGCCCTTCTTTCGGTCACCGACAAAACCGGTTTGGTCGAATTCGCCCGGGGGCTGGCTGCCGCCGGGGTGGAAATGCTCTCGACCGGCGGGACGGCCGCGGCCCTGCGCGAGGCGGGCCTGGAGGTGAAGGATGTCGCCGAGCATACCGGTTTTCCGGAAATGCTCGACGGCCGGGTCAAAACGCTGCACCCGGTAATCCATGGCGGGTTGCTCTTCCGCCGCGATCTTCCGGCCCACGAGGCACAGGCGGCGGCGCATGGCATCGCGCCGATCGATCTGGTGGTGGTCAACCTCTACGCCTTTGCAAAGACCGTCGCCCGCGACGGTGTGACGCGCGAGGAGGCGATCGAGAATATCGACATCGGCGGGCCTTCGATGCTGCGCAGCGCGGCGAAGAATCACGCGGCGGTCACGGTGGTGTGCGATCCGGACGATTATGCGGAAGTCCTGCGCGAGATGAAGGCCAGCGGCGGCGCGACGTCGTCCGGCTTGCGGGCGCGCCTCGCGACCAAAGTGTTCGACCTTACTGCGCGCTACGACCGGGCCATTGCCGATTATCTGGTCGGCCCATCTCCCCGCGGTTCGTCCTTCTCCTGCGCGATCCCGCTCGCGGCGAGCCTCCGCTACGGCGAAAACCCGCACCAAAGGGCCGAACTCTACGGGAGGTTTTCCGACCATCTCGAGCAACTGCACGGCAAGGAACTTTCCTACAACAACATCCTCGATATCA
>CAIZMQ010000074.1 GCA_903934135.1 uncultured Verrucomicrobiota bacterium
ACTTGGAGTCGTTGCCCAGACGGGTCAGGAACATGAACATTTGTTCGGCGGTGGTGTTCTGCGCCTCGTCGAGGACGACAAAAGAATGGTTCAAGGTGCGTCCGCGCATGTAAGCCAGCGGCGCGATTTCGATGATGCCGCGGTCCATGAATTTCTGGATCTCATCCGTCTCAAGCATGTCGTAAAGCGCATCGTAAAGGGGCCGCAGATAGGGGAGGATTTTTTCCTCCAGCGCGCCGGGCAGGAAGCCGAGCGCTTCGCCGGCCTCCACGGCGGGGCGGGTCAGGACAATACGGCTGACCTGTTCCTTCTTCAAGGCGGCCACGGCCATGGCCATGGCGAGGTAAGTTTTGCCCGTCCCGGCCGGGCCGACGCCGAAGACGACATCATGCTCGCGGATGGCGCGGACGTAATCGCGCTGTCCCGGCGTCTTGGGAATGACCGGCGCCTTGCGCAGCGAGCAGACAATGCGTTCCGCAGCGAGCTCGGTGATGCTGCTATTGGGGACGCGGTCTTCGGCGGTTTGCAGGGCGAAGCGGAATTCCTGCTTGCCGATGGCTGCTCCGCTGCGGCGGGCTTCGTCGAGCTGGGTGAAAACTTTGGCGGCGCGGTCGGCGTTGTCTTTTTCCCCGTCGATGCGGATCCACCCTTCGCGGGCGGCGACTTGCACACCGAGGCGCTGTTCCATCTCGCGGAGCAAACGCTCGTCGTTCTGGTACAGCGCGCCCGCCGCACGGGCATTGTCGAAATGGAGCGTGGTGCTCTCCATCTCAAGCGCTCATTTCCGCTGAAACCCGTAGACCAGCGCCCAGCCGGTGCGCTCTTCGGGAGAGGAGATGATTTCGACGATCGCGTAATAAGTTCCGGTCGACCGCGGCTTGATCTCGGCGTAGGCAAAACGTCCGCGCTGCCAGGATTTGCTTTCGGCGAGGTTGCCCTCCGCATCGTAAATATTGACGCGCAGGGCGGCGCCGTCGATGTCGGTGGCGAGGAAGAACATGTAGCTGTTGCCGCGGAAAAGCTGGGCGGTGACCGCTTTTTTGTCGCCTTGGCCGAGGTCGCCGCCCCAAGCGTCTTCGCGGATGATCCAGCCGCGTTCGGCGTAGGGATTGGCCGCCTCGTAAGCAAAGGAAAGCGCATCGTCGACAAATGCGCGGCCGGCCGGCGCGGCGAGCAAGAGGGCGAGCAGCGCGGCGGGCCAACGGAATCGGGAAGCGGGACGGTTCATGGTCAGCCGGCTTTGGCCCGAATGAGTTCCACCATCTGCGTGGCGAGGGCGTTGATTTCGGTCACGGTTTCCTCCGAAATTTCGCTGGGCCGCGACTTTTTGATCAGCGGCCCGATGCGCCCGAGGGACTTGCGGATCTCGCCGACGAGTTGCTGGCGGCGCAGGCGGGGGCTCATTTGGTCGAGTTGGCGATTGAAATAATCGACCAGCATGGGTTGGTAGAGAAGTTCGGCGCGATCGCGGGAATATTTGTCCTTCACAATGGAGGTGAGCACTTCGGTGCCACGCAGCCAGCCACCGAGGCTGACCAGTTGGGCGAGTTGCGCGTCGTTCAACTCGAGCATGGCTTGGTTGACATCTTGCAGGGCGCCGTCGAATTCCCGGCGCACCGCATTCCATTCGCGGGCATCGGCTTTCTCGATGATGCTGTTGCTGCGGGCCACGACGGATTTGCGGACGTTGATCGCCTCGGCCAGGGTGAGGACATTGCGGCCGATTTTCTTGACCCGCTCGCTGTCCTCGGCTTCCACCGCGACGAAGCCGTCGGCGATGACCGTGCCGAGGAGAAGGGCGACTTGGGTGCGGTTCGGGCTGGCCGGATAATTTTCTTCCGGCCCCAATTCTCCGCGCCAGTTCGGGTTGCCGAGTTTGTCGAGGACAGTAAAAATTTCGCTCGGCACCGGGATAACCACGTTGTCGACGGTTTCGGCCGGGAATTGGCCCAGATCGATGGTTTTGTCCGGTTTCTGCCCGAGGGCGGTGCCCAAGCAGAGGAACAGGACGAAAAGGAGGCGCAGAATCACGGTTCCTACAAATTTCACTTGGGAACCCGGCAAGATAAAGCATAAAAAGCTCGTCGTGGAACAAGTGCCCAGCGCCGCGCGCGTGCAGGAAATCATCGGAAGGATGTCGGGTCGCCGTATTTTGACGGCGGGCGACCTCATGCTTGACGAGTTCATCTGGGGCACGGTGTCGCGCATTTCCCCGGAGGCGCCGGTTCCGGTGGTGGCGGTGGACCGCGAGACATCTTACCCCGGAGGCGCGGCCAATGTGGCGCGCAACCTACACGAATTCACGGCCCGGACCTCGGTGTTCGGTTTGGCCGGTGAGGATGCCGCGGGCGCGCGTTTGCGGGATCTCCTCGCTGCGGGGGGGATCGGCATGGAAGGCGTGGTCATGCGGGAAGGACCAACCACGGTGAAGACCCGCATTATCGCCCGCACCCAGCAAGTGGTGCGCGTCGACCGCGAACTGGCCAAACCGGCCGGTCCGGCCCAGCGCAAGGCGCTGTTTGACGCGCTGGATGCGGCGCTACCGCAGGCCGATGGCGTCATCCTTGAAGACTACGGCAAAGGCTTTTTCGACGAAGAAATGTCGGGCGAATTCATCCGCCGGGCACGGGCCGCCGGTTGCGTGGTGGCCGTCGATCCCAATCCGGGCAATCCTCTGCCCTGGCGCGGCGCGACGGTGATCAAACCCAACCGGCACGAAGCTTTTGCCGCCGCCGGTCTTCCCTGGAGCGAACCTGCCTCGCACCCGCTCGAAGACAAACAACTGCTCGTGGCCGGGGAAACGCTCCTCGCCAAGTGGGAGGCCGACCAACTGCTCATCACGCTGAGCGAACTGGGGATGCTTCTCCTGACTAAGGAGGGAGCCCGTCACCACACGCCGACCCGCGCGCGTGAAGTTTTTGATGTCTCCGGCGCCGGCGACACGGCCATCGCGCTCTACACGCTGGCCCTCTGCGCGGGCGCCACCCCGGTCGAGGCTTCCGAAATCGCCAACCACGCCAGCGGTGTGGTGGTCGGCAAGCTCGGCACGGCCACGCTCACGCCGGACGAACTTTTCGCCAGTTTTGCAAACCATGCCCGCTGAGCGTCCCGCCGTGTTTTTCGATCGCGACGGCACCCTCATCCACGAGGCGCACTATTGCGCCAAGCCTTCGCAGGTTCGGGCCTTCGATGGTGCACCGGAGGCGCTGGTCAAGTTATCCGAAGCCGGTTTTGCTCTGGTCATCGTGACCAACCAGAGCGGCATCGGCCGCGGCTATTTCACCCTCGAAGATTATCGCCGGGTGCACGAAGAAGTGCTCGGGCAACTCCGGCCTGCGGAAATCACCGCTGCTTACCATGACGAAAGCACGCCTGACGCACCCAGCCCGCGCCGCAAACCGTCCGTAGCCATGTTGGAGGAAGCCGCCCGTGAGCACGGGTTGGACCTTTCGCGATCATGGATGGTCGGCGACAAAACCTCCGACATCGAGTGCGGCAAAAATGCCGGGATGCGCACCGTGTTGGTCGAGACCGGTCACGGCAAAGACCACCTGGCCTGCGGCGCTGACGCCATCGCGACCGGCCTGGTCGGCGCGGTGGACTTCATCCTGAGGCAGTCATCATGTCGGAAGTAACCGTTATCATTCCTGCCCGCTGGGCCTCGACCCGTTTTCCCGGCAAGCCACTGGTCGAATTGCGCGGTAAACCGCTTGTCCAGCACGTTTGGGAACGCGCCAACCGCGCCAAACGTGTGGGGCGGGTCATCGTCGCGACGGACGACATGCGCATCGCCGAAGCTGCTTTCGCTTTCGGGGCGGAAGTGGCGCTGACCTCACCCAAGCATCCGACCGGCACGGACCGGTTGGCCGAGGTTGCCGGAAAACTCAAATCTGCAGCAATCATCCTCAATGTGCAGGGCGACGAACCTGACATCGCGCCGTCGACCATCGACCGTTTGGTCCGGGCGCTGCAAGACGACCCAGGGCTCGGCATGGTCACCGCGGCCAACCCGGTGACCAGTCCGGCCGATGTTCGAAATCCCCATGTGGTCAAGGTTGTCACCGACCTCGCCGGCCGGGCGCTTTACTTCTCCCGCAGTGTCATCCCGCATGACCGTGATGGACACCGCGGGATCCGGTATCTGCGCCACCAGGGCATTTACGGTTACCGCCGCAAGGTGCTCCTCGCTTTCGTGAAATGGAAACCGACGCCCCTCGAGCAAGCGGAGAAGCTCGAGCAACTGCGCGCCTTGGAGCATGGCATTGCCATTGGTGTTATCGTGGTGCGTCGCGAATCAGTCGGGGTCGATGTCCCCGGCGACGTGGCTAAAGCGGAACGCGCCCTGCGCAAATAAATGAAAACAATTTTTGTCACCGGAGGAGTGGTCAGTTCACTCGGCAAAGGTCTTGCTGCCGCCTCGCTCGGCACATTGCTCGAAAGCCGCGGCCTGCGGGTCACCATGGGAAAACTTGACCCGTATCTCAATGTCGACCCGGGCACGATGAGTCCTTATCAGCACGGCGAGGTCTATGTGCTCGACGACGGGGCGGAGACCGATCTCGACCTCGGACATTACGAGCGGTTCACCGGTTGTGTGCTCGGGCGACGTAACAACCTGACCAGCGGACAAGTTTACGAGAATGTGCTGGCCCGTGAACGTCGCGGTGATTATCTCGGCAAAACTGTCCAAGTTATTCCGCACGTCACGGACGAAATCAAATCCCGCATCCGCGAACTCGCCACGAAGAGCGGGGCCGATGTGGCCATCATCGAGATCGGCGGCACAACCGGCGACATCGAGGGACTGCCCTTTCTTGAGTCCATCCGCCAATACCTCCTCGAAGCTGGCGAGGGCAACGCCATGCTCATCCACGTCACGCTTGTGCCGTTCATCAAGGCGGCCGGTGAGTTGAAGACCAAGCCGACCCAGCAGAGCGTGGCGAAACTGCGCGAAATCGGCTTGCAGCCCAAAATCGTCATCGCCCGCACCGAGTGCCCGCTCGATGATGACGTCCGGGAAAAGCTTTCCCTCTTCTGCAACGTTCCCAAGCGGGCGGTGATCGAAGCGCGCGACGTCGCCCATACCATTTACGAATTGCCGCTCATGCTGCAGCAGGAGGGCCTCGACACTGTGGTCTGCCAGGCGCTGCAACTCGAACCGGCTCCGGCGCAGATGGAGGACTGGGCCAAATTCGTCGAGCGCGTGGTGCGTCCGCGCAAACGCGTCCGCATTGCCGTGGTCGGCAAATACATCGAACTTCAAGACGCCTACAAAAGCATTTACGAATCCCTGACCCACGCCGGCGCCGCGCACGATTGCGGTGTCGACCTTGTGCTGGTCGACGCCGAAGGCCTTGAAGCGGACGGCGGACCGGAAAAACACCTCCGCGGGGTGGCCGGCATCCTTGTGCCCGGGGGTTTCGGCGACCGCGGCATCGAAGGCAAGATCGCTGCCGCCCGCTACGCCCGCGAAACCGGCACGCCTTACCTCGGGATTTGTCTCGGCATGCAGGTCGCGGTGGTGGAATTCGCGCGCCACGCCTGCGGGCACGCCAAGGCCGACAGCACCGAGTTCGATCCCGAAACCCCTGATCCCGTGATCTATCTGATGGAAGGCCAGAAAGATGTTACGGCCAAGGGTGCCACCATGCGCCTCGGTTCGTATCCGTGCGCCCTGCGCAAAAACACCATGGCCCACCAACTGTACGGCCTGTCCGAGATCAACGAACGGCACCGTCATCGCTACGAGTTCAACATGAAGTACCGCGACGAAATGGAGAAGCAGGGGCTGGTCATTTCCGGCACCTCGCCCGACGGCACGCTGGCCGAGGTAATCGAACTGCGCTCGCATCCGTGGTTCATCGCCTGCCAATTTCACCCGGAATTCCGCTCCCGGCCCCGTGCTCCGCACCCCCTTTTCAAAGGATTTATCGCCGCCGCGCTGGGCCATGTGGCGTGAGTGGGGAGATTTTTAAGAGAAGATAACGCACGAAACGAAGAGGATGCCCGGATTATTGCCGAATCTGGCTTCGTTTCTTTCGTTAATTTCTGTCAAACTCATTCCATGAATCAACTCGACCAGCTCAAGCAATTCACCACTGTGGTCGCTGACACCGGCGACTTTGAAAGCATCCGGCAATTTTCCCCGCAGGACGCTACGACGAATCCTTCGCTCATCTTCAAGGCAGTCTCGCAGCCGGAATACGCGCCATTGCTCGACCAGGCGGTGGCCGAGCGCGAAGGGGCGAACTTGCCGCGCGCGGAATTGATCCGCGACATCATCGACGACTTGTTGACCATTTTCGGCGAGAAAATTCTGCAGATCGTGCCGGGCCGGGTTTCGACCGAGGTGGATGCGCGGTTGTCCTTCGATACGCCGGCGACCATTGAGAAGGCTCGCAAGCTGATCGACTTGTACGAGAAACGCGGAGTTTCCAAAGAACGCGTGCTGATCAAGATCGCTTCCACTTGGGAAGGGATCCGCGCCGCGGAGGCGCTCCATAAGGACGGGATCAACTGCAACCTGACGCTCCTCTTTTCGCTTCCGCAAGCCATCGCCTGTGCCGAGGCCAAGGTGCGGCTTATCTCGCCGTTTGTTGGTCGGATCTACGATTGGTATAAGGCCAAGACCGGCCAAGAATACACGGGGGCCAACGATCCCGGGGTGCAGTCGGTGCGGGTCATTTACAACTATTTCAAAAAATTCGGCTACGAGACGCAGGTCATGGGCGCGAGCTTCCGTAACACCTCGCAGATCCGTGAGTTGGCCGGTTGCGATCTGCTGACCATCAGTCCGGAGTTGCTCGCCGACTTGCAAGGCGCGGATGGTACGGTCGCGCGCCAACTTTCGGTCGAGGAAGCCAAGGCGTCGGATATCGCGAAGGTGATCATGGATGAGAAAACTTTCCGCTGGATGCTCAATGAAGATGCCATGGGCACGGAGAAGCTGGCCGAAGGGATCCGCAAGTTTACCGAGGATATCATCAAGCTTGAGGGCCTGATCGCGAAGCGGTTGGCCTGAGATTTTTTTAACAAAAGGTAACGAAGGAAACGAAGGGGGATGGCCCCAGCTTCGCTTGGCCTTCGTTATCTTTGGTTCAACTCCGTCGCTTTTTCGTCCAACTTCTTCAGCTTCGGCCGGATGACCGCCTGATTATAGGGGTGCATCGGGTTTTCGCGGTAAAAATCCTGATGGTAATCCTCCGCGGGGTAGAACTTGGTGAGCGGGACGATTTCGGTGACGATGGGGGATTTGCTTTTGGTCTGGGCGCGGGTCTTCGATTCGTTGGCTATCCGCATTTGGTCGTCATTTTCCGTCAGGATGATCGAGCGGTATTGCGGGCCAGTGTCGGCACCTTGACGATTGAGGGTGGTCGGGTCGTGCGCCTCCCAGAAAAGATCGATGATCTTTTCGTAGGAAATCTTTGCCGGGTCGTACTCTATTTGCACCACCTCGGCATGGCCGGTTTTGCCGGTCCCGATTTCCTCGTAGGTCGGATTCTCGGTTTGCCCGCCGGCGTAGCCGGACACAACGGAGATGATGCCGGGGAGGCGTTCGTAAACGGCTTCGACGCACCAGAAGCATCCTCCGCCGAGGGTGGCTGTTTCGGTTTGCATGGGTTCGGGATCGGCCTGGAGGGTTACTGTGAGCACGGCACCAAGTGCCGCGGCCAAAGGTCCTCTCATTCTTTTGCCTCCAGCACAAATTTGAGCGAGACGGAATTGACGCAGTAGCGCAGGCCGCTGGGCGGGGGGCCGTCGGGAAAAACGTGACCAAGGTGGGCGTCGCAGCGGGCGCAGAGGATTTCCTCGCGGGTCATGCCGTGGCTGCGGTCAACTTCGGTGACCACATTTTCCTTGGCCACCGGCTGGAAAAAACTCGGCCAACCCGTGCCGGAATCGAATTTGGCATCGGAGCGGAAAAGCGGCAGATCGCAGCAGACACAATGGTAGACGCCGATCTGTTTGGTGTCATGAAAGGCGCCGCAGAAGGGGCGCTCGGTGCCCTTGCCGCGGGCGACTTCGTAAACCTCGCCATCCCCGAGCTGGGCGCGCCACTCGGCATCGGTCTTGATCACTTTTTTCACGGCTTGTAAGGGGAGATTGTTACCCATCTTGTCGAGCAAGACAACGTCCACGACGGGTGCGGCGGATTCCCGGGCCACGGCGGTGGTGAGCAGAAGCAGCGAGATGAGGAGGGACCTGATCATGAGGGACTGTTGAGCCGGGGAGGGGTAAAGTCAAAGGCCGAAGGCCGCCCCCGCCGGGGCAAGGGTCAGGCCTGCTCGGCGGCGCGGCGTTTGCGGCGCCGGGCGGCCTCGGCCAGAAATTCCTCCTGGGCGTCCCAGACCGGTTCGCCCGCCGGGACGGGGATGTAGGATCCGTCGGGTTGGAGGATGCGGGCTTTGACGTTGTCCTTGGCAAAGGTGTCGATGATGTCCTGCACATGTTCTTTCATTCCTTTGGTCTCCACGGGGAAGACGGCCTCGACGCGGTGGAAAGAGTTGCGCTCCATCCAGTCGGCGCTGGCAATGAAGTAACGCGGATCCCCCGCATTCTCGAAACGATAGATCCGGCTGTGCTCGAGGAAGCGGCCGACAATGCTGCGCACTTCGATATTCTCGCTCACGCCGGGCAGGCCCGGTCGGAGGGCGCAGATGCCGCGGACGAGAAGTTGCACTTTGACCCCGGCGCGCGAGGCGCGGTAGAGAGCCTCGATGATTTCTTCCTGCACCAAAGCGTTGAGTTTGGCGTAAATACCGGCCGGCTTGCCGGCGCGGGCATTTTCGATTTCGCGGTCGATGAGCGAGAGGATTTCCTTGTGCAGATGCCATGGGGCGACGAGCAGGCGGTTGGGCGGCGGCAGCTGGGATACGCCGGTGACCGTGTTGAAAAGGTTGGCCACGTCCTCGGTGATTTCGGGGCGTGCGGTGAAGAAGCTGAGATCGGTGTAGAGGCGTGCGGTGGACGGGTGGTAGTTGCCGGTTCCGAGGTGGACGTAGCGGCGGATGCCGTCGTACTCCTTGCGCACCACCATGGCCATTTTCGCGTGGGTTTTGAGTCCGGCCACGCCGTAGACCACATCCACACCGGCCTCCCGAAGTTGGCGAGCCCACTTGATGTTGGCCGCCTCGTCGAAGCGCGCCTTCAATTCGATGGCCACGACGACCTGCTTGCCTTGCCGCGAGGCTTGGACGAGCAGCGGGATGAGCGGGGAGTCGGAGCTCGTGCGGTACAGGGTTTGCTTGATGGCCAGCACCTGCGGGTCCTCGGCGGCCTGACCGATGAAATCGAGCACGGTCTGAAAGCTGTCATAAGGATGATGCAGCAGGATGTCGCCCTTGCGGATGTGGAAGAAGATGTCGTGTTCTTCGCCGAGCCCGACCACCGTGACGGGGGTGAAGCGTTTGTATTTGAGGTCGGGCCGGTCGAGTTCGGTGGCGACCGGCATGAGACGCACGAGATTGAGAGGCCAGTCGACGCGGTAGACGTCCTCCTTGTCCAAGCTGAAGATGTCGCAAAGCCGTTTGGTCAGCTCTTCCGGGGCATCCTGCACCTCAAGGCGGACGGCGTTGCCGCGGTTGAGTTTGCGCAACTCATCCTCGATGGCGCGGAGGAGGTTGCGGGCTTCTTCCTCGTCGACGTAAAGGTTGCTGTTGCGGGTGATGCGGAACATGTAGGCGCCGCGCACTTTGACCCCGTGGAAGAGGCGCCCGACATGCGCTTGGATGAGGTTGCCGAGGAAAATGAAGTCCTGACTGTCGCCGCTGGCGGTGGGGAAGGGAAGGAGGCGTGGAAGAATACGCGGAATCTGCACGACGGCCAGATCGGTGCTGAGGTCCTCGCCTTCCAGTTCGACAATAAGGTTGAGGCTTTTGTTGAGAAGTTGCGGGAAGGGGTGCGCAGGATCGATGGCCAGCGGGGTGAGCACGGGGAAGACTTCGCGCTCGAAATAGTCGTCGAAGTGGGCGCGCACCGAGGGATCGACCTCGGGATAGTGGTGAAAGCGCACGCCTTTCTCCGCGAGCTGTGGTTTGATTTCTTCTCGCCAGCAATCGTACTGCGCAGCGACGAGTTTGCGCACGCGATGGAAGATGGCGGCCAGTTGCTGCGAGGCGGTGAGGCCGTCCGGCCCGGTGGCTTGCGAGCCGGCCTGGACGACTTGCTTGAGCCCGGCCACCCGCACCTCGAAGAATTCGTCGAGGTTGGAGGAGACGATGCAGAGGAACTTGAGGCGTTCGAGCAGGGGGACCGACGGGTCCTTCGCCTGGTCAAGCACGCGACCGTTGAATTCGAGCCAGCTGAGCTCGCGGTTGATGAAAAATTTGGGGTCTCCCAGGTCCATGGGTAATTGGCAAGTTTCCAGCCGCATCCCGGCAAAGACAAGAGAAAGGCGACAGGTCCGTTGCCGCCGGCGCCGGGTGTGGTAAGGTGCACGGCGTGAAGAGCGTAACGGTCATGGTTCTGGCGGTGCTTGGTCTGGTGGTCGGTGAGGTATCCGGCAACCCGGCGGCGCGCGCTCTCGGCAATGCCTTTGCTGACGTCTATGAAAAAGTGGCGCCCAGCGTGGTCGTGCTCGAGGTGACCAAACCGCCTGAAACGGACGACAACTTCGACTGGCAATCCCTCTTCGGCGCGCCGGGTGGTCCGCGCCGTCCGCGCGCCCAGGAGAGCGAAGGGTCGGGCTTTGTCATCGGGGCCGAAGGCTACATTTTGACCAACGCACATGTCATCGAAGGCGCCGACTCGGAGAATGGTGTGGTCGCGCGCCGGCAGGATGGCACGCGTCTGCCGCTCAAGGTGGTGGGGGTGGATGAAAAGACGGACCTCGCCGTGCTCAAAGCCGATGTCTCGGACCTGCCGGCAATCGCGTGGGGTGACAGCGACAAGGTGCGCGTCGGGGAATTTGTCTGCGGTATCGGGGCCCCGTTCGAATTGGATTACACGCTCACCGCAGGGGTGATCAGCGCGAAGGGTCGGAGCAACCTGACCAGCACGGTTTATGAAGATTACCTGCAGACCGATGCGGCGATCAACCCGGGCAACAGCGGGGGTCCTTTGGTTGACCTTGACGGCAAAGTTGTCGGGGTCAACACCCTGATCAACGGCCTGAATAGCAGCCTGGGTTTTGCCATCCCTGCGAAGCTCGCCCGGGCGGTGAGCAAGCAGTTGATCGCCGAGGGCCGTGTGGTGCGTCCATGGTTGGGCATCCGTATCGAGACGCTCGCCGACCAACCTGCGCTGCAGAAAGTGCTCGGCTTGGACAACGGTGTGGTGGTGAGGGAAATTTTCGCCAACACGCCGGCGGCGCGTAGCGAATTGCAACCGGCCGATGTGGTGGTCGATGTGGACGGTGATCCCGTGGCCAGCGCCCGCGATTTGCAACGATCCATCCTCAACAAAGGCATCGGGGCGACGGTCAAACTCAAGGTCTGGCGGAGGCAGGAGGGTGATTACCGGACGGTCTCGGTCCAAGCCGAGGAGTTGCCGATGGCTCCCGAGACGAAGCAGGCGGCGGGTCGTCCGCAGCCGTTCCGTCCGCCCGCGCCCGGCAGCGACGGCTCGGAGGATCCCTTCGCCGTCTTCGGATTGCAGGTGCAAGATTTGCCCGACGAGGTTGCGGCGGAAATGTCACTCCCCGCGGGCGGTGTCATCGTGACGCACGTCGAGCCGGGTGGTCCGGCTGCGCTGGCCGGGTTGGAACGGCGCGATGTGATCACGGCCGTCGGTGAGGATGCAGTCCGGAACAACGAGGGGCTGGCCGTTGCGCTGGGCAAGCTGGCCGAGGGTGATGGCGCCGTGTTGCTCGTCGAGCGCCAAGGCAAGGAAACCTACGCTATCCTCAAAAAGTAGCGTCGAGGATGCGGCGCAGGGCGGCGGCGGCCTCGGCCGGGGCGATGCGTGTCATACAACGGAGGTCGATCGGGCACTCGCGGCGGAAACACGGACTGCATTCCACTTTGTGACGCAGGATCTGGTGGAAGTCGCCGAGCGGTGCCGTGAGTTCCGGTTCGGTCGAGCCGAAAATGGCGACGGTCGGGACGCCGAGGAAGGCGGCCAGATGCATGGTGCCGGTATCGTTGGTCAGCAAGGCGTCGCACGCGGCCAGCTCGTCCATGAGTTGATCGAGCGTGGTTTGTCCGATGCGGTTCGAGATGGTGCCGCTGCAAGCGTTGGCAATGGCATCCCCGGCCGCTTTGTCGCCGGGCACCCCGAAAAGAACCCAGGAGGCGGGTGAGTGCCCGTTGAATTCCTGTACGGCCGCGGCGAACCGTTCGGCCGGCCAACGCTTGGCCGGTCCGTATTCTGCGCCCGGGCACACACCGACTCGCGGGATCGTGCCGGCCGGTGTCCGTTGTGGCCCCCGCCGGAAGGTGGCGGCTTCGGGTTCGACCGGCGCGCCGCAGAAAGCAACCAGCTTCATATAACGATCGGCATGGTGTCCGCCGGACTCCGGAGCGAAGGGCGGGATGCGTTGGAGCAACCAGCGACGCCAGTGCCCGGGATAACCCACGATGGAGGGGATGCGGAGGGCGCGCGCCTCGAGGGCGGAGCGCAGTGAGTTGGGGAAAAGAAGGGCCGCGTCGAACTTTGCCCCGACGCGCCGGGCCAAAGCACGTGGAGATTCCCCCGGTTGGATTTCGATCACCTCATCGACCGCGGGGACGCGCCGCCACAGGGCGGCCAATTTGGCCGGAGTCAGGATGGTGAGGTGGAGGTCGGGACGGCCCCGGCGGCAAGCTTCCACCGCGGGAATACTCATCACGGCATCGCCGAGCCAATTGCTCGAGCGGACAAGGAGCCGGAAGGGTTGCAGACCGGGGACGGCTTTCGCTGCGGGCGGATGGAATCCGCGCCGTGCGTTGCCGAGGAGAAAGGGCCCGGGGGTTTTCCAGCGGTTGTGGACCCAGAACCAATCCGGCGGCCCGGCCGAAATCTCGCGCTCGAGGGTGCGGTTGAGTTCGAGAGTGAGTTCTTCCACGGACCGGCCTTGCGGTTCGCAGGGTGGCTCGATAATGCAGCGCCACCGCGCGACTCCCGTGGTATGGATGGCCACTGAGACGAGTGGTGCGCCGGTGCGATCGGCAATGATGGCGGCCAGCGGGGAGGTCGAGGCAAATTTGCGGAAGAGGGGGGTCCAAAGCGCGCCGTCCCCGGCATGCTGGTCGACCAGAATGGCGAGGATCCCGCCTTTTTCCACCAAATCAACCGCATCCAGGTAGCCTTTGCGCCGGTCGAAGGTCCGCAAGCCCAGCCGTGACCGGCTGCGTTCGATCAGGCGGTTGATATACTTGTTGCGCTGGGATTGGAAAATGGCCCCGACCGGAAATTCGCGAACGCGGCCGATGAGTTGCGCGTAAAGTTCCCAGTTGCCGATGTGGTTGATGGCCATGACCACGCCGCGGCCCGATTCGAGGGTGGCGCGGAGAGCGGGGAGACCGATCAGATCGACCCGGGCTTGCACCTTTGCCTCCGGCAAGCGGGCGAGGCGCGGCACGCTAAGCAGGTTAGCGCCCAGAGTGCGGAAGTGTTGCCGCACAGTGCGCCGGACTTCGCGGTCGCTCATTTGCCTGCCGAAAGCGATGGCCACGTTGCGTTGGGCCAGCCGGCGGTAACCGGGGAGCACGGCCCACGCCACCAGACCGAGCAGGCCGCCGAGCCGGAAGGCCAGCGTGAGTGGGAGCCGGCCGAGCACAGCGAGCAGCGCAAGGGCCAGCAGGTAAACCGCGTAATCCATGGGTAAACCGTGCGAGCGTATCGCGCGGCGCGCGGCGGCGGAAGGCTTTCGTCTCTTTGGGCGTGCCGGCTGCGTTCCTTGGAGCTAATTTCTCCCTATGGCACCGCCGAAAGTTTATCGTGATCCTCAGCGTGACCGCATCCTCTGGACCGGTATCGTCATTGCCGTTCTGGTTCTGGCCGCCATCGTGCTGGCCACCGTCTCGCTCAACCGCACGATGCAAGGGGCCGGCTCCTTCACCGGAAAAATCATCGCCAAGGAATTCGCCCCCGCCCCGGCGCAGGAAATCACGGTGGGGGCTGGCGGGCTGCAGAGCACGCGCATCGACGGAGAGTATTTGTTGAAAGTGGAGACGCCGGACGGAAACCGCGTGTTCAATGTCTGGGTCGACCGCCGTGTTTACGAGGAGTACAAGGTGGGAGATTCCTACTACGTGATCCCGACCCCCTGAAATGGGGCCGGAAATCGAACGTCCGTCGGGTCAGGTTGTCTCTTTGATGAGGAAATAACCTGCGCCGGCTACCTGCCGGGAAAGAAACAGAAGAAAATTTTATGAGTCAATCAACGCACGAACTGAACGAACAGGTGCAGCGCGGCAGCCAATGGGTGCAGCCGCTCTTCTCCGAAGTGGGTAAAGTGGTGGTGGGGCAGAAGCTTCTTGTCGAGCGCCTGATCATGGGTCTTCTGACCAATGGTCACGTCCTCCTTGAGGGCGTGCCCGGGTTGGCCAAGACGCTGACCGTACGCACCCTCGCCTCGTGCCTGCATACCGGTTTCTCCCGTCTGCAATTCACCCCCGACCTTCTCCCGGCCGACTTGATCGGCACGCTGATTTACAACCCTCGTGACGGCGAATTTTCGACCAAGCTGGGGCCTATTTTTTCCAATCTCATCCTCGCTGACGAAATCAACCGCGCCCCGGCCAAAGTGCAGAGCGCCCTGCTTGAAGCCATGCAGGAGCGCCAAGTCACCCTCGGGGACAAGACTTACAAATTGCCCGACCCGTTTCTCGTGCTCGCCACGATGAATCCTCTCGAGCAAGAGGGCACCTACCAGTTGCCCGAGGCGCAGCTCGACCGCTTCATGTTCAAGGTGCATGTCGGCTACCCCACGCGCACCGAGGAACGCGCCATCCTCGACGCCATGTCGACTTCCACGCCGCAGCTCGGGGTCAATACACTGGTCACCCCGGAGGACATCATCAGCTCGCGCGAAATCGTCAACCGTATCTACGTCGACGACCGGGTGAAGGACTACATTGTGGATATCGTCTGGGCCAGCCGCCAGCCGCAGTCCCACGGCCTCAAGCTTGACGGGATGATCCGCTACGGCGCCTCGCCCCGTGCCACCATCTATCTCACCCTCGCGGCCAAGGCCCACGCGTTCCTCAACGGCCGCGGCTACGTCACGCCGCAGGACGTCAAATCCGTCGGGCCCGACGTGCTGCGCCATCGCATCGCAGTGAGCTACGAAGCGGAAGCCGAGGAAATGACCAGCGAGATGATCATCGAGCAGATCTTCGCCGGACTTCCGGTGCCGTGAGGAGTTCTCAGTTTTCAGTGGCAGAGTGTTCAGTGGTTCACTGGCTCTGCGAGGTCATCGCCTCCGACTGAAAACTGAAGACTGAAAACTGGACACTTTCCACCATGCAGGACACCCGCGAGATCCTCAAAAAGATCCGGCGCATTGAATTGCGCACCCGGCGTCTGGTCGACTCGATGTTTGCTGGGTCGTATCACAGCGTCTTCAAGGGGCGGGGGATGAATTTCGAGGAGGTGCGCGAATACACGCCGGGTGACGAAATCCGGTCGATCGATTGGAACGTCACCGCGCGCATGAACACGCCATTTGTCAAAAAATTCACTGAGGAGCGCGAACTGACCGTCATGCTCGTGGTCGATGTCAGCGCCTCGGGCAATTTCGGCAGCGTGAACACGAGCAAGCGCGAGTTGGCCGCCGAAGTCGCCTCGATCCTCGCCTTCAGCGCAATCCAGAATAACGACAAAGTCGGCCTCCTCCTTTTCAGCGACGAGGTCGAACTTTTCATTCATCCGAAAAAAGGCCGCCTGCACACCTTGAGGCTCATCCGCGAAATGCTCTTCTTCAAGCCGAAGCACCGCGGGACCAATCTGACCGCCGCGCTGGAATACCTGAACAAAGTGGTGACCCGCCGCGCGGTGGTCTTCCTTATTTCTGATTTCATGGATGAGGGTTATTCGCGTCCCCTCGCCATCGCCGCCCGCCGCCACGACCTCATTGCCATCCCGGTGGTCGATCCGGGCGAGGAGGATTTGCCTGACGTCGGCATTGTCACGCTCGAGGATCCCGAGACGGGCGAGCAGATCGACATCAACACGTCGAACCGCGCCCTGCGCGGCGCTTATCTCGCGCTCGAGGACCGGCGGAAGAAATCCGTCGAGCAGGAATTCCTCAAGGTCGGCATCGATATGATCCCGCTGCGCACGAACGAAGATTACCTGCACGTCCTCCGCGCTTTTTTTGCCCGGCGCGAGAAACGACGCTTTTCCGCCTGAACCCATGCCACCCGTCGATCCCAACGCCGACCTCCTGCCGCACGAGATTGCCGGACCGGTCTGGTATTTGCCCTATCCGTTGCCGGTCATGATTGCCGCGGCGCTCGTGCTCCTGCTCCTGGTCGCGGCCGCGGTCTGGGCCTTGGTGCGTTGGCGGCAGCGCAAAGCCCGCCGCATCCTGACCGCCCGCGAAAAAGCGCTGGCCGCCCTCGCGACGGCGCAGGTCCGTGCGGCGGAGGCGGCGCCTTACGAGTTCAGTATCGAGGTGTGCGACGTGCTTCGGACTTACCTCGGATCGGAACATCACCTGCCGGCCACGACGCAAACTTCCTACGAATTTCTGAAAACGGCACGGAGTAGTGCGGTTTTCAGCGCGGAGCGATTGGCGGGGTTGGCCCGTTTTCTCGACAAGGCCGACGCGATCAAGTTCGCCCGGGCCGAGGCGAGCGGTGCGGACAATGCCGAGTTGGCCGGTTTGGCCGGCGACTTGGTCAAAGAGGAGGTGCCCCATGCCGTGGCTGCCTGATTTCTCCGCCCTCAGCTTCGTTTATCCGAAGCTCCTCTGGCTGCTTTTGCTTATTCCCGTGCTCGCGTGGTTGAAGGGCAAATTCGGGGGCACCCCGGGTGTGATGTTTTCCACCACGAAGACCTTGGCCAAGATCGGCGGACGCCGCCGTTCGCGTTCGGGGGATTTTCTCACCGGCCTACTCTATCTCGCGCTCGTCTTCCTCATTCTCGCGCTGGCCCGGCCGCAATTGGGCAAGACCATCACCCGCACCCAGGCCAGCGGCGTCGATATCATGCTGGTCATCGATGTCTCGCGTTCCATGCTGGCCGAGGATTTCACCATCGGCGCACAGCGGGCCAACCGTCTCGAGGCGGTCAAACAAGTGACCGAAAAATTCATCGAAGGCCGTCCGAACGACCGCATCGGGATTGTCGCCTTTGCCGGGCGCCCGTATCTGGTCAGTCCGCTCACCCTCGACCACGACTGGCTGATCACCAACCTCGAGCGCATCCGGATCGGCTTGGTCGAAGACGGCACGGCCATCGGGTCGGCCCTCGCCGCGGCCTCCAACCGCCTCAAGGACAAAGAGGCCAAATCGAAAATCGTCGTGCTCCTGACCGATGGCGACAACAACATGGGCCGGGTCACGCCCTTGACCGCGGCGGAAGCGGCCAAGGCCCTGGGGATCAAAGTCTATACCGTCGGTTCGGGCAGTCGCGGCAATGCGCCATTCCCTTTTGTTGATCCGTTCGGTCGAACGGTTTACCGCCAGATCCCGGTGGAGTTCGACGAGGAGAGCCTCAAAGCGATCGCGGCCATGACCGGTGGCGAGTATTTCCGCGCGACGGACACGCAGTCGCTGCAACGCATCTTTTCCGAAATCGACAAGCTAGAAAAATCGGAAGTCGAAATCCAAAAAGTGGCGCAATACCGCGACATATTCCCGTGGTTCGTGCTCATCGGCACGGTTCTGCTCGCCGTGGAAACCCTGCTGGGACAAACCCTATGGAGACGTCTGCCCTGACCTTCGCCCGCCCCGAGTGGCTCCATGCCTTGTGGCTTCTGCCCCTCGGCGCGGCGCTCTTTTGGTGGGCCGAGCAGCGGCGGCGTGTGCTCATTGCGTGCATCGTCGCACCCAAGCTGCGCAGCCTCTTGGCCGGCAACACCAGTCCCTTCCGGCGCTGGTTGCGCGCGGCCTGTGTTCTCGGAGCGCTCGGTTTGCTCGCGGCGACCCTGGCGGGCCCTCAGCTTGGCTATGACACTCTGGAGGTTCCCCACCGCGGGCGTGATGTTATCATCGCCATGGACGTCTCGCGTTCCATGCTGGCCACCGATGTGGCGCCGACGCGCTTGCAGCGTGCCAAGCTGCTGGCGGAGGACCTGGTTGGCGAACTGGGGAGCGATCGCCTTGGTTTGGTCGCCTTTGCCGGGTCGGCCTTTTTGCAGGCGCCGCTCACCCTGGACCATGGTGCGGTGCTGGCTGCGGTGGACGAGCTCGACACGGACCTCATACCCAAGGGCGGAACCAACATTGCGGCCGCCATCCGTGCCTGTGAGGAAGCCTTCGGCAAAGCGGAGGGATTTTCGCGGGCGATTGTTATTATTTCGGACGGGGAAGAACTTGATGCGGACGGCCTGGAGGCGGCGCGTCAAGCGGGTGCGGCCGGTATCCGCATCTTCACCGTGGGTGTGGGCTCGGAGGAGGGATCGGAGATTCCGCTCGGCCCGGGCGAATTCGTGCGCGATCAATCCGGCAAGGTGGTCCAATCGCGTCTCGACGCCGCCCGCATGCGGGAGATCGCGGGAGTGACCGGCGGCTTTTATGTCCCGCTCGACGAGGATGCCGCGCGGTTGTTGTCGACGGACGGCATCGGCCGGATGCAAGAAGTCGAGATGAGCGCCAGTGCTTCACGTCGTCCGATCGAGCGCTACCAATGGCCTTTGGGTGCCGCCGTCGCGTTGCTCTGCTTGCAGGCCCTAATCGGCGAGCGCCGTCGCCGTCTGTTCGCCGCGGCAGCTCTCTGGTTGCTCTCGGCTTCGTCCGGGTGGTCGTCCGGCCTCGACGAATACAACGCCGGAAATTACGAGCAGGCCCGGCAGGAATTCGAGCAAAGGCTGCGCATGGAGCCCGAAGCGCCGGGGTTGCAACTCAACGCCGGCACGGCGGCTTACCGTCTGCAGGATTACGGCAAGGCCTCGGAATTTTTTTCGCGCGCGATGCTGGCCGACGATCCGCTTCTGCGTTCCTCCGCGGAATTCAACCTCGGCAATACGCTCTTTCGTCAGGGTGAAGGTCAGGAGGACAAGGAGAAGAAAGTCACCGATTGGAAAGACGCCATCGCCAAATACGAAGCCGCGCTCAAGACGCGTCCCGACTACACGGAGGCCAAGGAAAACAAAGAGCGCGTCGAGGAGTTGCTCAAGCAACTCGAGCAGGAGCAGCCGGAAAAAGACGAGCAAAAGAAGGACCAGAAGCAAGATCAGCAAAAGGGCGATCAAGAGGACAAAAAAGACCAACAACAAGGCGGGAAGCAGGATCAGAAGGATCAGCAACAGGGCGGCGAGCAGGACAAGAAGGACGAGGAACAACAGGGCGGCGAGCAGGATAAGCAGGACCAACAGCAGGGCGGTGAGCAGGACAAAAAGGAGGAAGGAAAAGGCGACCAAAAACAGGACCAGCCCTCGGCGGATGGAGGCAAGGACGAGCAGGATAAGAAAGGCGACCAGCCGCAGGATCAGCAACAAGGTGGGGGCGGCAAAGAAGAGCAAAAAGACGAACCGGGCAGCGGCGGCCAGGACAAGCAGGAGGGTGAATCGGGCGACGAGAAGAAGGACGAAGGCAAGTCCGGCCAGCAACAGGACGAGCAACAACCGGGCGGTGGCGGCAAAGAGGAGCAGGATCAGCCGCAGGAAGGTAAGCAGGAGAAGAAAGACCAAGCGCAAGGTGGCCAAGGCGACCAGAAGGATGAAAAGCAGGAGGACGGCAAAGGTCGCGAGGGCGAACCTCAGAAGGAAGGCGAGGGCGGAGAATCCGAGGATTCAGGTCAGGGTGATTCCCCCGGCCGTCGCCCCGAACCCGGTCAATCCGGCGACCAATCCGCGCCCGTTCCGCAGCAGGGCGGGGAGAAAAAGGAGGGCGAATTGCGCGGCACGGCCGGCGAGGGCGCCGGCAAGGAAGAGGCCGCGGCGGTGGCTGAAGCGGAGGCGGAGGAAGAAGTTGAGGGCAAAATGAGCGCCTCCCAAGCGCGGGCTTTGTTGCGTTCTTTGCAGACGGAAGAAGAACAGGTCGATCTGCGCGAACGTCGGACCTTTCAGGATGTCTCAAGAGACTGGTAGAATGATCGCCCGCATGAATTCCGCCCCCCGCCTGCTCGCCTTTGCGGCCCTGTTCTTGCTCGCCGCCGGCCCGGTGCGTGCCCAGGTCGCAACGAGTCTGAGTTCGCAGACTGGCCAGGTTGGCGTTCCGCTGCAGCTCCAATACCAATTCAGCAACGTCGGCAAACCCGCGGACATGCCACGCTCGATCATGGTCGACGGCCTGGAAATCCGGCTCACCGGCACCTCACGCCGCGTGGAGATGGTCAACCTGCAGACCACCTCGATGTTCATCTTCGCTTACACCGTCATGCCGAATCGTCCGGGCAATTTCACCGTTCCCGGTTTTGCCGTGCAGGTCGATGGACGTCAGGTCCGGACTCAAGCGGTGAGCCTGCGCGTGGCCGGTTCGGGCGGTAGCATGCCTCCGCCGCCGGGACCCGGCGTGCAGGGCCAGATTCCCGGGCCGCCGATGCCGCAACAGCAACCTTCGCAGCAACGCCCGCCGCGCCAAGTGGCGCCTTCCGGACAACCCTCCGCCCGCCCCGCGCCCCGCACCAGCAGCGGCGAACCCGCGCCTTATTACGGCGAGATTGTCATGGGCGAGAAAAAGAGCGCCTACGTCGGCGAAGTGGTGCCCGTCGAATTGCGCTTCTATTTCCGCGCCGACTGCCAGTTCGACAACTTGCAGCGTCCGACCTTCGGCGGCGACGGATTCACCGCTGCGCCATTGAGCGAACCCGAGCAGACCGAGCAATACCTCGATGACATCCCCTATAATATTGTGACCTTCCGCAGTGCGATCACCCCGGCGAAGAGCGGACCGCTCGAGATTCCGCCCGCGCAGATGGAAGGACGCATGGTTGCGCCGGGCAGTCCGGCCGGGCTCGATCCGTTCTTCGATCAATTTTTCCAGAATTTCCCCATGCCCGGGATCGGCCGCGCGGAGAATATCCAGGCGACTACCAACGAACGCCAACTCGACGTCCAGCCGCTGCCCAAGGAAGACCGGCCGGAAAATTTCTCCGGTGCCGTCGGCCAATTCACCCTCAAAGCCTCCGCCGATCCGAAGCAAGCCGCCTCGGGCGATCCGGTCACTCTCACCCTCACGGTCGAGGGCCGGGGCAACTTCGATGCGATGGGACCGCCAACCCTGACCGGCGCTGACGGCTGGCGCTCTTACGCGCCGAAGGAATCTTTCGACGGCAACGATGCCATCGGTTTCGGCGGCACCAAGACCTTCGAGGTCAGCATGGTGGCGCGGGAAGACCGGACCGCCACGCCCGGCGCGGAGTTTTCCTATTTCGACCCGATCAAGAAAAAATACGTCACCCTCAAGACCGAGCCGGTCGCCGTCACGGCGGCGGGCTCCGCATCTGCGGCCGATAGCACCGCGGCGGCCGGAGCCGACGAAGATCTGCCGCCCACGGCCGGCGCCCCGAATGATATCGCCGCACCCGCTACGGTCCTTTCCTCGCGTGGTCCGGATTTTCGTCCGTGGATCACTTCTGATTGGTTTCACTTGCTCAACTTTGCCGTCCTCGCCGCGCTGATCATTTCCATTCCCTACCTCATCTGGATGCGCCGCCGGGCGAAAAAGGATGCGCGGACCGTCGAACTCGAGTCCTCGGTCCGCACGGCCAAGGCGGCCTGGCAGAAGGCGACCGATCCGATGGAGTTCTATGCCGCCGCCGGGCAATTCATGGTCGCGCGGCTGGCCTTGTGGGATGACAAACCCGCGACTTTGGTCGATCCGGCCGAGGCCCTGACGCGGCGGATTGCCGATCCCGCCGAGCGGCGCCAATTGCAATCCGTGTTGGCCAAACGCGATGAACTCCATTACGGACGGTCCAGCGGAGGTGCGCTTGACCCCGAAGAGCGGCGCCGTGTCACCGACCTGCTGGAAAAATTTGCCAAAAATCATGGTTAGAAAACTTCTCCTTCCACTCCTGCTCGCCGTCGCCACGGCCACGGCCCAACCGGCCGATGAAAACACGCTCTTCGAGCAGGGCAACCGGGCCTATGCCGAAGGCGACTACGCTGCGGCGCGCGAAGCTTACGAGCAACTGGTCAAGTCGGGCTCGCGTAATCCCGCGGTGTTTCTCAATCTCGGCCATGCCGACTACCGTCTGGGCCGCGAAGTGCCCGCCGCGATCAACTACCGCCGGGCCCTCGCGCTCGATCCGGCCAACACCGCGGCCCGCAGCAGTCTCGAGCACGTGCTCGGCGAGCTCGGCGTGCCTGCACCCGGACTTGGGGCGGCGGAAATTGTCGGGCAATACATCCGCTTCGATCTGCTTGCCTTGATCGGCAGTCTGCTTTTCTGGGCCGGAACCATTGCCTTTGTCTTCGCCATCTTCTCCGTGGTGCGACGTCCGGGTTTGATCGTCGCCGGTGTGCTTGCCGCGGTCGTCGGGGCCACCTTGGTCGCGCTCTCGTGGGCCGGCGACTCGCGCATCGCCTTGTCCAAGACCTCGATCATTGTGGGCGACGCAACCGACGCGCGCAGCACGCCGGCCGACAACGGGCAAAATTTGGCCGACCTGCCGGTTGGCACGCCGGTGCGGGTCATTGCCGCGCGCGACGATTGGTCGCTCGTCCGCCTTCCGGTCGGCGTCGACGGCTGGGTACGCAGCAGCGCGCTCGAACCGGTTTTCCCCGGTGCCCTGCCTGTCATCCCGTGATCCGGGCCTTTCTCTTTGCGGTCTTGGTTCTCTCCGTGGGGGAGGCCCGGGCCGATTGGCGGACCGAGGCCGCCGCGCTCCGGCCCGGTCCTTATCCGCCCCCGCCGGATAATCTCCGGGCGCGCTACGTTTTCGGTTGGGGCGGTTTCGAGGCGGCGGCCGCCGACGTGCGGCTCGAACGCGGGACCGGACGGACTTGGAATGCCACGGTGCGCGGCGGCACGACCGGTGTGGTGCGCAAGTTGTGGAAGCTTGATGCGGACTACGATGCGGAAGTTTCTGAAGACGGCTGGCGGTCCATCCAGTTCACCCTGATCGAGAAATACAAACGTTACCGCGTGACCGAGACGACCGAGTTCCGTCCGGGGGGAGTGCGCTCGCGCCGGGTCAATTCGAAAGATGCAGGCTCGGACCCGAAGTGGCTCAACTTTTACGTCGGCGGTCTGCGCGACATGGCCGGTGCTTTACTCCTGGCCCGCAGTCAACCCTTGGCCACCGGCGACACGCTCAAGCTCGCCGTCTTTCCCGGGGAATGGATGTATCTCGTGCGGCTTAAAGTCATCGGTCGCGAGACCCTCCGCTGGCGGGGTGAGCAGCGCAAGGTCATCCGTTGTGCCATGGACATCGATTGGATCGGCAAAGACTACTCCCTCCAGCCGCATAAAAAATTCCAACGCGGCACGGTCTGGGTGAGCGACGACGAAGTGCGCCTCCCCCTACGCGTCGAAGTCAAAGTCTTCATCGGCCACGTCTTCGCCGAATTGGCTGAAGTAAAAGCGGTGCTCTGAGTCCATTGCAGCGGGAGAATTTCTCCTGAGGCTAACTTGCCCGCTCAGTCTAGTATGAAGCAAAGGAGGAGGCTGTGCGCCGGAGTCATCCTGTATTGAGGATTTTCGCGCCGCGCGGACCCTTGTGCGGGGGTGTATTCGGGAAAGCGGCGTCAACCGCCGCACTCCAGAAAAAAGACGCGCCCCGGTTTCCCGGGGCGCGTGTGATTTCTGACTAGGCGGTCCGTTTAGCAGCAGCCGGCAGCGCAGTCGCAGGGGCAGCATTGGCCGCCGCAGTCGGTGCACTTGCAGGCTTCTTTCGCCGTGACCGTGAAGGACAGGGCGAGGACCGCCAGGATTGCGAAGAGGAATTTTTTCATTTTGATATTCTCCGTTGAGGTTTCGTTCCAATATTCCTTCCGCCAACGAGGACGGAAGCCGACGCTGAGTGAGCCCTCAGGCTCGCGGCGGGGGAACGGGCGGACGTGAGGTCCGCACGACGTAGGAGTCGTTCTCGAGCTGCGCCGCCGGTGAGCAGCAGGGCGCAAAGACAATAGCCGGGGCAACGGCGGGAAGAATGAAGATGGTGGCTCCGCTGGTCTGACAGGCGATGGGCGGGCACGGACAGGCCGCGGTCTCGCAGCAGTTTGGGTCGGTCTGACAGCACTCGGCGGCGCGGGCGGCCGTGCTTGAGCTGGTGGCTGCGGGTGCCAGAGGCGCGAGGGCCAAACTCAGCAGCAGCAGGGGAATTGCAGCCATCTTCATGGTTAAAAAGTAAGCCACTTGGGGATGGTGTCAACCGTCCCCTTATCGGAGAAAGAGCCAGCCGACCACGGCAAGGATCGGCAGGAGAACGGGCAGTGTGTAGCGGAGGATGTAGCCGAAAAAGGAGGGAGTTTTCACTTTGGCATGTTCGGCGATGGCTTTGACCATGAAGTTGGGGCCGTTGCCGATGTAAGTGGCGGCGCCGAAGAAGACGGCACCGAGCGAGATGGCGACAAGGATCGGAACATGCGAAGCGGCAAAGGATGCGACATCGCTGGTCTTGCCCAGATCCAGCCCTTCCTGTCCGAGCGCCGCAGCGAGGAAGGTCAGGTAAGTCGGTGCATTATCCAGCACCGCGGAGAGCACACCGGTGAAAGCGTAGAACTGCAACGGCGTCTCCACGCCGAGCGTATCGGAGTGAAGTTGCATGTAGTCCAAGGCGGGAATCATCGTCCCGAAGATACCGAAAAAGAGCCAGGCCACTTCTTTGATCGGATGGAGATTGAAGTGGTTCATCTCGTGCACCTGCTTCGGCGTGGCATACCAGGAACCGAGCGCGGCCGCGCCCATGGCAAGTTCGCGCCACGGTGTTGGCAAGAAAACGGCACCGAGGATGATGCCGATGAAAACGAAGTTGCTTTTGCCGTCGATCCGGAACTCCTCGTATCCGGTTTCGAGTTCGCGCACCACCTCGGGCGCGCGGCGGAAATTGATCGAATCAATGACGTAAAACGTGGCGAGCAGGGCGCCGACGACAACCAACCAAGGCAGCCAGAGGTGCGCGGTCGTCCAGAAGAACGGAACACCCTTGAGGTATCCGAGGAACAACGGCGGATCGCCGATCGGGGTCAGCGCACCGCCGGCATTGCTCACGACGAAAATGAAGAAGACCACGTGGAACGCGGTGACGCGGTATTTGTTCATGCGGATCCACGGGCGGATCATGAGCATGGACGCGCCGGTCGTGCCGATGAAATTTGAAATGACCGCCCCGATCCCGAGAAATACGGTATTCCGTAGCGGGGTGGCTTCGCCGCGCACGCGGATGTGCACTCCGCCCGCCACAATGAAGAGTGATCCAATGAGTGCGATGAAGCTGATGTATTCATGGGCGACATCGAACAGGCGTCCGCGTTCGCCGAGCACGAAGAAGTAGTAGCCCGCGGTGAACAAACCGAGAACGAGGGCTACCTTGGGGTAGTTCTTTTCCCACCAGTGCAGGTTGATGAAAGGCATCAATGCGATGGACAAAAGCATCGCACCGAAGGGAATCATCATCCACGGACTCGGCTCGATGGGCGCGGCTGAAATTGATGCGGCAAGCATAGGACCCTCCAAGATCAGCCCCTGGACTCCTCTGACTCAAGTCTATTTGGCGGTCGTTGAGTTCAAATTGGGTCAAGCCCCGACCTCCCTGCCGGATCAGGTCGAGAGAACCAGCCAGGACACGTAGGCGGCGTAGCCGGCGAGAAGGATGGCGCCTTCGAGGCGTGTGATGCACTTTTGGTGGTAGGCCATGGGCCAGAGGACGAGGGCAAAGACCGCCATGACGGCATAGTCGACCAAGCTGATGCCCGACGCGGCGAGCGGAGTGGCCATGGCGGTGATGCCGAGGATGCCGAGGAGATTGAAAATGTTCGACCCGACGATGTTGCCCACCGCGATGTCCGCCTCTTTTTTCACCGCGGCAACCAGTGAAGTGGCCAATTCCGGCAGGCTCGTGCCGACCGCGATGACGGTCAGTCCGATGAGGGCTTCACTCCAACCGAAGGCCCGCGCGATGACCACGGCGCCGTCGACCAGAAAGCGCGCTCCGAAGATGAGAAGGACAAGGCCGCCCGCGACCATAAGAAGATCGATGAACAGTCCTCGCTTGGAAGCTTTCACCTCCGTGTCGAATTCGGCTCCGAGGGCGTCGGTCGGCTGGCGTCGGGCCAGATAGACGCTGAAAACAACGTAAGCGAGAAGCAAGGCGAAGAGGATGATTCCCTCGGCCAGTCCAAGGGTGCCGTCCCACAGGAGGAAAGTGGTGAATGCGGTGACGGCGATCATGATCGGAATATCGATCCGCACGATTTGCGAGGTGGTGGCGATGGGGGTGACGAGGGCGCAGATGCCGAGGATCAGTCCAATGTTGCAAATATTGGAACCGACCACGTTGCCCACGCTGATGTTGCCTTGGCCGGCCAGGCCGGCCTTGAGGCTGACGACCAGTTCCGGTGAGCTGGTGCCGAAGGCGACCACGGTGAGACCGATGACCAGCGGGGAGAGTCCAAGACGCAGGGCCAGCGACGAACTGCCGCGCACGAGCGCTTCCGCGCCGTAGTAGAGAAGGACGAGTCCGAGGGCCAGATAGAGGATGGCAATGGTCATGGCAAGCGGGGAGATTTAGCGGTTGTCGGGCAGGAGATAAAGGAGAAGTGGAAGGACAAAGGCTGAGACTTGAGTTTGAGGCCTGAGTGGAGGGGGAGGGAAAAGAAAAGAGGGATGAGGGCGGAGGGAGTTTTAAGTTTTAAGTGGGTGGCGCGGCAGACTGGCGGGTGTGTGCTGGGAGTAACTGGGGGGATCACCCTCATTCAGGGCGCGCGGCGGGTCCGGAGGCCCCGCCCTACCACAAGAGAGGTGGCCATATTTGGGTTCCGGCTGTTGTGAGCTGGCGCTACAAATGCGGGGATGAAGGCTCCTTTTGCTCCGAAGACGGATGCCGCGCTTTTGATCCTGGCGCATGGATCGAGTGTCAATGCGACGTCGAGCCGGCCGACTCGGGAATTGACGGAGCGGCTACGGGACTCGGGGTTGTTCGGTGAGGTGGCTTGCGGGTTTTGGAAGGAGAAGCCGGGGCTGCGGGAAGCTTTGGATGCGTTGACCAAGCCGGAGGTTTTCGTGGTGCCGAATTTTACGGTGGAGGGATATTTCGTGCGCAATGTGATTCCGAAGGAACTCGGGCTGACCGGACCGGTGACCAAAAATGACAAGGGACAGGTTCTGCGGTTGTGTTTGCCGGTCGGAGGGCATCCGCGCATGACCGAAGTGTTGCTCCATCGCGCGCGGGAAGTGGCCCCGGGGGTCGATTATGCGCAGGCGGCTTTGCTCGTGCTCGGCCACGGCACGCCGCTCGATACGCGGAGTTCGGAAGCGGTCGAGGCGCAGGTGGAGGCCATCCGGGCGCGTGGTATTTTTGCCGAGGTGCACGGGGCGTTCATGGAAACGCCGCCGAAGATCGAGGACTGGCGCACGATCACGCCGTGCCGGGAGGTGATTGCCGTGCCGTTTTTCATCGCGGACGGTTTGCACAGCGACGAGGACATCCCGGGTTTGCTCGGCATCACGGGCGGTGGCGATGCCGGTGAGCGGGAGCGGAAGAATCCGCATCTGCTCGACGGGCGGCGGCTTTTTTATTCGCGGGCGGTCGGCACGGATCCGGGGATGGGGGAGGTCATCCTCGATCAGGTGCATTCTTGGGAGCTGTGTGCCAAGGGCATTCCGCGAAACGGGGAGACAGCGGGCGCTGCAGTGTGATAGGCATAACGCATGGTCACGAAGTTGCTCCACACCCGTTACCGGGTGAACGACCTCGAAAAGACGGTCAATTTTTACAAGGACGTGCTCGGTTTGGAGGAAATACGTCGTCACAAGTCCCCGCGCGGATCCGAGTTGGTCTTCCTCAAGACGCCGGGTAGCGAGGAACTGGTCGAGATTTGTGCCTATCCGTCGAGCGGTCCGGTCGTGGTCGGCCCCGACCTGACCCATCTGGCTTTCGAGGTGGAGGATTTGGAGAAATTCGCCCAAGAGGCGGCGGCCAAGGGGTATCCGCTTTCCGATGGTCCGACCACCTCATCGACCGGAACGGTTTTCGCCTTCATCGACGCGCCCGAGGGCTACGAGATCGAGTTGATCCAGGCGCCGGAATAGGCGCAATTTTATGGAATTCGACTGGCTCGAGGCATCATTCGACCTCAAGGCGCTGACTCCGCGGGCGATCGAAGAATCGTTCGAAGATCCGTTCAGTCTGCGTCTGCTGCCCGACTATGACCACGGTGAGGCGCGCTATTTCAACCTCGGACGCTCGGTCGAGGGGCGGGGAATTTTCAGCGTGTTCTGGACGGATGGCAAAACGGTGCGGGTAGTGGCGGCGCGGCCGATGACCAAGGACGAGGAAAACTTTTTCGAAAGGAAGAATGCCGAATAGCGAAGCGAACGAGTTGCGCATGGTGCGTGCGTGGTCGGAGGTGCCCGCCTTCGATGATGAGGCGGCCGAGGCGGCATTCTGGTTGCGGCACAGTCTCGACCCGAAGCTGATGAATGCGTCGATCCCGAAGAGTGACGCGCGCGAGTCGGCCACGGTGACCTTGCGGTTCGATCCGCGGATGCTGGCGCGGATCAAACGCGTGGCCCGCTCGCGGTATTTGAATTACCAGAGCATGATCAAGCAGTGGTTGGCGGAGAGGCTGGAGAAAGAGGGATGAGGGGGAGGGAGTTTTAAGTTTTAGGGTTGTAAGTTTTAAGTGGCGGGAGTCGCGTTGGCGGGTGTTGAAAAAATTGATGAGGGGAGCTTTGGTATCGGCTCCTGCCGATGAGCTTGGCTGCGACGGGCGTGGACTGGCGCTACAAGTGGGGGTATAAGGAGTTATTCCCCTTATGAAAATTGGAGTCCCCCGGGAGATTAAAAAGCAGGAGCATCGGGTCGCGCTGTTGCCGGCCACGGCCTATCAGCTGAAGAAGCGCGGACACGAGGTGCTGGTCGAACGCGGGGCGGGGGCCGGGTGCGGCTACCCCGATGCCGACTACGAGGCGGCCGGCGCGACGATGGTGGACACGCACGAGGCGGTGTTTGATGCGGATTTGATCGTCAAGGTGAAGGAACCGCAACCGGACGAGATTCCGCTGCTGCGCAAAGGCCAGATTCTTTTCACCTACTTGCACCTCGCAGCGGATAAAATACTGACTGAGTCGCTGATGAAAAGCGGGGTGACGGGGTTGGCTTACGAGACGATCGAGATCAATCGACGCCTGCCGCTGCTCGAGCCGATGAGCGAGATTGCCGGCCGGATGTCGGTGGTGGTGGGAGCCAACTGTCTGGCCAAGCACCATGGCGGCAATGGCGTGCTGCTCGGCGGCGTACCCGGGGTGCTGCCGGGGAAAGTGGTGGTGATCGGCGGAGGGACGTCGGGAATCAATGCAGCGCGCATGGCGCAGGGGTTGGGGGCGGATGTGACCATTCTGGAAGTTGATCTCGAGCGGATGCGTTTCTTGGATATCACGCTGCACACCGCGCATACGCTTTACTCGAACGAGGCGCACTTGCAGGAAGTGTTGCCGCAGGTGGACCTTCTGATCGGCGCGGTGCTGGTGCCGGGCGCGCGCGCGCCGCGGTTGATCACGCGGGAGATGTTGCGGTGTATGAAGCCGGGGAGCGTGTTTGTCGATATCGCGATCGACCAGGGTGGTTGTGCGGAGACATCGCGTCCGACAACTCATGAAAATCCGACCTTTGTGGAAGAGGGGGTGATCCACTATTGCGTGGCCAACATGCCCGGCGCGTATGCCCGCACGGCGACGCAGGCCTTGACCAATGTGACGGCGCGCTACGTCGAAATGATTGCGGATCTCGGGTTGGCGGGCGCGTGTGAGAAGGTGCCGGCCCTGCGGGGAGGGATCAATGTGCACGAGGGGAAGCTGACCTGTCCGATGGTGGCCGAGGCGTTTGGGATGAGTGCCGCGCCGCTGGAACTGGGCGGCGCTTAATAAGGCTGAGACTTGAGTTTGAAGCCTGAGTGAGGTGTAGCGGCGGTTTGCCTGCGGGCCGTCTCGCCATGGCTCGGCTGTGACCGCCGCTACAAGTTTTTGGATTTTCAAGTCCGTGGATCGTCCTTCGACCACTCGCGGGTGTTGACCACGCGGCGCTCGAAGGGGGTGGCGCGGCGGATAAGGGGTTTGTTTTTCTTGGGGACGAATTGGTAGTGGGGGATGGCGTTGAGTTTGTCGTCGATTTCCCAAAGGTCTTCGTGCGTGGTGATCCAGTAGTCGCCCATGGTGCGGAGGTCGAAGGGGCGAGAGTAAGAGGCGAGGGTTTTCAGTCCGTCGTCACGGAAATATTCGTGGTAATAAGACAGGGCCAGTTCGCGGATGGTTTTATAGATCGGGTCGCGGTAGCGGACGACGGCATGGTTGGTTTTGGAAATGGCACCCCAGCGGCCGTGTTCTTTGAAGAGCGCCACGACGTGCTCGTCGTCGAATTCGATGGTCTTCAGGTCGAGGAGTAACGGCGGTTTACCGTGCAACCATAATGCGGCGGCGGCGACGAGGGCGCCTTCGACGCAGTGGGCTTTGCGTTCGCGCAGGACGCGGCGCGGCGACATGTGGGTGTCGCCGTGTTTTTCGAAATTGATCGGGATCCGGTCGAGGAAGTCCTGAATTTTGCGCGGGGTGGAGAGCCGGCGCAGGGTGGCGGTTTCGCAGGGGGTGAGGCCGAACATGGGGGGAGGATAGCAAAGCGGCGCCAAGCCGCCGCACTCCAAAATGGACGGGGAGCCGCCGCGCCAATGGCCGGCGGCCTCCAACGGCCGTTTGACAGGTGCGCTGCGTGCGTTTAAAGTTCTTTTCGTAAGGGGGCGTATATGGTTTCGACTTATGGTGCGAAGCGACGTCTGCATGCCGAGGATGATTCGTTGGCCTCGTTAAAAATCGGATCAAAAAAATAACAGCAGAGAACGAAGATCTCGCTCTCGCGGCTTAAACGCCCGCGACGGCTTCCAGTTGACGCCTGCTAGGCGGGAAGCCGACGACAGCAGGCAACTCGGCGGCGGGATCGACCGCTGCCGCCGGGGATCTTCTCGCGGACGATAGGACGAAGGTAGCGCGCTGCCGAGCAGCCCGAGTCCGAATACTCACCGGTAGCTAAGCATGTAGTAGGCGGCGTTCAGCGGCATGAGGACAGGGGTTCGACTCCCCTCGCCTCCATTCTTGTTACGTCCGCGCAGCCAGAGCGGCGGCGGACGACTCGTTCGATCGCGCCAAGCGGCAAGAACACTGGTTGCGCCGCACGGAAGGTTGGCTTGCCCAGGAGAACCGGCTGGCAATGCGGATGCGCCGCCGGGCCCCGAGCTACTGCAGGAGCCGGATGGTGGCGGGGTAGCGATATTCTTCGCCGTTGCCCGTTTTGACTGCGGCGATAACCATGAAGACGATCCAGAGAATAAAAATGACAGGCAGGATAAGGAGACCGATGAGGACGAAGCAGAGGGCACCGGCGATGGCGGCGTAAATTGTGTAGCTGATCTGGAAGTTGATCACTTCCTTGCCGGTGCGGTCGAGAAGGGGGCTGTCAGCGCGCTTGACCAGCCAGAGAACGAGCGGGGCGACGATGTTGCCGAATGGGAAGACAAAGCCGGCGAAGCCGAGTAGTTGCAGGAGCACGGCGAGGGAGTTGTCGGTGGTCGGGGTCGGCGGGATGGCCGGGGGCTGGTCCGAGGGTGAGGAAATGGGCGGTGGCGAGTTTTCCATGGGGTCTGGATGATCTGCGCGCGGCTCGGAGTCAATGCGGAAGCGAAGGACGACTGCGGAGGGTGTGCTGGTTCTCCGGGGCAAAGCGCCGATCCGAGGCCCCCGCGTGCCGAGGTGCTCGCAGACCGCCGCCATGGTGGCATGACGCGTGAGCACTTTGCCTCTGCGGGGCACGAGCAGAAGACCCCAGGGCATAAGACCCAATATCGCTGGGGAACGTGCGCCCTAACTTACGTGCTTTGGCAAAAACACATCATCATGAAAACACACACACCTTCCTTGGGCGCACCCGTTGCCGCCCGCACATCGAGCATAGCCTTCTCCGAATCGACTTCCGCGCACGATGCACTGCCGCCGCAACCCTCCCCGCAGGACACCCGGACACCGGGGAAACACTTCCTCGGGATGCCAATTTTGTCCGGTCATTCTCATGGGCGGAGGGGCGAACCCCAGACTAGGAGCCCGAAGGCTGCGCGCCTGGCCGAATTCCTGCTCAGCCGCTCAATTTTTCTTCAGGTTTTCTGTCTTTGCCCTTGGACGACCGCCCTTCTGGTTGCCTTCACCCTGACCGTCAGTCCCGCGCAAGCCGACACCTTCGGGAAGAGCACGAATCAGTTCGCGATTGGTTTTGTACCGATCAACCAAGCGGGCAATGCGGCCGACTCTTCCGGCTACGGGGCAGTGCCTTATCAATACCGCATGAGCACCTACGAAATTTCGCAGGACGACATCACCAGGGCAACGGCCAGCGGGATGGCCGGCGTGACGGCGGGGGCATGGAAAGCCGATCAACCGGCGGCGGACATCAGTTGGTATGAGGCGGCCGCGTTCGTCAATTGGATGAACACGAGCACGGGCAAGCAAGCGGCTTACAATCTGACCTTCGACGGGCGTGCTTGGGGCATGAAGCTTTGGAGCTGCCAGGAGGCTTGGACTGCGGGAGGGATCAACCTTTTTCGGAACAAAGACGCCACCTATTTTCTGCCGAGCGAAAACGAATGGTATAAGGCGGCCTATTACCGCGCGGCGGGAGCGAACTATTTTCTTTATCCGACGGAAAGCAGCACAGCGCCCGTTGCAGTGGACGGCGGGACCCGGCCGAACACGGCGGTTTACAACAAAGAGTCCGATGTTCCGGCGGGTGTGGACGTGGCCGGCGCCTTGAGCGCCTACGGCACGATGGGTCAGGGCGGCAATGTGTGGGAGTGGACCGAGACGGCGGCCAGCGGCGCGAACAATGCACCGTCGGAGCGCCGCGTGGTCCGCGGTGGCGGCTGGGACAGCACGGAGGATGTCTTGCGGTCCTCCTTCCGTGCTTATGAAAAGCCGTCGTCAGACAGAAACGAGTACGGCTTTCGTGTCGCGAGCATTCCCGAACCCTCGACGTTCGCGCTGTTGTTGTTGGGAGCGTCCGCAATCTATCTGCACGCTTGGCTGAAGCGTGCCCGGTGATTTGCGCGGCGGCCGGCTGCCGTCGACGACAAGGTCTGTTGCGCCGCTCAGCCAGCGGGCTTTGCCGGCCAGCGGTTCCTTCGCTCCGCTGGGGCAGGGTGCCGGGCCCCCTAGGATTCGTTGAGGAGTCCGGTGCCGGCGCAGAGCCGGGCGTAGAGGCCGCCTTTTTGCAGGAGTTCCTCGTGTTTGCCCTGTTCGACGATGCGGCCTTGGTCGAGGACGAGAATCTGGTCGGCGTGGCGGACAGTCGAAAGACGGTGGGCTATAACAAAGCTGGTCCGTTTTTGGAGAAGGCGATCGAGGGCCTGCTGGATGAGTTTTTCGGTAGTGTTGTCGACGCTGGCGGTGGCTTCGTCGAGGAGCAGGACGGGCGGATCCTTGAGCAGGGCGCGGGCGATGGAGATGCGCTGTTTTTCGCCCACGCTCAGGCGCACTCCGCGTTCGCCGACTTCGGTGTCGAGCTGTTGGGGGAGTTTCTCGACGAACGATGCGGCGTTGGCGGCTCGGAGGGCGGTCCAGAGTTCCTCGTCGGTGGCGTCCGGTTTGCCGAAGCGGAGGTTGTCGGCCACGGTGCCGTTGAAGAGGAAACTTTCCTGGGAGACGAGTCCGACCACGCGGCGGAGATCTTTTTTGGCGAAGTTGCGGATGTCCTGACCGTCGAGCGTGATCTGGCCGCCGGTTGACTCGTAGAAGCGCATGAGGAGTCCGACGAGCGATGATTTGCCCGCGCCGGTGGGTCCGACCAGGGCGACAGTCTCCCCCGGTTTGGCCGTGAGGTTGATCTCGTGGAGGACGTCGGGTCCGTCGCCGTAAGCGAAGCGGATGTTCTCGAATTTTAATTCGCCGCGGAGCGGGGACGGGACCGGGGTGTGGCCGGCGTCGGGTTCTGGTGTGGCGTCGAGAATATCAAAGACCCGTTTGCCGGCGGCGCGGCCGGCTTGGATGATTTGGTTGAGTTGGTGGAGGCGTCCGACCGGTTCGTAAAGGAAGCGGACAAGGACGAGAAAGGCGACGAGAACGCCGAGGTCGAGTTTGCCCTGAAGGGCGGCCCAGCCGCCGTAGCCGAGGACGACAAGGCTGCCCAGGGAGGAAAAGAAATTCATCCCCGGGTTGTAGAAAGCCCAGGCGCGCATCACGACGAGGGTGGCTTGGCGGAGCTTTTCGCTCGTGGTGTTGAAGCGTTCATGTTCGGCGGTCTCCCGGGCATAGCCTTTGATCTGCCGGATGCCATCGAGATTATCATGGAGGAGGGAGTTGAGGTCGGAAGCGGCGCGGCGTTGCGCGCCGTAGCGTTGGCCGGCGGTGAGGGTGTAAGCGAGGGCGCCGGCGATAAGGAAGGGCACGGGGGTGAGTGCGCAGAGGGCGAGGGCGGGACTCCACCAGAGCATGAGACCGAGGACGACGGCGATCTGCAGGATGGCGACGGCCCCTTGTTCAATGCCGTCGATGAGGACACGTTCGACACTGCCCACGTCCTCGACCACGCGGGTCATGATGTCGCCGGTGGCGCGGTGGTCGAACCATGTGAGAGGCAGGGATTGGAGGCGGCCGTAAAGATCGCTACGCAGATCGTAGAGGACGCGTTGCTCGAAGCTGTTGTTGAGGAGGATGCGGAGCGTGTTGAGTCCGTCCTGGGCGAAGAAGCCGAAGGCTGCGAGAGCGATCATCGGCCAGAGGGCCTCGGCTTTGCCGCCGCGCAGCACATCGTCAATGATGCGCTGGGTGACCACCGGGAAGATGATGACCATGACGGAGGCGCCAAGCGCGCAGAGCAAGGTGGCCGCGGCGAGCAGCGGGTAGCGGCGGAGATAGGCAAAGACTCGGGCGAGGATACGCGGGGATTGGTCGGACGACATTGGGAGGGAGATAATAAAGGGTCTCGCGCGGCCGGGCGAGATGTCCCTCGCGTGACGGGACCGGGGAAAGTGCTTTGGGTTTGTCTAAATATCGCCAGTCTCTGCCCCGGTGTGGGTGGCGGGAATTATCCACCCGCAGGCCGGATAATTCTCCGACACTGGGGCGGGAGGACTTGGCACGGGGGTTGCTTTATACCCCTTACCGGTATCTTGCTCCTCTGCGCTTCGGCCCGCTTCACGGCGGGTCTCGCGGGGTCGCAGGCGGCTGGTCCAAAAACCACAATTCATGAACATGATCAAAAGAACACGATGGGGATTCTTGTCGCTCACTCTGGCGGTGTCGCTTTTCGCGATACTTCCGCTGCAGGCGCAGGAGTCCATAACCGCCGTCACCGAAGCCGTGGCGGTCACAACCGATGATGGCACTTTTACCGAAGCCGTGACCGTTGCGGTCGAAGAGGCTGCTCCGTCCGGAGAACCGTCGCTCGAGGACCGGGTCGCCGACATCGAGGCTTATTTTCACAACGTGGACCGTCCATCCGGTGACGCGTCGAAGATCAAAGTTCCAGGTCCCGGCCACAATGCCTGGCAGATGATGAGCACGGCTCTCGTGCTGTTCATGACGTTGCCAGGTTTGGCGTTGTTCTACGGTGGTCTGGTTCGCTCGAAGAATGTGCTCTCCATCCTTGCCATGTGTCTGGGCATCGCAGGCCTTGTCACCATTCTGTGGTGGGCTGTCGGCTACAGCCTAACCTTTTCCGGCGGCAACGCCTTCATCGGCGACACTGCGCAGCGGTTCTTCACCGGCATGGCTCCGGGCAATGTCGGAGCGGGCTACTACTGGATTTCCGACTACATGTGGGCCATGTTCCAGTTGTCCTTCGCGATCATCACTCCGGCGCTCATTTTCGGAGCGACCGCGGAGCGGATGAAGTTCTCGGCCGTTCTGCTCTTCACGGCCATCTGGATGTTCGTCGTCTATTTTCCTTTGGCCCACATGGTCTGGGCGGTCAACGGCTTTATGTGCGGCCCGCTCAACGCGGATGCCGGCATCAAGGCCATCGACTTCGCGGGCGGCACTGTCGTCCATATGTCCTCCGGTTGGAGCGCCCTTATTCTCTGCATGATTCTCGGACCACGTTTAGGCTTCGGCAAAGTTCCGATGCCGCCGCACTCGTTGGTTCTCGTCATGATCGGCACCGGCATGCTCTTTGTCGGTTGGTTCGGCTTCAACGCGGGCTCCGCGCTCGGTTCGGACGCCCTGGCATCGAACGCCTTCACCACCACCGTTCTCGCAGCCGCCACGGCCGGTTTCGTCTGGGGCATGCTCGAGTGGGTTGTCCGCGGTAAACCCAGCGTGTTGGGTTTTTGTTCCGGCATCGTTGCCGGTTTGGTCACGATCACTCCGGGTGCCGGCTTCGTCACGCCGACCAGCGCTGTCATCATCGGTGTGCTCGGTGGCATCGGTCCGTTCTTCGCCGTTGTTTATTTGAAAAAGGCGCTCGGCTATGACGATGCACTGGACACCTTCGGCATCCACGCCGTGGGCGGCACTATGGGGGCTATCCTCACCGGGGTGTTTGCTGACCCGGCGGTGAACGGGGTCCTCTCCTCAATGAACCTGATGGACGGTCTCGTCGTGAACCAGCTCAAGGCATGTGCGCTGACCATTGTTCTTTCGGTGGTTGCCACCGCGATCATCGCCTTCGCGGTTAAATTCACCATCGGCTTGCGTCCGACGCAGGATGAGGAGAGAGAAGGTCTCGACACCGTGGATCACGGTGAAGAAGGCTACATCTTTGATAAATAACCACCTCCAACCAGGAAGGAAATACCCATGAAAAAAATCGAAGCAATCATCAAGCCGTTCAAGCTTGAGGAAGTCAAAGATGCGCTGGCCGACCTCGGGATCGAGGGAATGACGGTCAGCGAAGTGAAGGGGTTTGGCCGTCAGAAGGGCCACACCGAAATCTACCGGGGCAGCGAATACACGGTGGATTTCCTTCCCAAAATCAAGATCGAGGTCGTGCTGGCCGAGGACGTGGTGGAGAAAGCCACCGCGGCCATCGTCAAAGCGGCCAAGACCGGCAAGATCGGCGACGGCAAGGTCTTCATTTCACCGGTGGAGGAAGCGATCCGCATCCGCACCGATGAAACGGGCGACAAAGCTGTCTGAAAAATGGTGCCCCGTGTGGGGCCTGATTGGGTTGACATAGCACGAGGCGGTGGGGGCGCAGGTCCCCGCCGCTTTCGTCTTTATGTCGGGCCGGTTGTGGTGCATGATGTCTGGATGAAGAACGTCCTGATCCTCTTTCTCGGTGTGGCCTTGTGCGGTTGCGCCACGACCCGCGTCCCGCAACTCGAGCAACCGGGTTACATGAAGGTGTTGGCGGCGAAGGAGATCGCGCCGGTGACCTATGCGCGTATCGCACACGGCCGCGTCCTCGGGTATGACGACATCAGGAACCTTGCCACGAAGGGCATCCCGGGCAATATGATCGTGCCGTATTTGAAGGCGACCAAGACGCCTTACGACTTTTCGAGCCAGCAGATCAACGGGTTGGTCGATGCGGGAGCGGATAGCACGCTGGTCAATTATCTGGGCAAAGCGAAGGGAATCTATCTCGAGGATGCCGGCAACATTCCGTCCTCCACCGCGGGTCTGCATCCTTATTGGTCCGATCCGGGTTATGCCGGGATGGCGCCGTTCGGCTTCGGCTACCCCGATGCCTGGGCCGGGGACTTCATCGGGCTCTACTGAGCACGACTGCGCGGGGTTATGGGGGATTGGACCTTCCAGTCCTACGGACCGCACGCGTGGTTGGTGCGGTTCGGGCGGGATTTGTCGGAGGAGACGATGCGCCGGGCGCTGGCCGTGTCGCGCGATTTGGAGGAGCATCGGCCGGAAGGATTGCGGGAATTCACCATGGGATACGGGTCGGTGCTGCTCGAGTTTGAGCGTGCGCGGAAAACAGCCGGCCGAGGGGATGCCCCTGCGGCGAGGGTGGAGGAGCTTGTCGAGCGCCTCAGAAGGTTGCCGGCGCATGTTCACGGG
>CAIZMQ010000075.1 GCA_903934135.1 uncultured Verrucomicrobiota bacterium
CGCATAGTCTTCCACCTGATCCCGCTGGATCTTCCCCACCGCGAAATATTTGACCTCCGGATGCGCGAAGTAGAGGCCGCTGACCGAACTGGCTGGCATCATGGCCAAGCTCTCGGTCAAAACCACCCCGGTATGCTTGGTGCTCTCGAGCAAATCGAACAAGGACCACTTTTCGGTGTGGTCCGGGCAGGCCGGATAACCCGGGGCTGGACGGATCCCGCGGTATTTCTCCCGGATCAAGTCCTCGTTGCTTAGATTTTCCGTTTTGCCGTATCCCCACAAATCGCGCACTTCCTTGTGCATGCGCTCGGCGAAGGCTTCGGCCAGCCGGTCAGCCAAGGCCTTCAACAAAATCGAATTGTAATCATCGTGGGCGGCCTCGAACGCCTTGGCCCGCGCCTCGACCCCGATGCCGGTCGTGACGGTGAAGCCGCCGCAATAGTCAATCCGTCCGCTCTCCTTCGGCGCGATGAAATCGGACAACGCGTAGTTCGGCTGCCCCGATGACTTGTCCAACTGCTGACGCAAAGTGTGGAAGGTTTTCAGCACCTTGGAGCGGTCGGCATCCGCATAAATCTCGATGTCATCACCCGTGCTGTTGGCCGGCACGATGGCGCAAACCCCCCGCGCCGTGATCCACTTCTCGGCCACCATTTGGTCAAGCATCTCGCGCGCATCTTTGTAGAGTTCCGTCGCCTGCTCGCCGACCACCTCGTCTTCGAGAATCGCCGGGAAACGTCCGCGCAATTCCCACGCATGGAAAAAGGGCGACCAGTCGATGTAATCGACCAGCTCCTCGAGCGGAAAATCATCGAAAACCTTCACCCCGGTGAAGCCCGGGGTGTCGATTTGTTCCTTCGACCAATCCGGAGCAAACCGCCGCTTCCGCGCCTCGTCGATTTTGACCAGTTTGGTGTCCCGCTGCTTGGCCGCAAATTCGACCCGCAAGCGCTCGTAGTCGGCGGCCAAGTCGGTCGCGAATTTCGGTCGCGTCTCCGGGTTGAGCAATTGCGAAACGACCCCGACCACCCGCGAGGCATCGGTCACATGAACCACTTCTTTGTCGTAATACGGGGCGATCTTTACCGCGCTGTGCGCGCGGCTCGTCGTCGCGCCTCCAATGAGGAGCGGGAGGTCGAATCCTTCGCGCTTCATCTCGGCCGCGACGTGCATCATTTCGTCGAGCGAGGGGGTGATCAGACCGGACAGGCCGATCACGTCCACCCCGTGGGCGCGGGCCTCGGCGAGGATCTTTTCGCAGGAGACCATGACCCCGAGGTCGATCACCTCGTAGCTGTTGCAGGCCAGGACGACGCCGACGATGTTTTTGCCGATGTCGTGGACATCGCCTTTGACCGTGGCCATGAGGACCTTGCCCTGGGCGCGGGCATTCGGGTTGGCCGCGCGCTCGCGCTCCATGTAAGGGGTGAGCCAGGCGACGGAGCGCTTCATCACGCGCGCACTCTTGACCACCTGCGGGAGGAACATTTTCCCCTCGCCGAATAGATCGCCGACAATGCGCATGCCGTTCATCAAGGGGCCTTCGATCACATCGAGGGGCCGCGCATACTTCTGCCGGGCCTCTTCCGTGTCCTCGTCGACGTGGTCGACAATGCCCTTGATCAAGGCGTGGGCCAAGCGGTCCTCGACCGGAGCCTCGCGCCACTTGGTGTCCTTTTCGGTGGCCGCTTTGCCCTGGCCTTTCACCGTCTCGGCGAAGGTGACCAACCGCTCGGTCGCGTCCGGACGCCGGTTGAGCAGGACATCTTCGATCAGTTCGAGAAAATCCGGCGGAATCTCGGCATAGACCCCGAGCTGACCGGCATTGACGATCCCCATGTCGAGGCCGGCTTTGATCGCGTGGTAAAGGAATGCGGTGTGCATCGCCTCCCGCACCGCGTTGTTCCCGCGGAAACTGAAGGAAATATTGCTCACCCCGCCGCTGACCCGCGCATAGGGCAGGTTTTCTTTGATCCAGCGCGTGGCCTCGATGAAATCGACCGCGTAGTTGTTGTGCTCCTCGATGCCGGTCGCCACGGTGAGGACGTTCGGGTCGAAAATGATGTCCTCCGCCGGGAAACCGACCTCTTCCACGAGGATACGGTAAGCCCGTGAGCAGATTTCCTGGCGGCGCGCGAAATTGTCGGCCTGCCCTTTCTCGTCGAAGGCCATGACGATGACCGCCGCACCGTAGCTCATCACCTTGCGGGCCTGCTCCTTGAACTTCTCCTCGCCTTCCTTGAGCGAAATGGAATTCACCACGCACTTGCCCTGCACGCAGCGCAACCCGGCTTCGATCACCTCGAACTTCGAGGAGTCGATCATGATCGGCACCTTCGAAATATCCGGCTCGCTGGCCACCAGCTGGAGGAATTTGGTCATGGCCGCCGCCCCGTCGAGCATGCCCTCGTCCATGTTGATGTCGATAATCTGCGCCCCGGCCTCGACCTGCTGGCGCGCCACGGCCAGCGCGTCGTCGTATTGGTTGCCCAGGATGAGCTGGGCGAATTTGGGCGACCCCGTGACGTTGGTCCGCTCGCCGACGTTGATGAACGGGATTTCCGGCCGCGCGGTGAACGGCTCGAGTCCGCTCAGCCGCAAGGTGCGCGTGCGTTCCGGAATCCGCCGCGGCTTGAGGTCCTTCGTCGCCGCGACAATAGCCGCGATGTGGTCCGGCGTCGTGCCGCAGCAACCGCCGATGATGTTCAACCATCCCTGCTCGGCCCAGTCGCGCAACTGCGGGGCCAACGATGCGGCCGTCTCGGGGAATCCCGTCTCCGAAAGCGGGTCGGGCAGGCCGGCATTGGGGTAGGTGCTGACGTGAAACGGCGCCAGCTTGGCCAACTCCTCGATGTAGGGACGCATCTCCTTAGGGCCGAGCGCGCAGTTCAGACCGACGCTGAGCAGCGGAAAGTGCGCGATGGAATTGAGGAAAGCCTCCGTGGTCTGCCCGGTTAGCGTGCGGCCGCTCAAATCGGTGATCGTGCCCGACACCATGACCGGCAGGCGGATTTTCTTTTCGGCAAAATATTCCGCGATGGCGAAGAGGGCCGCCTTGCAATTGAGCGTGTCGAAGACTGTTTCAACCAAGAGGAGATCAACCCCGCCTTCGATCAATTTGTCGATCTGCTCTCGGTAAGACGCCGCCACCTGCTGGAAGGTCACCTCGCGGGCGCCGGGATCGTTCACATCGCGCGAGATGGTCAGGGTCTTGCTCATCGGCCCGACCGCGCCGGCGACAAAAACCCGGCGGTCCGTGCAGGCGTCCGCCGCCTCGCGGGCCAGCCTCGCCGCGGCCAGATTCAAATCGGGAACCAGCGCCTCCATCCCGTAGTCGGCCTGCGAAATGGTCGTGCTATTGAAGGTGTTCGTCTCGATCAGGTCCGAGCCCGCCGCGATGTATTGCTCGTGGATGCCGCGGATGATGTCCGGCTGGGTCAGGACGAGCAGGTCGTTGTTGCCTTTGACGTCGCTCGGCCAATCCTTATAACGCTCCCCGCGGTAAGCCGCCTCGTCCAGCTTGTGCCGCTGGATCATCGTGCCCATCGCCCCGTCGAGATAAACGATGCGCTCGGCCAACAAAGCCTGCAGCGCCTGCGCTGTATCCATCTTTGCCATGGTCAAACTTACGCCTGCGACGCGCGATCGGTGCTTTCCGCCCGGCGGGCTTCGAGCCAAAGGACGTCGGAGAGGCGGTTCAGCGAGTGCAACATGAGGTCGGCCCGCTCCGGGTTAAGCAAGGCCGCATCGCGCACCTGGAGCAAGCCGAGTTCCGCGTCCCGGCACGCCGTGCGGGCGCAATCCAGCGCCGCCGCCGGCAAGCTGCCCCCCGGCGTGGCCCAACCTTTATAAGTGAAACCCTCGGACTCCAACCGCGCCACCCGCGCGTCGAGCACCCCGAGGAGCGCCTCGTCGAAATTCGGCATGCCGCTCGACGCATAACGCTCCCAATCCTCCGGAGCCACCGCCACCTCGCCCATCAAATTGACCAAATTGCGCTGCACCTGCTCGATGAAGGCGCGCGCTTCGGTCTCGTCCGGCGGCAAACACGCCTTGGCCATGCCCAGACGCACGTTGAGTTCATCGATGCGCCCGTTGGCCGCGATGCGCACATCGGTTTTGGCCACCCGCCGCCCGAACAACAACGAGGTTGTTCCGTCGTCCCCCGTCTTGGTCGCAATACTCTGCATGGTCGTATTAAATACCTGAGCCTCATCCAAAAGCAACCCATCAATATATCATGATATGTCGATATGTTCCCCACGGGCGGAGGAAAGTTGTTGCCCTCAGGACGTTGCGGAGATAAACAACAGGGCCATTTTTCGGGAGAATTAACCAAGTCATGAATATTTTGGACAAAATCGAGGCCGAGCAACTGAAGAGCGAAGTAACCAAGTTTGCCGTGGGTGACACCATCAAGGTTCACACCCGCGTGATCGAAGGTGACAAAGAGCGTATCCAGATTTACACCGGCATAGTCATCGGACGCAAAGGCACCGGCGTGAACGCCAGCTTCACCGTGCGCCGTGTTTCCTACGGCGAGGGCGTCGAGCGCGTCTTCCCGCTGCATTCCCCGCGCATTGCCAAAGTCGAAGTGGAAAAGAAAGGTGCGGTCCGCCGGGCCAAACTCAACTACCTCCGCGACCGCAAAGGCAAATCCGCCACCACGGTGAAGGAAAAGGCCCGCGTCGCCGCCAAAGCCGCGGCCTGAATTTTTCCGGGCCGCTCCATGGCCTGCGATCTCACCCGCGAGCACGCCCTGCGTGCCCGCGGGTTTTTTTTGGTCGCCGGGGTCGATGAAGCCGGGCGCGGACCTCTGGCCGGACCGGTCGTGGCCGCTGCCGTCATCCTCCCCGCGGATTTTGCCCTCGACGGCCTGACCGACTCGAAAAAAGTCCCGGCCGCCCGCCGTGAAAAAATTTTCACCGTCCTCGCCACCCACCCTGGCGTGGCCTGGGCCGCCTGTCTGGCCACGGTCGAAGAAATCGATCGCCACAACATCCTCCGCGCCACCCACCTCGCCATGGCGCGCGCGGTGCGTGCCCTCCCCGCCCGGCCCGACCACGCCTTGGTCGACGGACTCCCCGTGCGCGACCTCCCCGTGCCGCACAGCGCATTGGTCGGTGGTGACGCCCTCAGCCTGAGCATCGCCGCGGCCAGCATCATGGCCAAAGTCACCCGCGACCGGCTCATGGTCGCGCTCGATGCCGAATATCCGCAGTATGGCTTTGCCCGGCACAAAGGCTATGGTGTCCGTCAGCACCTCGAAGCCCTCCGCCACCATGGCCCTTGTCCCGTCCATCGCCGCTCTTTTGCCCCCGTGGGGCAAGCCGAAGCCGCGCTCCAAGCCGCTTCCTAGGCACGTTGTCTTCGGGCAATGGGGCGAGGACCAGGCCGCCCGCTACCTCCGCCGCCACCACTACCGGATCCTTTACCGCAACTTCGTCCCGCCCGGCGGCGGCGAAATCGACCTTGTCTGCCGGGACAAACCGGCCGAGACCCTCGTCTTCGTCGAAGTGAAAACCCGCGCCAGCGAGGAACGCGGACGCCCCTCCGACGCCGTCGACTATGACAAACAGCGCCGCGTGGCAAAGGGCGCCATGGCCTGGCTTCGCCTCCTCAATTACCCCGACATCCGTTTCCGCTTCGACATCGTCGAGGTCCTCGCCGCGGACCACGAGGCCCCTGAGATCACCCTCATCCGCAACGCCTTTCCCCTGCCGGAAAATTACCTCTACTGATGCGAAAAGATTAAACCCGGTGGCCCACTCACCCACCCAGCGGCACACCGGTTCCTCTTTGCCGCCGCCTTCTCGAGGACCTGACCGGGAAAAACCGGCCGTCAACCCGACCCTCGACACCCCGCTTCCTGCCGGGCTCCGCTTGTGGTTTAATCCCCGCCTCGCATGAAACGCATCCTTTCCGGCATCCAGCCCTCCGGCGCCCTGCACCTCGGGAATTACCTCGGCATGATGCAGCCCGGGGTCGAACTGCAAGACCAAGGCGAAGCCCTTTACTTCATCGCCGACCTCCACGCGCTCACCTCGCTGCATGATGCCGATGCCCTGCGGCGCTATTCGCGCGACGTGGCCCTCGACTTTCTCGCCTGTGGCCTCGACCCGGCCAAAGCCTTCCTTTTCCGCCAGTCCGACATCACGCAAGTCCCGCTCCTCACCTGGATCCTCAGCACGGTCACCCCCATGGGACTTCTCGAGCGGTGCCACTCCTACAAGGACAAAATCGCCCACGGCGTCGCCCCGTCGCATGCGCTCTTCAGCTACCCCGTGCTCATGGCGGCGGACATCCTCCTCTATGACAGCGACATCGTGCCGGTCGGCAAGGATCAGAAGCAGCATCTCGAAGTGACCCGTGATATCGCGGTCAAAATGAACGAGACCTTCGGCCCGGTTTTCAAACTCCCGGAACCCTTCATCCGGGCGGACGCCGCCCTCGTGCCCGGGACGGACGGCGCCAAGATGAGCAAGAGCTACGGCAACACAATCGAAATTTTCGCCGACGAAAAAACCATGAAGAAGAAAATCATGGGCATGGTCACCGATTCGACCCCGGTCGAGGCACCCAAAGATCCCGAGACCAACGCGATCTACCAACTCTACAAACTTTTCGCCTCCGCGGACGAAGCGGCCGCCATGGCCGGAAAATTCCGCGCCGGCGGCACCGGTTACGGCGACTTCAAAAAACAACTCTTCGCCACGGTCTGGGAATACTTCGCGCCCATGCGGGCCAAACGCGCCGAACTGGCAGCCGACCGGGCCCATGTCGAGGACGTCCTGCGCCGAGGCGCCGACCACGCCAACCAATTGGCCGGAGCCGTCATGGCCCGGGTTAAAACCGCCGTCGGACTGCGCTAAGGTGCCGTTGGGAGTCGGCCCCCTCCCCGCCTCAACCCTCAACCTCAACTCTCAACCCTCAACTTACCCCATGCCCCTCTACACCTTCCTGGCCGGCGCGTGGACCGCCGTCCTCTGGTTTTTCACCCTCGGCGTGGCCCGACACCTTTTCGGGGTCTTCCCCCGCGAGCGCGCCGGCGAAGTCACCACCGCGCTCTTCCCCGCCTATTTCTCGGTGGCCATCGCCCTCGGCCTCCTTGCCACCATCGTCCTCTGGCTCCGTCGCCGCGACCGCCGCGACAGCGCCGCCCTCGCCCTGCAATCCATCGCCCTCGCCGCCCTCGCCGCGACGCCCCTCCTTGTCCAACCCGCCATCGCCGGCCATGCCCCCGGCACGCCGGACTTCGCCCGCCTGCACGGAATTTCCATGGCCCTCAACCTTTTCTCCTTGCTCACGGTTCCGGTCGCTTCTTTATTGGTCCTTGCGAGGAGCAAGGAGTGAACGGCATGAATGAAGATTATTCGCGGAGTCCGGACCGGGTCCTGGCTTCGGAGAAAGTTGTCGCGGGGCGGAAGATTTTCTTCCTCGACTACAAAGAGAACAACCGCGGCCGCGTGTTGAAAATCACCGAGGACGTCAATGGCCGCCGGGATACCATCATGATTCCGGACGAAGCACTCGACGACTTCGCCGATGCCCTCGAGCGCATCCTTGACTCGGACGGCGCCGCGGCGGCCCCGGGCTCGCCGGACGACGATCGCTAGCCTTGCCCCGCCGCGGACCGCGCGGCAGACTGTCCCAAGCAGGGGAGCCGCAAAGGCTGAGAGTTTCACCGCAGGAGCAGTGGATGACCCTTCGAACCTGATCCGGGTCATGCCGGCGCAGGGAGCGGAGACCATCTTTGCCGTGCGCACCCTCCCCGGCGCGATACCCATGATCTCCGACCCGTCACCATCCGGCTCCACCCCCGAGCCCTCCCTCCCCAACAGCTCGCGGGTCTACGTCCCCGGGCGCCAGCACCCCGACGTTCGCGTGCCCTTCCGCGAAATCAGTCTTTCGCCGACCAAAAATTTCGACGGCCACCTCGAGGCCAATGACCCGGTGCGGGTTTATGACACAAGCGGCCCGTGGGGTGACGAAGAATTCCGCGGCGACGTGGAGCACGGCCTGCCCGGCCTGCGCCGCGCCTGGATTGTGACCCGGGGTGATGTCGCCGAATACGACGGACGCCACACCCAACCCGGCGACAACGGCTATCTCTCCGCCGCCCATGCCGACCACGCCGCCAAGCGCCAAGCCAAGGCCGCGCTCCAGGAGTTTCCCGGACTCCGCCGCAAACCCCTGCGCGCGTCGGCCGGACATCCCGTGACCCAGCTCTGGTATGCTCGCCAAGGCATCGTTACCCCCGAGATGGAATTCATCGCCATCCGGGAAAACATGGGCCGCGCCGATCTCGCGGACCGGGCCGGGGACACCAACCGGCAGAGCCTCGACAAACAGCATGCCGGCAGCGCGCAGAATCCGGCCGGCGAATTCACCCCGTCTGTCTTCCGCCGGTTCCCGCAAAGGATTCCCCGCGAAATCACGCCCGAATTCGTGCGCGACGAAGTCGCCGCCGGCCGTGCCATTATCCCGGCCAACATCAACCATCCGGAAAACGAACCGATGATCATCGGGCGCAACTTCCTCGTGAAAATCAACGCCAACATCGGCAACAGTGCCGTGGCCTCATCCATCGGGGAAGAAGTCGAGAAGATGCGCTGGGCCACCAAGTGGGGCGCCGACACCGTGATGGACCTCTCCACCGGGAAAAACATCCATGCCACGCGCGAATGGATCCTGCGCAACTCGCCCGTGCCCATCGGCACGGTTCCGATCTACCAGGCCCTCGAAAAAACGGGCGGCAAGGCCGAGGACCTCACGTGGGACATCTTCCGCGACACCCTCATTGAACAGGCCGAACAAGGCGTCGACTACTTCACCATCCATGCCGGCGTGCTCCTCCGCTTCATTCCCCTCACCGCCCAGCGCATGACCGGAATCGTCAGCCGCGGCGGGTCCATTATGGCCAAATGGTGCCTCGCACACCACCGGGAGAATTTTCTCTACACCCACTGGGACGAGATCTGCGAGATCATGGCCGCCTACGACGTGAGCTTCTCCATCGGCGACGGCCTGCGTCCGGGTTCCATCGCCGATGCCAATGACAAAGCGCAATTCGGGGAACTTGAAGTGCAGGGTGAACTGACCACGCGCGCGTGGGATCGCGGGGTGCAGGTCATGAACGAAGGCCCCGGCCACGTGCCCATGCACATGATCGAGGAAAACATGGCCAAGCAACTCGAGTGGTGCCACGAGGCGCCTTTTTACACCCTCGGGCCGCTGACCACCGACATCGCGCCCGGTTACGACCACATCACCAGCGGCATCGGCGCGGCCATGATCGGATGGTACGGCTGCGCCATGCTTTGCTATGTCACACCCAAGGAGCACCTCGGGCTGCCCGAGAAGAAGGACGTCAAAGACGGGGTCATCACCTACAAGATTGCCGCCCACGCCGCAGACCTGGCCAAAGGCCATCCCGGCGCGCAATACCGGGACAACGCCCTGAGCAAGGCGCGCTTTGAGTTCCGTTGGGAGGACCAATTCAACCTCGGCCTCGACCCCGAGACGGCCCGCGAGTTCCATGACGCAACCCTCCCGCAAGAAGGGGCAAAATCCGCCCACTTCTGCTCCATGTGCGGCCCGCATTTCTGCAGCATGAAGATCACGGAGGACGTCCGACGCTACGCCGCCGAGCAAGGATTGGCCGAAAAAGATGCCCTCCGGGCCGGTTTGGCCGAAAAGTCACGCGAGTTCACCGAAAAAGGCGCCGAGCTCTACGCCAAAGCCTGAGTCACCGTGGCGGGACTTGCCCGGACCAGCCGGTAGTGCTTAGATAAACGCAGTTTCCCGGGGGTATAGCTCAGTTGGTAGAGCGTCTCGTTCGCAATGAGAAGGCCAGGGGTTCGAATCCCCTTACCTCCAAACCCGCCGGAGGCGGCCTAAAACCTCCCGGGGGATGAAGAACGAAGTTCGACCGGCCCCCGTTTTGCCAAAGCAAAACGAATCCCCAGCCACACAAAGTCAAACCCCCGGAGATCGCCGCAGGCGATCAATCCCCTTACCTCCAAACCCGCCGAAGGCGGCCTAAAAGCTCCCGGGGGATGAAGAACGAAGTTCGACCGGCCCCGTTTTGCCCAAGCAAAACAAATCCCCAGCCACACAAAGTCAAACCCCCGGAGATCGCCGCAGGCGATCAAGCCCCGTCGGTGTCCCCCCATCCCGGAAAGCACGCCGCACCCGAACCCTCCCCTCATCACGAGCAGAATCAAGACACCTTTTGCCGCAACTGCTTCATCTCGCCACGCCGGCGCTTCGATTCGACCAAGCGGCGTTTGGTCGCTCTCGAGCGCTTCGCCTTGCGCCGGCGATCTTTGGAAACCTCGGCAAGCTGCGATTGACGCGCGGCCGCGGCGGCGGCCTCCAGTTTGGCCGCCAACAAACGCGTAGCCTCGGCCCGATTGCGGGCTTGGGATCGCGAGGTGCTGACCCGCACGGAGATGCCGGTCGGCAAGTGACGGAGGGTCACCGCCGTGGAGACCTTGTTGACGTGCGGTCCGCCCGGCCCGCTCGACCGGCAGAAGACTTCTTCCACTTCGCTTGGCCGCCACGGATGCATCCAGCGACCTTCCCGCGGGACGGGCGGGGAGACAAGCCCGGGCATCGTTCCGGAGGGTCTCCGCTCGCCGGGCACCCTTGGTATCAGGGGATGCCGCTATGACGCATTCGGCGTTTGAGTCCCCTCCCCATGGGGTGCATTGGTATGACCAGCATCAAGAGTGTCCTGCCGTCAAAGGCAGGGCTGCCAACCGGGGAGGAGAACCCACGGTGGCTTGGTGCGGGAGAGCGAGTCTTTCCCGCATCAATGCGCTGGTCGATCGGATCGACCGGAAAGCAAAGCTCCCTTGGTGCGTTTAAGGAAACGTCCTCATGACCAAGACAAAACCCGCCGCCCTCGCGGCGCTGCCGCAAGGCTGCGCACCCTCCCTGCGCCCAGATCCCGACCTGCCCGATCTCTACGCGGTGAAATTGCGGGCCGCGTTCGAGCATACGGTGTCGGCCGGCACGACAAGGATCATCTTCTTCAGGAATCCGCGCGCGCCCTCCCTGCTCATGACGCGCAACCCCGCACAGCTACCGCAAGTCGTCCCCGTGCTCCTCGCCGGCATCGCGGCCGGTGGCGCGGAGGCCAACACCGCGCTCGGCCTCGAACTTGGCAAGTTGGGTGGCCCGTGGCTACCGCTCTTCCAGGGCATGACCGGTCAAGATGGCTTTTACGGCATCATGTTCCCTTACCTTTTCTACCGGGCTCCGCAACGGGGCACATTCCGGCAGGCCGCAGAGGGAGCCTGCCGCAAATTGGACGAGTCCGGACTTCTCACCGGATGGTGTCTCGTTCATTGCGGTGTCTCTTACCTCACCAAGGACGGACGCTTCCACGAAGCGAAAGATTATCCCCGCGCCCTGTGGCGCGATGTCGAGGAGGCGCAGCCATGGGTCAATTGACGGGCCGAAACTTTCTTATCACCCATGCGGCAGACGTCGGCGCCTTGTTTCGCGCCGCCGCTACTGTTGCGCCGCACCGCTGATGACGAGAAAACGACCGGCGGCATCTTCGTCGATCCGACAAAGTCCGTGAGCAACATATGGCTGCCTTTCTGCCGGCAAACCCTATGTCCTCGACAACTCCCCCGCAAAACGGGACCTCTGGCCGCCAACCTTCCCACCTTCTCACTTTCCCACTTTCTTACCTTCCCACCTTCCCACCCAAAACTCGCTCCGCGTGCAAGCGTCACCCTCGGCTAAAACTTTTTCACCTCCGCACCATGCCCGGCTTCGCCTTGTCCCAAGTCCACGAACCGGCGCCGATGAAGTAGACGGTAGCCGACCCGCCATCGCCGAGTTCGATCGTTTCACCGGTAAAGTGATCGGAGCCCCGTCCCGCGGAGTTGGCCACCACGAATTCATCGGCCGGTTCCTCGTAAGTCCAGCGGCGTCCGGTCGCCCGGACAATGCGTTCGGCGACCTCCCGGGTAAAACAGGGCTTTTCCCACCCGAACCAAGACGAGCCGTCCGACCACCCCGCGAACTTCCCGTCAAGACCCTCGAGGGCGTAGGTTCCCGGACTGAACACTTCAATCGTTTCGGCCGGTTCGACCCGCTGGAAACGAGCAACCTCGGCGGACGGCAGGATGAATTGGAAGCCGCCACCGAGCGGACGGACCAGCAGATCGCCCCGGGCGTCCCGACCGTCCACCACGAGCACACCCTCCGGATATTTCAGGTCATCCCGCACAATCAATTCGCCTTCGGAGAAGATAAGCATGGCGCCCATTCCAGATCCCCCCGCCCGGACTGTCCAACCGTATCGGGCTTTATGACAGACAAAACCCGGCCCCCGTGGCCGGGCTTCGCTTTCCGGACGCTCAGGGCAGGCGGAGCTTCTGGTAGATGGTTTCCAAGAGGGAGCGTTCCGCTGTGGTTTCATCCTCGCTCAGCTCCCAAAACATGACCCCACCCAGGCCCGTCTGGTTCACGTAGTTCATCTTGATTCCGACCGATTCCGGGTCCTCGAACGTGACCATGCGCCGGGCGGTCGCCGAGTAGAGGTAAGGGACCTGCGCGACCGGATCCCAGAATCGGGTGTAACCGTTCATGCCCATGGTCCGCCCGTAGGCAAAGGACAAGTAACCGTCGGCATAGAGGCGATCATAAGGAAACTCCGTCTCCCCGAGGGAAGACAGTGCCTCGGTGCCGCTCTGACCCAATCCGTCATTGCGCGGGCCCGGCGGCACGGAATCCCAGCCGCGTCCATAGAACGGAACGCCGACCACCAACTGGGCAGGGGGCACACCCCTCTTGCCGTTGAGCCCGTTGAGATACTGGCCCATGGCCCCGGAGACCGACCAGTTTTTGCGGGCCGTCGAGGGGTTGGTGCTGACCATGGGCGACTGGTGCCCGGTGTAGTTGTCCCACCCGCCCTGGAAGTCATAGGTCATCACATTGATCCAATCGACAATCCCGGCCACCGCCGCCGGATCGAAGTTGGCGATCTTTTCGTCCCCGCCCGGTCCCGCGATGCTCAAGTAGTAGCCGCGGCCGTCTTTTGCCTCCTGACGATCCAACTCCTCACGCAGGGCCCGCAAGAGGGCGAGAAAGTTCGCGCCATCCGAGGCCGGGTTGGCCAGGGCCGATTGATCCAGCCCGCCACCACCCGGATATTCCCAGTCGATGTCGATGCCATCGAAACCGTAGCGGGCCATGACGTAGACCGCCGACGTGGCAAAATCCGTGCGCTTCTGCGCGTCCCTCGCGATCGAGAAAAAGGGCGAGGACAAGGTCCACCCGCCGATCGAAATCATGGTGCGCAACTTGCTGTTTTCACGCTTCAGATTCCGCAACTGGGCGAAGTTCGAGTTTTCGCGGAAGGCCGGGGTCATGGTCAGAACCTCCGCGGGCGAGTTGGCCCCCACGTCCGCATACTCGTCGAAGAGGGCGACCCCCGCGGTCAGGCTGCTGCCCGCGGGTTCCTGGATGAAGGGATGATAATTGCTGTAGCGCCAGCCGCGATAGGTGGAGACCACCCGGTTCCAGGCCGACGGCATGGTGCGATCGAGCGCCATCAAGAAGGCGTAGTTGATCACATTGAGACGGTTGCCCCGCACTTTTGTCACCGGAAACTTCTTCTGGTAAATCCCCCAGTTCGGATAGTAACCGACAATTTTCCGCTGCTCGACGGTCGGCATTTTGTCATAGCCGTCCGTCACGCCGGGTACCGGGGTCGGCGTAGGGACAGGCGCGGGAACGACCGGGCTCGGAGCAGGGGTCGGTTGCGGCGTGGGCTGCGGCACCGGTGTGGGTGCGGGCGTGGGTGTCGGCGTAGGCGCCGGGGTGGGAGTCGGGGGCACAGGGATGGGCGTTGGGGTGGGAACCACCGGCGGCACCGATGTTTGCCCTTGCACCGACACGCTGATCCGGCTGGCCGCGAAGCCGCCGGGCTGGGCCGTGAAGCCAAACTCGACCATTCCGCCGGCGGGGATCGCGGCATTCCAGCCGGCCGGCTTGACCACACTGCTGTTCCCGCTGCGCGAGACGATGGCGGCATTCCAAATCGAGGAAATGGTCGCCGGCATGGTCAACGTGACCGACCAATTGCTGATCGGCGCTCCACTCGTATTGCGCAGGACGACGGCACCGGTCAGTCCGGAACCCCAATCATTGTCGATGCGCGTGGTGGCGGTGATGGCCGCATTCGGGGTGGACGGCGGCGGCGTGATGACGGGTGGCGGTACGGGGGTCGGGGCGGGCGTTGGGCTAGGCGCGGGGCTTTGGCCCGTCACCGCCACGCTAATGCGGTTCGCGGCAAAGCCACCAGGCTTGGCCGTAAAGCCAAACTCCACGGTGCCACCGGCGGGGATCTTGGCAGTCCAGGCCGCCGGCTTGACCACGCTGCTGTTCCCGCGGCGCGAAACGATGGCCGCATTCCAAATCGAGGAAATAGTCGCCGGTATGGTCAGCGTAACCGACCAGTTGCTGACCGGCACGCTGCTCGTATTGCGCAACACAACGGTGCCAGTGAGTCCTGAACCCCAGTCATTGTCGATACGCGTGGTGGCGGTGATGGTGGCCGAGGCACTTTGGCCCTGCAGCAGGATGGCGGCGGCCGCCATGATGATATTCCGGAGGAAGGTGGAGGTCATACCAGCGCTTTGACACACCACCTCGCGGCGCGCACCACCGTCTCGATGAATCCTCCGACAAACTCGGTGAATCGGCCGCGCGGAGGAAAAAGTCATTGGTCGCCCCGCCCGCAACATGCGAAAAAGACGGTTGAGATGACCCACACCCACGCGCCTGCCCGCGGCTGGCATGCCCTCTTCGCGCGCAGCCTGCCCGTCTGGCAGCTCAACCTGCTCTTTTGGGGCCTTTTCGGTGCCATAGCCTTTGGCATCCGCCTTTTGATGGGTCTGCCGCTGTGGTATGCGCTGGTTTCCACTCTGGTCTTCGAAGGCATATGCCTTTTCCTCGCTCTCGCCCTGCGCAGCATTTACCGGCGGAGCCGTCGCGACTTCGGTTTGTCCTCTGCCTTCCTCATGATTTTCCTCAGCTTAGGGGCCGCTGCTTTGCAAGGCGCCATGACGGTCGCGGTCAGCCTTTGGGTCGGATGGTACAACCCTTGGTTTGCCCTGCCGGTGGCTGCCTTCCTGCGCCTGCTCTTCGTCTGGACCACCTTCATGATGTGGAGTCTTGGCTACTATTGGCTCTGGGCCGATACCGACCGCTCGCGCGAACAAGACCGGCGGCAGGAAGCCCAGCGCGAAGCCCAACGCATGGAGTTGCAAATGCTCCGCGCCCAGCTCGACCCGCACTTCCTCTTCAACTCCCTCAATGGCATCGCCGCGGAGATCCGTCCGCACCCGGACATCGCGGTGGAAATGGTCGGCGAACTCTCCGACTACCTGCGCTACTCTCTCGACCACCGCAAACAACCCATCGCACGCTTGTCCACCGAACTTGGCGCGATGGAGAGCTACCTGCGCATCGAGCGCGCCCGCTTCGGCCACCGCCTGCATTTCCACGTCGAGGCCTCCGAGCCGGCGCGCCGGCGGCTCGTGCCGAGCTTCCTCCTCCAACCGCTCGTCGAGAACGCGGTCAAATACGGCCTCGATCGCTCGGCCGCCGGACTCGACATCGATTTGCACGCCAGCGTCGAGAGCAACTTGCTCGAAATCACCGTGGCCAACTCCGGCTCCCTGACCCCGGCCGAAGCTTCGCATCCCGGGCTCGGGCTCGAAACCCTCCGGCGCCGGCTCGAATTGCACTATCCCCAACGGCACGCTTTCACCCTGGCAGAACACGGTGGCCGCGTCATCGCAACCCTGCAACTATGGGACCCGCCATGCTCCGCGTGATGCTCATCGACGACGAGTCCCTGGCCCGCCAAGGCCTGCGGGCCGAGTTGGAGCAACTTCCCGAAGTGCAAGTGTGCGGCGAAGCGGAAAGCATCGGGGAAGCCGTGGAAATCATTCCCCTCGTCCGGCCGCAGGCCCTCTTCCTCGACATCCGCATGCCTCACGGCGACGGGTTTGCTCTTTTGACCCAACTGCCCTCACCATTGCCCGTGGTCTTCGTCACCGCGCACAGCGAATTCGCGGTGCAAGCTTTCGAGGTCGACGCGGTCGACTACCTGCTCAAACCCGTGCGGCCCCACCGGCTGGCTACGGCCGTCGCCCGGTTGCGCCACGCGCTCGGACAAAGCCCGGTCGAGCCGGTCTACAGCGATTCCGACCGCATTTGCCTCCGCACCCCCGGGCGCACCGTGGTCGCTCCGGCCGACGATCTCATTCTCCTCGAGGCCGATGGCGACTTCACCCGCATCACCACCGAAGGCGGGCACCCTCTTCTCGTCTGCCGGACCCTCGGCAGTTTCGCCGAAACCCTGCCCTCTCCCCCTCTCCTCCGGCTCGACCGTTCGCTCATGGTCAACGTGGAACGCGTTGAAACCATCGAGGTCAGCCCGACCCGCGGCGCACGCATCACCTTGCGCGGCCTCTCCGCACCGGTCGAGTTGGGCCGCACGGCCCTGCGCCGCCTGCGCGAAGCGTTTCCCCACGCCGCCGGCGTCTTGGGGGACTGAATCCCCGGTCAGTGAGAAAAAGCAGGTTCGGGAACCCGGCCAAAAGACACTCTGAAATCCGTCAAGAGCCGCTTTGTCACCCGGTGATCGGCGACCAAAGCCTTCGGGGCGGAACGCACAGAGTGCGGCTTAGCCCCTTTCATGCATGGGCCTGCATGGGACCAGACCTTCCAATCTATAAGCTTCCGGTCGGTCGTGCTTCTGCGTTGTATGTTGGAG
>CAIZMQ010000076.1 GCA_903934135.1 uncultured Verrucomicrobiota bacterium
CATCTACGCACTCCAAGCCGAAAACGTATCGGCCCTTGAACGCATGGGCGAGAAAAGCACGGCCAATCTTCTCGCCGCAATCGAGCAGAGCAAAGGACAGCCGCTCTGGCGCCTTCTTTTCGGCCTCGGCATCATGCACGTCGGTGTCTCGGTCGCGCGAAAGTTGGCCGGGAGATTCCACACGCTCGGTCGGGTGGCTTCGGCTTCGGTCGAAGAATTGGAAAGCACGGAGGACGTCGGTGGCGTGGTGGCCAAAGAAATCCACGGTTTCTTCCGCCTCGCTCATAACCGGCAACTCGTCGAATCACTACGGCAGCACGGGCTCAATTTCGGCGAGCACGACGAGCACAGCGTCCCCGCCTCGCAACAACTGGCCGGCGAAACGTGGGTCATCACCGGCACCCTCGGCCGCCCCCGCGACGAAGTTGCCGAACTGATCCGACGCCATGGCGGGACCGTGAGCGGCAGCGTGAGCAAAAAAACCAGCTACGTGCTCGCCGGGGAGGAAGCGGGGAGCAAACTGGAAAAGGCAAAGTCGCTCGGCGTTCCTGTGGTTGACGAGGCGACCTTGCACGGAAGGCTGGACGCATAAGTCCCATTTCCCATTCCCCGAACTTATGAAATTCATCTCTTGGAACGTCAACGGCCTGCGCTCGATTCTCGGCAAGGGCCTCCTTGAATTTTGGGCCGCCGAAAAGCCCGACGTGCTCTGCCTGCAGGAGATCAAAGCACGACCCGAGCAGGTCGCCGATACGAACTGGCCGCGCGGATTCGTGCCGCACTGGAACTCTGCCGAGAAGCCGGGTTACTCCGGAACGGCCACTTTTGCCAAAAAGAAGCCAGCGGACCAAACCGCCGGCATCGGCAATGCTGAACACGACAAGGAAGGGCGCGTGGTTACCCTGGAGTATGACGACTTCTTCTTGGTCAACGTGTACACCCCGAATTCCCAGCGCGAACTGACGCGGCTCGATTACCGCACGCGGCAGTGGGAACCGGCCTTCCGCGCTTACCTCAAAAAGCTGGAGAAGAAAAAGCCGGTCGTTGTCTGCGGCGACCTCAATGTCGCGCATACCGAGCACGATCTGGCCAACCCCAAGACCAACCGGAACAACGCAGGCTTCACCGACGAGGAGCGCACGGAATTCCAAGCACTCATCGACGCCGGATTTGTCGACACTTTCCGTCTCTTCACCCAAGGCAACGGCCACTACACATGGTGGAGCTACATGAACGGTGCGCGTCCTCGGAACATCGGATGGCGTATCGATTACTTCCTCATCTCGGCGGAGCTCGTACCGCGGGTCAAAGCCGCGCGTATCCTTTCGCAAGTCACGGGCTCGGACCATTGTCCGGTGGTGCTGGAGTTGCGCTGAAGGGCCGGCAAACCGCCCCCCACGATCACGGGAACAACCCGCGATCCCGCTTGGCCTCCAGCACGCGCTCGATGCCGATCGCCATGGCAGCCGTACGATTGGAAACATTGCGCTCTTTGGACCGCTTGCTCACCGCATTGAAAGCGGTGTCGAGGATGCGGTAGAGTCGATCGGTCATTTCAATGTCGGTCCAGAACAGGCTTTGCATGTCCTGCACCCATTCGAAGTAGGAAGTGATCACCCCACCCGCGTTGCAGAGGACATCGGGGATGACGAAAATTTCCTCCCGGCGCTGGTCGAGCAATTCATCGGCCTCTGGCGTGGTCGGACCGTTGGCTGCTTCGGCCAGCACACGGCAACGCAGCAAGGCCGCGTTACTCGCGTGGATGACGCGCTCCACGGCGGCCGGCACGAGCACATCGCACGGCAAAGTGAGAAAATCCTCCGGTTTGACCCGCTCGCCCTGCGGAAACTCTTTCAGCGTTTTATGCTCCTGCACGTGGCGGTCGGCGGCGGAAACATCGAGACCCTTCGGATCGTAAAGGCACACGGTGTGGTCACTCAGCCCGGTAATTTTCATGCCCGACCGGTAGGCCAACCCGCAGGCGGTGACCGATCCCACATTGCCGAAGCCCTGCACGATGGCGGTACACTTGGCCGGTTCGATATTCAGATGGTCCAGCGCTCGCTCGACGAGGAAGACCACCCCGCGTCCGGTTGACTCGCGCCGACCGGCCACCCCGCCGATGGCGACCGGTTTTCCAGTGACGATTTCCGGCACGGCATGGCCCGCATGCATCGAGTAGGTGTCCATGAACCAGGCCATAACCTGCGCGTTGGTCCCCATGTCGGGTCCCATGATGTCGGTGCGTGGTCCGACGAACGGGATCATTTCCTGCATGTAGCGGCGGGAAAGTTTCTCCATCTCGCGGCGGGAAAGCTTGTTCGGATCGACGGCTACCCCGCCTTTCGCGCCGCCGTAAGGCAGGCCGACCAGCGCGCATTTCCAACTCATCCAAACGGAGAGGGCCGCCGATTCGCCAAGCGTAAGACGGGGCGAAAACCGCGTGCCTCCTTTGGTCGGGCCGATGCTCAGGTGGTGCTGGACACGGTAGCCGTGGTAAACTTCCACCCGCCCGTCATCCAATTCGATGGGCAGCGACACGGTGACCGAGCGCTTGGGCTGGATGATGCGCTGACGGTATTGCTGCGGGATTTCGAGGTGATCAGCCAGCACTTCGAATTGCTTCACGGCCATGCGGAAGACCGGATCGGAGGAGTAGAAACTTTCCATGCTAGACTGAGCAAAAGCCATTTTCCTTAACCACGGATAATACGGATTTCACAGATGATTTAGAGAAGAAAGAAGGCTGCAGGAGCAAGGCATATGATCGAGGCCGTGCCGTACGATCATTCCCACTTTGTTCCGGTATCCGTGCCATCAGTGTCATCCGTGATTAAAGTCTTAGTATTGTCTCTCTTGCATGCCGCTCAAGGCGCAATCTGCAGGGAATCTTTGAGCCCGGCGAAAACTTTTTCCCCGATGCCGGGAACACGGCGCAGGTCGTCCAAGGATTTGTAGGGCCGGCCCTCGACGATGCGCTCGGCCAACACCTCGCCAATACCGGGCAGGAGCATGATTTGGTCCACCGTGGCCGTATTCGGGTCGAGCGGCTCGCCCGGACTCTGGCCGAACGCCTCTTGCAATTCCCGTTCCTCCACCCTCTGCGCTTCACGCAGAGAGATGAGGCGCTGCGCATCCGTCTTCGCCCAAATGCCGCGGCGGGCGATCGCGGCGCCGAGTTCGAGGTCATCCATCTGGGCCTCGGCTGCATCCGTGGTCAGGCCATCCGGCGTGCCCCGACAGACACCGAAACTCCGCGCCAGACCCACCCCCACGAGCACTGCACCGAGGTCACGTCCGTCGGACAACGTGACGAAACCGTAAGTGCGCGGCTTGGCCGAGCGGCCCGGGGCGGAGGCGAACGCAGTATGCACGGTGAATGGTTTGGCCAGCAACTTGCGCACTTCCTCGGCCGAGCGGCGTCCGGAGGCCAAGGTCACTTGATGGTCATCAATCCCGAAATACGAAGATTGGTCCCGCACCCGTCGCTGGTCGGTCTCCGTCGTGGCCGATGTCTCGTTACAGTCGACATAGTACAAACGTAGGACGATTTCTTTGCCGTCCGGAAGGGTGACCGGAAAGCTGTCGCCGTCCGCCCAACCAGAATCAACCACCCGGCAGCCCTCGAATTTTTGCAATTCCTGCCCCGCGGCGACCGAGGTCAGGGCGAGGGTGAGGAAAGCGAACAATCGCTTCATAAGGCGATGGGTATCATGCTTTGCCGATGCAAGCCAGCGCGGGCGGAAGATAAGCTCCGGTGAACGGCCCTTCATTTGCCGCCGCAGTTGCCTGTTGACCTTGGCAGGAGGGATCGGCACCTCTAGTGTTTTACCTCTATGAACATGCCACGCATCATCTTTAGTTTCGCCGTCATCTTTGTCCTGCTGGGCATCGGGGCGTATCTAATCACCGGGGCCCAGTCTTGGACTGCGCTCATTCCGTCCATCTTCGGCCTGCTCCTCGCCATCGCCGGCGCGGTGTCACTCAAGAGCCTGAAGCACGGTGGCCACATCGCGGCGCTGGTCGGACTGCTCGGTTTTCTCGGCACGGCAAAAAGTCTGGGGAAAGTTCCCGCCCTTCTCTCCGGGGAAGCCGTGGAGCGCGCCGCGGCCGTCGGCGTGCAGGCGGCCTTCGCCGTCCTGTCTCTCATTTTCGTCGCCCTGTGCGTGAAGTCGTTTATCGACGCCCGCCGCGACCGCAACTCCAATCCTTCCTGACGATGAAACATTCCATCTCCGGATCTGCCGATGCCACGCAATTGGCCGGAAAGTTCGCCCCGCTCCTCGTTATCGTCATTCTGCTTCTGGTGGCCGCCGCCGGCGTCTTTGTCACCGTCGATTCCGGCACGGTCGGGGTGGTCAAACGCTTCGGCGCGGTCAAAGATGTGGCCCTGCCCGAAGGTCTCCATTTCAAAATGCCGTTCGCCGAGGAGGTGGTTCCCATGACAACACGCCTCACCGCGAGCGAAGCCAAGGCCACTGCCGCCTCGCGCGACTTGCAGATTGTCACCACCGATGTCACCACGACCTATGCCATCAACGGAGACCTCGCCCCCCTCACTTTCCAGCGGGTGGGCACGCCGGAAAAGATCGCCGCGACCATCGTCAATCCTGCCGTTCAGGAATCAGTCAAAGCGGTCACCGCAAAATTCACCGCCGAACAATTGGTAACCCAGCGGGAAGTGGTCAAACAGCAGATCCAACAAGCCATCGAATCGTTCATCAACACCACCCTCGATGAGAAGGAAGTCCAAGGCGCCCTGAACATCGCCAACGTGGCCATCACTGACTTCAAATTCTCCGACGAATTCAACAAAGCGATCGAGTCCAAGGTGCAGGCTGAGCAAGCGGCTCTGCAGGCCAAGAACGAAAAGCTCCGCCGCGTGACCCAGGCCGAGGCCGCCGCCGAGGAAGTGAAACTGGCGGCCGCCGCCCAAGCCTTCACCATCGAGGCGGAGTCGATTGCCCGGGCCGAAGCGATCACACGCGAAGCGGAAGCCTTGAGCGGGCACCCGGAGGTGCTCCGTCTTCGCACTATCGAGCGTTGGGACGGCGAGATGCCCCGTATCACCAGCGGTGAAGGCGTGATGCAAATGCTGCAGCTCGATCCCCAGATGCTCGAGGGATCCGCAAAGAAGCCGTGAACCCGGCCGGCGAGTCCTGGCGCGTCCGCGCCGAGATCGACCACGGAGCCCTGCGCCACAACGCGGCGGCCATGCGCAAGGCGGTCGGTGACCATACCGGCCTCATCGCAGTGGTCAAAGCCGATGGCTACGGGCATGGCGGGCCCGCCGTGGCCCAGACGCTCGCACCCTTCACGGAGCAATTCGGAGTAGCCACGCTCGGTGAGGCGCGCGCGGTACGCGCCGCCGTGCCGGACAAAGATATTCTCATTCTCAGTCCGTGCCTGCCGGACGAACGCAAGGCAGTGGTGGACGAAGGTTTCATTCCCGTCGTCTCCAGCACGGCCGAGGCCAAGGCTTATGCCCAACTGGCCGAGAGCACGTCCGTGCGCATCCATCTGTCTATCGACACCGGCATGGGCCGTATCGGCGTGTGGCAGGACGACGCGGTCAAAACCGTGCGGGACATCGCGGCCCTCGGCAGCGTCGATCTGGAAAGCGTTTCGACGCATTTGCCGGTGGCCGACAGCGACCCGGATTTCACCGCGGAGGAGTTGGCCGCATGGGACCGGTTGGTTGCACAGCTGCGACTGATAGTACCCGGTGCGAAATTTCATGCCCTGAACAGCGCGGCTTCGCTGAAGGTGCCGCGGCTTGCGGCGGACCGCATACGGCCCGGCCTCGCCCTCTACGGCGTTTCTCCCCTCCCCGACTTTCAAAAGTTGCTCCGCCCGGTCCTGGCTCTGAAGACACGCATCACTCTGGTGCGCGATGTCGGACCCGGTCGGGGGATCAGTTACGGACGCGATTTCATCACGACAAAGCCGATGCGCGTCGCCACGCTGGCCGCGGGGTATGCCGATGGCTATCCGCGGCAGACCTCAAACCAAGGCGCGCAGGTGCTCATTCGCGGAGAACGCTGCCCGATTCTCGGCCGCGTCACCATGGATCAGTTCATGGTCGATGTGACTGATCTGCCGCGCGACGTTGCGCCGGGCGAGGAAGTGGTGCTCTGCGGCAAAGAGGGAGACGAAGAAATAACGGTCGGCGAAATTGCCGCATGGGCGGGAACAATCAGTTGGGATATTCTCACGCGGCTGGGCAAGCGGGTCGTGGTGCAACATCGCGATTTTTGGAACAGAGGGTAAGGCATCGCCTTTTGTTCGAACAAATCCAGCGCTTCCTCACCCCGCGCCGAGATAGGCTTCGCGGACGCGGGGATTGGTCAGCAACTCAGACGCCGGGCCTTCCAGAACGAGGTTGCCGGTTTCGAGCAGGCAGGCGCGATGGGCGAGGCGCAGGGCCATGTTGGCGTTCTGTTCGACGAGGAGGATCGTTGTTCCCTTCTCGTTCAGTTGGCGGATAACGGAAAATATTTCCTGTACGAGCTTCGGGGCGAGGCCCATGGAGGGCTCGTCGAGGATGAGTATCTTTGCCTTGCTCATCAGCGCACGTCCCACCGCAAGCATCTGCTGTTCTCCCCCGCTCAGGGTGCCGGCCAATTGCGTGGCGCGCTCGCGTAAGCGTGGAAAAATATCCATGACCATCCCGAGGTCCCGCGTGCGCGCAGCCTTGTCGCGGCGGATCCAAGCGCCGAGTTGCAGGTTTTCCATCACGGTGAGGCCGCCGAAAATGCCGCGGCCCTCGGGCACATGGGACAAGCCGAGCCGCAGGATCTCGTCGGGGGAGAGGCCGCGAAGGCCGCGGTCTTCCAGCATGACCGAGCCTTCGCAGGGCTGCATGCCGGAGAGAGCGCGCAATGTGGTCGTCTTCCCCGCACCGTTGGCCCCGACCAAAGCGAGAATTTCTCCGCGTTCGACCTGGAAGGAAATGCCTTTGACCGCCTGGATGTCGCCGTAGCGAACAACAAGATCCTCCACGCGCAGCATGGTTTCACTCATGGCCGTCCTCCTGGCCGAGGTAGGCCTCGATGACCTCCGGGTTTTTGCGGACTTCATCCGCCGTGCCCTCGGCAATCGTCTTGCCGAAGTCGAGCACGGTGATGCGGTCGCAGAAGGTCATGACCAGCTGCATGTGGTGCTCGATCAGGAGCATGGTCACGGAAAAATGGTCGCGGAGCCACCCGAGGAATTCGACGAGATTGAGCGTCTCGGCGGAGTTCATGCCCGCAGCCGGCTCGTCAAGGAGGAGGAGCGACGGTTGCAGGGCCATGGCCCGGGCAATTTCGAGTCGGCGTTGCGAGCCGTATGGCAGGTCGCCAGCCCGCTCGTGGATCTCGTTGCCGAGACCGAATTTTTCGAGCAGGTCGGTGCAGCGGCCGATGGTTTCCTTTTCGGCCTGCCGCGCGGACGGAAGCTGGATCATGGCGCCGGGCCACGAATAACGGGCGTGCGCATCGCAGGCGATACGGACGTTGTCGAGCACAGTGAGATCGCGAAAGAGGCGGATGTTTTGGAAGGTGCGGGCGATGCCGCGGTGCGCGATGGCGCTCGGACGGCAACCGGCGACGGACTCGCCGTGGAAGAGAACGTCGCCTTGGGTCGGGGCGTAGATGCCGGTGATGACGTTGAACGCGGTGGTTTTGCCCGCCCCGTTGGGGCCGATGATGCCGTGGGCATGGCCCGGGGCGACATTGAAGGAAAGATCGGAAAGGGCAACGAGGCCGCCGAAGCGCATAGTCACAGCGCGCACCTCGAGAAGCGGTTTCATTTTTTGTCCTCCTTCTTGGGGAACTCCCGGCGCGGGACGAACCAGGAGAATTCACGCATACCCATGATGCCGCGCGGACGGAAAATCATGAGCAAAACAAGGATGAGCGGCAGGATGACCATCCTCCAGGTGCCGAGCGGTTGGAGGGCCTGGGAGAGGAAGGTGAAAGCCGTGGCGCCGAGGATTGAACCGGCCAGCGAGCCGACCCCACCAAGGTAAACCATGACGAGGATCTCGGTCGATTTGACGATGTCGAAGACCGACGGGTTGATGAACTGCAGTTGGTGGGCGAAGAGGGCTCCGGCCACACCGCCGAAGAACGAGGAGACGACAAAAGCAGTGAGCTTGGCCTTGCGGGTGTCGACACCCATGGCGTTGGCCGCGATTTCATCCTCGCGCACCGCGACAATGCCGCGGCCGAAGCGCGAGTAGACGAGGTTGCGGATGGTCCAGAGGGTGAGAACCGTCCAAACCGCGGTCCAGAGCAGCGTGGTGTGGTTGTCGATGCCGAGGAACCCTCGAGGACCGCCGACATACGGGATGTTTTCAATCCCCGATTTCACGATCATGAGAAAGGCGAGCGTGATGATGGCGAGGTAGTCACCGCGTGTTTTGAAGGAGAGCAGACCAAGGAGAAATCCGACAGCGCCGGCCATGAGGCCGCCACCAATGACAGCGAGGGGGAACATCCAGAGCGGGTCGCCCCAGCTAAGCCATTTGACCGAGACGCAGGCCGAGAGATAGGCACCGAGGGCCATGAAACCGGCGTGGCCGACGGAAAATTCCCCCATCCACCCGTTGACCAAGTTGAGGCTGACGCAAAGGATGATATTGATCCCGAGCGTGATGAGGACAAAACGCACGTAGTCATCGACCAGACCAAACTGTTCGATGGCGAAGCAGGCAGCCAGCCCGGCGGCGAGAAGGGCGAGGAGCACGCCGCGCGGCGGCGGATGTTGCAGCCAGCGTGTCATACTTTCTGCACGGCGGGACGGCCAAGCAGCCCGTAGGGTTTGAAGATAAGGATGACCAGGAGCAAAGTATAGACGACAAGGTCGCGATAGGTGGAGGGAAGGACGGTGACGGTGAAGACTTCAACCGCGCCGAGCAAATAGGCACCGAGGACCGCACCGCGCACGTTGCCGATACCGCCGATCACCGCGGCAACAAATGCTTTCCAGCCGACAAGCACGCCCATCGTTGCGCTGATCACGGGATAGGCCGAAGCGTAGAGCACGCCGGCCGCACCGCCCAGTGCGGCACCGATGGCGAAGGTCACGGCAATCACCTGGTTGACCGGCACGCCCATGAGCGGGACGGTGACGCGGTCCTGCGCGATGGCCCGCATGGCCATGCCGTAGCGTGTTTTGCGGATGAAGAAATCCAGGGCGAGCATGAGCCCGACCGAGATCCCGACGATGAGGATTTGCAGGGAGGAAATGGTCAGCCCAGCGAAGTTCCAAGTCACCGGCGTGAATAATTCCGGCATGCGCTGGGAGTAGGGGCTGATGCTCAGCGTCGTGTTTTGGATGACCAGACCGCAACCAAGGGCGGTGATGATGGCCGAAACGCGCGGAGCATTGCGCAACGGGCGGTAAGCAAGACGCTCAATGCAGACGCCGAGGATGGCGGTGGCGAGCATGACGATGAGCAGCGCGGCAATGAAGGGGACCGGCAGGACGAGAAGGAGGAGGAAGCAGAAGAACGAGCTGACCATGAAGACGTCGCCATGGGCGAAATTGATCATGACGAGCACGCCATAGACCATGCTGTAGCCCAAAGCGATGAGGGCGTAGATCGAGCCGAGCTGGATGGCGTTGATGGCCTGCTGCGCGAAGTAATCCATGCGCGCAGATCAGGCGATCAAGGCTGGGCGTTGGTCACCCACTGAAAAGCACCATCTTTGATCTGCAGGATGACCGCACTCTTGATCGGATCGCCCGAGCCGGGCTCGAAGCGGAAGGTGCCGGTCACCCCTTTGTATTCGCGGATCTTGGACAATGCCTCACGAAGCGCCTCACGTTCGTTTTTACCACCGGCTTTGAGCGCTTCGGTGATCAGTCCGCAGGAATCGAAGGTGAGCGCCGCCACGTCATCGGGGGGCTGTCCGTATTTCGCGGTGTAGTCGGCAATGAACTTTTTCGCCTCGTCGGTGGCGATCTGGGTCGAGAAGTGATTGCAGAAGTACGAGCCGTCCACGTCGGCCCCGCCGAGCTTGATGATTTCCGGCGAACTCCAGGCATCGCTGCCGACGAATTTCGCGGTGATGCCGAGGCGACGCGCCTGCTGGGCGATGAGCGGGACGTCGTTGTAGTAGGTCGGGAGGAAGATGATGTCGGGGTCGGCCTCGCGGATGTTGGTCAATTGTGCGGAAAAATCTTTGTCGCCCGTGGTGAAGGTCTCGAAGGCGACAATTTCCCCTCCTTTGGCCGTAAAGGTGTCCCTGAACAAGGTGGCCTGGCCGAGCGGTGCCTCGGAGGAAACGTCATAAAGGACGGCGGCTTTCTTTGCCCCAAGATCGTTGAGGGCAAACTTGGCCAGAACGGTGGCTTGGAACGGATCGGTGAAGCATCCGCGGAAGACGTAACGCCTCGGCTGGCTGGAATCTTGGTCCAGGGTGGTCTTCGGGTTGGTCGACCATGGGGAAATCATAACGCACTTGAGGCTCTCCGCGATTTCCCCGGCGGGGATGGCGCAGGCGCTGGAATTGGGCCCGATCATGGCGACAACATCCTGACTTGAGATAAGTTGTTGCGCGACGGAAGCCGCTTGGTCGGCCTTGCCGCCATTGTCACGGATGATCAGGGCGACTTTCTTGGGCCCTTCGGCCAAGGTAACGCCGCCTTGCTCGTTGAGGGCGTTGAAAAACAATTCGGCCGCATTTTTGCTCGAGGCGCCGACCGCAGGGATCTCGCCGGTCAGCTCGATGTTCATGCCGATCTTGACCGCATCGCGATTGGGGTCGGTGCAACCAGTCAGAAAAACGGCACACGTGGTGAGGAGAAGAAAGACGGACGCTTTAAGCATCCGATGTGTCTACGCGCCTGCCCTGCCGACGACAAGGCAATTAGCCCGCTTCCGGGGACCCGCCGCGCGCTTCCTCGGGCGGCAGTGAAGAGCAGGGCGGTGGCCTAAAGCGGGGGAACGAGCAGGCGGACCTTGGGGTCGAGCGCGCTGCGGTCGCGGTAAATAAAGGGCGGGGTGGTCGAACGAACCTCGATGCCGGTCAGGACGAACTCTGGATAAAAGGAATTGCTGGCCGGTTCGTAGACTTTGCCGCCGGTGAAGCGGCCCTGCAGGCGGTATTCTGTGTTGTGGTCGACGCCGAGCGTTCCCGCCGCGCGATCGGGCGCCAGCTTGGTATTTTCGTTCAACATGACCAGTTGAGCGGTTTTCCAAGGTTGACCCGGCTTCCGCACCCAGCCCCACATTTTGTAGTCCTTTTTGTAGTAGCGGCGGCCGATAAAGTAATTGCCGGGCGCTTCAGCCGCAATCGAAGCAGCCACCGCGGGGTCGACCCGGGTGACCGTGGTAGTTTCGCAGCCGGCCAAGAGGGCCGCGACAAGGGTAGCGAGAAGGAGGCGGCGGACGGGCATGGGCGCCAAGGTAGATTCCCGCCGCGGCGGGTCAAGGCATCCCGCAGTGGATTCTGCCACCCGTCCGTGGCATGGTACGCCGATGATTTCATTGTTGGGCGAAACCCTCGGCTCGCTGACCGAAAAGCTCGGGGCGTTGGGTCACAAGCCGTACCGCGCACGGCAGATTGCGGATTGGGTGCACGAGAAACGGGTCGATGACTTCGCCGGCATGACGGACCTTCCGGCGGAATTGCGGGAACAGTTGGCAGGGATGTTTCCGCCGCAGCAGCTCGAACAAGTGCGCTTCACCGGATCCAAGGATACGACGCGCAAGTTTCTCTTCCGCCTCCCGGACGGGCAATTCATCGAAAGTGTTTTCATCCCGGCCTCGCCGGCGCTTTATGGCCAGACATCCGACCGCCGCACGCTCTGTGTTTCGACGCAAGTGGGTTGTGCTTACGGCTGCAAATTCTGCGCGAGTGGATTGCGGGGCTGGAAGCGCAATCTGACGGCGGGCGAGATCACCGCGCAGGTCATGGCTGTGGAAAAGACCACCGGCGAGCGCGTGGACAACATCGTCTTCATGGGGATGGGCGAACCGCTGGCCAATTGGAAAAATTTGTCCGTCGCGATTGAAATCCTCAATGCCCCGTGGGGCTTCGAGATCGGAGCGCGCCACATCACCGTGTCGACCAGTGGCCTCGTGCCGCAGATCCGTGAATTGGCCGAGCACCCCGTCCCCGTGCGCCTGGCCATCTCGTTGCATGGCGCGACGGACGAGGTGCGCGAGCAGATCATGCCGGTGAACAAGAAGTATCCGTTGAAGGAACTTTTCGAGGCCTGTGCTTACTTTTCCTCCCGCCGCAAACAAAAGCTGGGCTTCGAGTATATCCTTATCGCCGGAGTCAACGACGCCCCGGAACAGGCCCGGCTGCTCGCCGCACACGCGCGCCGGCTCGACGCCAAGGTCAATCTTATCCCCTACAACACGGTCGAAGGCCTGAGCTGGGAACGCCCGAGCGAGGCGCGCCAGCAGGAATTTGTCCGGGCCGTTCGCGCCGGCGGCGTAGTCGCCACCATCCGCCGCGAAAAAGGACACGATATTGATGCCGCTTGCGGGCAGTTGCGCCTCCGCGCCGAGGACGAACTCGCCGGGACGCCAGCATGAGTGATCCGGTCGAGACCTCGCGTGTCCAATTCGACCGCCAAGCCGCGTGCTACGGCCGCGCTCACATCCTGCGCGATGTGTCCGACGTGGCGGCGGCGCTGGATGGATTCGATACCGCCCGCCTTTCGCCTGCACTCGACGTCGCGACGGGCGCGGGACATACCGCGGCCTATCTGGCGGAACGCAGAGTGGCGGTGACAGCGGCGGACATTTCGGAGGGAATGCTCGAAGAGGTGCGCAAGCTGGCCGCGGAGCGCGGGCTGGACATCTCCACGCGGCAACACGCGGCGGAATCGCTGCCCTATGCCGACGCTTCGTTCCGGCTCGTCATCTGCCGGGTGGCGGCGCACCACTTTGCCAGCGTGGAGGATTTTCTGAGTGAAGCTTTCCGGGTGCTGCGTCCGGGTGGCCTGCTGCTGGTCATCGACGGAGTTTCGCCCGAAGGAGCGCCCGTGGCGGAAAAGTGGCTGCAAGGTGTGGAAAAATTGCGTGATCCGAGCCACCGGCGGTTCCTCCGGGTGGCCGAATGGCGCGAGTTGGCGGGGCAAACCGGCTTCAATGTCCTGCACGGCGACTGTCTTCCTTTCAAGCAACCGGACCTCGAGTGGTATTTCCACACAGCGGGAACGCCGGGAGCGAACCGATCCGAGGTGCGGCAAATGGTGGCGCAAGCGCCCGCCGAGGTGCGCCGCGTGCTGGGACTCGCCGAGGAGGAGGGAAAAGTCGTCTGGTGGTGGCCGCGGCTGACCTTTCTGGCCCAGCGTCCGGAAGTTGCCAAAACGGCCTCTCAACCCTAAGAATGAGACCGATGTCCACCGTTATCGAGTCACCCGATCCCGCCGCCCGCACCCTCGCGGCGGAGAACGAAGCACGCCGCCACGGTGAACTGCTCGGGGAGACCCTGACCATCAACATGGGTCCATCCCACCCGTCGACTCACGGCGTGCTGCGCATCGTGCTCGAACTCGACGGCGAGATCATCACCAAGGCGGACGCCGATATCGGCTACCTGCATCGTGGCGACGAGAAGATCGCGGAGAACATGCAATACAACCAGTTCGTGCCCTACACGGACCGGCTCGATTACCTTGCCCCGCTGGCAAACAACGTGGCCTATGCCCTGGCTGTGGAAAAGCTCATGGGGTGGGAGTTGCCGCCGCGCGGACAGGCCATCCGGGTTGTTTGTTGCGAGTTGGCCCGTATTTCCTCGCACCTCCTCGGCATCGGGGCCTACGCCATGGACATCGGGGCCATGACCGTCTTCCTCTACACCTTCAAGCACCGCGAAGTGGTTTACAATTTGACCGAACAACTGACCGGTGCGCGGTTCACCACGTCCTACACCCGCATCGGCGGGATGACGCGGGACATTCCTCCGGGTTTCGCGCAGCAGGTGCGCGCCTTCATCGACGGCTTGCTGCCCAGCCTCGATGAGGTCGACAACCTGCTGACCCGGAATCCGATCTGGCTCGACCGCACGAAAAACGTGGGCGTGATTTCGGGGGAAGATGCCATCGCCTACGGGTTGACCGGCCCAAACCTCCGCGGATCCGGCGTGGACTACGATTTGCGCAAGGCGCACCCCTACCTCGGCTACGAGCAATACGAATTTGACGTGCCGGTCGGCTCGGTCGGTGATTGTTACGACCGCTATCTGGTCCGCATGGCCGAGATGCGGCAAAGCGCGCGCATCCTCATTCAGGCTCTGGACAAAATGCCTTCCGGCCCGATCCACGTCGACGATCCGAAGAATATCCTCCCACCCAAGACCGATGTTATGACCAAGATGGAGGAACTCATCCACCAGTTCATCATCACCACGCAGGGTATCGATGCGCCCGCCGGGGAGGTTTACTTCGGTGCGGAAAACCCGAAAGGCGAGCTCGGTTTTTACATCCACAGCAAGGGTGGCGGAGTGCCCTACCGACTGAAAATCCGCGCCCCGAGCTTTGCCAACCTGAGCATTGTCCCGTCCCTCCTGCCCGGCCACTACGTCAGCGACGTGCCGGCCATCCTCGGCAGTATCGACTTCGTGATGGGTGAGTGCGACCGGTAACAACCCCTCGCCATTAGCTGGGGGGCAGAGCCGCCGCAGCCGTGGTCACCTCTCTCGGTAGGTGATCCGCGCCTTGGTCAGGTCGTAGGGCGAAATTTGGATCTGCACTTTGTCACCGGGAACGATGCGGACAAAGTGCTTGCGCATTTTGCCGCCGATGTGAGCGAGGACAATCCGGTCGTTCGCCAATTTCACGCGGAACATCGTGCCGGGGAGCACCTCAACAACGACGCCTTGGGCGGCAATAGATTCTTCTTTGGGCATGCGATCAGACAGTCAAGCTGCTCGACGGCTCGAAATCAACCCACTTGACCAAAGAAGCCAAACGCGGCACTCCGCCGTTGTGCCAAGTCCACGGCGGATCCTGCATGTTTCCGACGGGGCAAAACCGCGAGGGACCCAACGCCGCGAAGCGGTCGGCCAATTCCTCCGTGCATGGCCATAAACCGACCGCGCCGACATAATCGACGGCCGGTCCCATCGCTCTGGCGAGGTCCTGCGGCAACGGTTTGACGAAAACCACGCGGTTGAGCGGCGAAGCAGTGAACCATGCGTCTTCCTCGTAAATGACGGTCCAATCCAGGTGGGCCCCGCCCTCCCAGAGTGCCACGCGCAAATCGCCTGCCGCGCGGAACCGGTAAGCGGCACGCAAATTGGCGATCGCGGCTTTCTCTTCGATAGCCAGCGGGCCTCGCGGATGGGTGCCACTGAATTGGTCCATGGCCGACGCAAGTTTCTCCGCATACTGGCGGGCGGAGCCCGGATACTCCTCCCGCACGTAAAAGACCTGCGGTGACAGGCAACCCTGCTGGTCGAAGAGCGAGGCGTCGCGCGCCGCGCCGGGGCACGACTCGAAAAGCGGGTCGTGCCAAATGACACCTAGACTCGATTTGTGACCGTGCCCGAGAAAAGTTTTGCCAGGCACGACGCGGGCGCGCAAAGCAGCGACCGTTTGCTCGGAGCCGTAGACCACGACCGCATTCGCAGAGGAGAGCCACCCGTCGGGGAGTTCGACCGAAACTTCCACCATGGCGCGTAATTCCGCCGGCAAGCGCGAGAGGAAGGCATCGACTTCGCCGAGGCCGCTGCCCGGAAGCTTGACCAGATTACGGCTGCCGAGCAACAGACCGCCGATGAGACTCTGCAGCGCGGCATGCGGCGTGTTGCCGCTGACTACATGCAGGATCACGTCCGGCGCTAGCGCCTTTGTGCGGGCCCCGCCATGGGTGAACCATCGATCCAGAGCGGAGGCGTCACCCAACTCCGCCGCAACCCAAGCAAGCAGGTCCCGGGCAGACGTCGGCCCGAGCAGCGGATGGAAGGGCTCCGCAGCGCAAGCGATGGATTCGGCCCGACGCGCCGTGCTCACGAGGTCAGCCATTCGTCCGCCGCGCGCGAGCATCCGCGCGGTAGGGCGGAAGGATCGCGGCCCAGTAATTCGAAAGCATTACCGCGCTTGACCGCGAGATCCTGCGTGCGGATACCGACAACCGAACCGACATTTGCCCCGTCGTAGATGAGCAGGATACCAGTTTCGCCTTCGGCCACGTCTTGCAAAGTGACCGGATCAACCACCACAGCACGCACCCACGGCGGGCTTTCATGCAGACCCCGCGGGCCCTTGGCGTAAAATTGCGAACTAAGCTCGGTCATGCCGTATTCATTGATGATGTTCCCGGGAGCGATACCGAGCTTCTCACCGATCATGGTGTAGAGATCGGCACGCTCAATATAACGACCACTACCTTTGTATCCTCCTGTTTCCATGGCGGTCGAGCCAGCAGGAAGAACAATGCGCTCCGAACGCAGACCTTCGACCACGTGCAGAAATCCGAGGGCGGTTCCGAGCAGGCAAACCGGCGCGGACAAATCACGCAGACGGTTCAGATCGATCACTCCCCGTGGGGCAATAAACTCCTCTTTGGCGGCAAGCGTGGCCAGCATGTGGCTGAGTGAGGAATGTGGCGCTTCTTCGGGATGCGGAGCGATGACCAGAAATGGACCGGAAGGCAAACCAGCATGACGCCACCCTTCCCTCACTGCGGTCTCGTAAACCTCAAGCGTGCGGAAGTGGTGTTGACCAAAGCCTTCCCCGGTCGTCCCGCTGGTGCGGAATGTTTGGACCGTTTCCGTGGCCGGAAAGCTGCGCAGGTCGGCATGTTTGAAAGCCGACTGCGGAACGCAGGGGATATCCCGCCACCGTGCGACCAAAGAATCCACCCCGAGACTTTGGCAAAAGGCACGGTAGGGTGCGTTGTGAAGGTAGTGAAAATCGTGCAACCGGGGCAGGATCTCGTCGAAAGAACGGCTTTCCGGTTGGCGGATCCAAGCTTGGACCATGGTCTCGGGCGGCGAATGGTCAGGCATTTCCTGCATCTTGACATCGGGTGGCCCGGCGGAAACGTAATTTTGGCCTCGCGCGGCACCGCTTGGCGGGGTCAATTTCGCCGGGTGAGGATCGCGACGACCAGATGGTGGAGGGCTGCATCCATCGCACTCGCCGCCCTCACCGCGCCCCTGCCCGCGCAAAACAACTCGGAGCCCGCCCCGGAGACCGGCACCGCGCGCGACGTAATCATCAAGGCCGACAAGGCCTACAACGAGAAGCGCTACGACGAGGCGGTCGCCGGTTACGAGGGATTCCTGCGCGACTTCGGGAGCGCCAAGGAAGCCGCGCCGGATCTGCCGCATGTGCGCTACAATTTGGCGGCCGCGTTGATGCAGACCCAGAAGTTCGAGGAGGCGATCGAGGCCGTCGAGGAGGCGCAAAAACTAGAGAAACTCACCCCGGAAAAACAGGAAAACCTCGCGTTCTGGCTCGGCGTCGCACTCCTGCAAACGGGCCATAACACGGAAGCGCGGGAGGCGCTCGGCGGATTCACCGCGCAATTTCCCGGCTCGCGGCGGGTCGGCGATGCAGCCCTGCTCTCGGCCACCGCCTTGATTGTCGAGGGGAAGAAAAAAGAAGCAGCCATCGCCCTTGCTGTAATCCGTGGCAACGAGCAGAGCCCCCACCGCGGTCGCGCTGCCGTGCTTGAGTTGCACAGCTTGGTCGAGACGGGTCAGGATGAAGCCGCTCTCGAGTTGATCGCGGAGGAAGCTCCGCGGCAGGACCGCATCACGCAAATCGCAACCTTCCAAACGTTGGCCATGGCCCTCGGCGAAAAATTTCTCGAACAGGGCAAACCGCGCGAGGCAATCCGTGCCCTCCAGGCCATCTGGCCGCGCGAACGACTCACCGCGCACCAACAGCGCCGCTTGGAGGACATCAAGGCCCGTCTCGAGGACCTCGATGCCACCTCGGCCCCCGACATTTTTGAACGCGCCCAAGCTCGTCAGGTGGCTCGCGAGACCGGTGAAGAGTTGAAGAACTTGGAAAAAATCCCTTCCTTCGACGCTTCGGTGCGCTTCCGTTTGGCCAGCGCTTTCCACCAGCAGGACCGCTTCCGCGAGTGCGCCCTGCTCCTCGATGACATGCTACGCGAGATGGATCCGGATCCGGTGGTCGAGCAGGCATCGCTCACCACCCTGCAGAGTTGGATGGCGATCGAGCGCTATGACAAAGCGATCGAGACGGCACTTCTTTTTACCGGACGCTTTCCGCAGTCGAAGCAACTTCCGCTTGTTCTTTATCTGCAGGGTATGTCCCAACAGCAGGCTGGGGATAACGATTCCGCCGTGGAGACCTTTCGCGGGCTCATTGACAAGTTCCCCGACACCGACCAGGCCCCGCGTGCTTTTTTTATGCAGGGATTCACCCAGCTACTGGCCGAGCGCAACGACGAAGCCGCCGAATTGTTCGGACAATTTCCCGCGAAATACCCGGATCACGAACTCGGCGAGCCGGCCGCTTATTGGCACGGGTCGGCTTTGGCCTTCGCGAAAAAGTTCCCCGAGGCACGCGAGGTACTGGCCGCACTTCCCGGCAAATACCCCAAAGGCGTGCTCCACGGCCCCGCCGCCTTCCGTCACGCTTACAGCGCGCAATCGATGCGCGACTACGAAACAGCCGAAAAGGAACTCAAGACCTACCTGAAAGAATATCCCGACGGCGCGGAAAACGCCGAAGCCCGCATCCTCCTCGGCGACGCGCTGCTGGCCCAAGCCAAGTCGGACGAGGGCAAGGAGGTCTATACCGGGGTACCCGTCGGTGCCGGACGCTTCCACGAGGATGCGCAGTTCAAACTGGCCAAGGTTCTCAAGCTTGAGGAGGACCACGAAGGCCTGCGCGAGTTGATGCGGAAATTTCTCGCCCAATACCCGAATAGTCCGCGCTCCGCAGAAGCCCTCTTCCTCATCGGCACAGCATGGCGGCAGGAGGACCAACCGGACAAAGCGAAAGAAGAATACTGGGCGGCGATCAAAAAATTCGGAAATGACCCCAAGGCCTACGCGGTCGAGGACCTGTTCCTTGGCTTGGGGCGCCTGTACAAAGGCGAGTCCGAAAAACTCGATTATCTGGCCGAACTCCGGGCCCTGCGCGCGCTGGCCGAACAAGAAAAGCAGCCGGTGCTCAACGTGCGAACCATCTGGGCCCTGGCGCAGGCCGTGAAGAAATCCGACCCCGCTCTCTCGCAAGCACTGCTCCGCGAAGCCTCGGTCCTGGCCGACGCGCCAACCACCAGTTCGGCGGTCTTGGCCGACTGCGCGCAAGCCCAGATGCTCGCGGCGGCAGAGCAAAAAGATTCGGCCGAGGCCTCCCGGCGGCAGGAACTGGCCTCCAGCCTCTACCGCGACATGCTCAAGTGGCACCCGCGCGCGCCGCAGAAAGACAAAGCGCTTGGCGCCTTGGCCAAAATGGCGTTGGAGCGGAACGACACGCAGACGGCGCTCGACTACTATGCGCGCATCGAGCGCGACACACCATGGTCGCCGCTCATGGGTGATGTGCTCCTGACACGAGCCCGCCTCGAAGTGGAAGGGGATCGTCTCGATGAAGCCGCGGACTCCTACACGCGGTTGCTCGCGGTGGAAAATGTCTCCGGAAAGCTCAAGGCCCAAGCACTCCTTGCCCTCGGCGAACTCGAAATGCAGCGCAATCAACCGGCCAAAGCTATTCCCTACTACCAGCGCATCTACATTCTTTATGGCAAATGGCGCGAGGCCGTGGCCAAAGCTTACCTGCGCAGCGGCGATGCTTTCGAGCAGATCAACGATCTCGAGGCCGCCCGCAAGACCTACGAGGAACTGGCCAACAGCGAGGATCTCGCCTCGTTGCCCGAGGCGGAGAGCGCAAGAGAGAAGCTGAAAAAACTGCCTGCCGCACCGGAGGGTTCATCGTGAAGAACCAATTCGCCACAGCCATCGCAACAGTGCTCATGCTGTCCTTCGCGGCCGCGCAGGACACGGTCGAATACGTTGACGGAAACAAACGCACCGGGCGCCTTGCCGGGGCTGACGATAAAGTGTTCAAGCTGCGCATTCCCGCGCCAGTTGCCGGGCAACAAGCCGCCGTCATTTCGATCAATCGCAACGAGGTGGAAAAAATTATTTTTGGTCCGGATCCCGACCTCGAAACGGTGATCAAGGACCCCGTGATCGGCCGCACGGCCTTTGCCCGGTTGCTCTGGCAGCGTCTCGAGCCTTTTCTCTCCGTCCCCGAGTCGCCGACCGCCAAAGCGGGCATCGCCTACGGTGACATTCTTCTGCTTTCCGCCGACGCGGTCCGCCACCACGAGGCCTTGGACCTGTTCCGGAGGATCGAAACCGAGGCATGGAACGAGCAGGATCGCGGGCGTGCCTTGCGCGGAAGGCTCCAGGCCCTGCTTCGTTTGGGTCGCGTGGATGAAGCTTCGCGCGAGGCCGAAGAGATGGCCGCGCGCACGGAAGACCCGGAGTTGCTCCTGGAGACCAAGTTGCTCCTCGCGGAGACGCGCCTTGCCGCATTGCGTGCCCTGCTCGCGGAGAATCCACGCTGGAGCGAAGATCCTCCGGTGCAGGCCGAGCGCAAACGCCTGCTCAACGAGACCCTCGACCTGGCGCTTTACCCTTTCCTTTTTCACGGAACGTCCCGGGAACAGGCGGCGAAAGGCCTCTGGTTGGCCCGTGATGCCCACCTGCTGGCCGGCGATACCGACGCCGCGCGCGAAGTTGCCACCGACATCACCGTCATATATCCCCAAACCCGTCACGCCCGACCCGCCCGGGAGGCGTTGCAGCAAAAACCGTCCGAATCATGAAAATCCATAAACTCCGTCCCCTCCTCCGCCTGCTTCTGCCGTTTGTGCTGGCCGCTATCGCGCCTTTCACCGCCTTGGCCCAGGAGACCCCCGCAGGCGAAACCTCACCTCAATCCGGAGCACCGCCTGCCGTAGAAAAAAGCCTGCTTGATCTCTTCAACGCGGGCGGCGCGCTCATGTGGCCGATCCTTCTTTGTTCGGTCGGCACCATCGCGGTCGGTGTCTACTGCTTCCTGCAGATCAACCAGAAAAAAATGATGCCCAAGACACAGGAGGCTGCTGTGTCGCAATACATGCAGCACCGTGATCCGAACAGTGCTTACCAGCTCTGTCAGGCATCGCCCAACGTCTTTGCCAACACGATGAGCGCAGCCCTTCTCAAGGTGAATTTCGAGCGCGACATGGCCAACAAGCCTTCCATGGAACAGGCCGCCGCCGAGACTCTGATGCAGGAGGAGCAACGCCTCATGATCTGGGTCAATTACCTCAATATTTTCGCCACCATTGCACCAATGCTCGGGCTCCTCGGCACGGTGACCGGCATGATCCAGAGCTTTGACCAGTTGGCGGCCGGCCGGAGCGAACCTTCCGACCTGGCCGGTGGTATCGGCGAGGCCATGCTCACGACGGCCGGCGGCCTGATCGTCGGCATCCCGGCCATGTTTCTCTTTTTCTATTTCCGCAACATGCTGCAAGTCGTCATCGGCAATATCCAGAAGTCGGTCACCTTCATGATCGACGTGCTTTCTGGTGAGCTGAAGCTCGAGGCCGGCGTGCACTCGCACGACGCGGTGCAGGAAGATGAAGCCGCGCAGTAGCGGCACCGGAAACCATGAAGATCATACGGCGCCCCGACGAGGAGTTGGCCTTCCAACTCACGCCCATGATCGACATGACCTTCCTCCTCCTCATCTTTTTTATGGTGACGACCAAAATTTCCAAAGAACAGATCAAGCAGGAAATCAAGCTGCCGGTCGCCAGCAATGCCAGCATCCCGCCCGAAGTCAGCAACCGCGACGTCATCAGCATCGACGATCAGGGCCGTTACTTCATCGCCCAGACCCCGGCCGACAAAAAGCAGCTGGCCAACCACCTCAAGCAACGCTTCGAAAACACGCCGCCCTTGCGCCTTTACATCCGCGCCGACAAAAACACCCCGGGCAAACAAATCAAAGAGGTCATGAAGATGGCCGCCGATGCCGGGGCGCTGGACGTCATCTTCGGCAGTTATCAACCCTGACCCATGCGCATCCGGCGACAAGACACGCAACTCGTCGAGATGCAAATGGGACCCATGATCGACATGGTCTTTCTCCTGCTCGTCTTTTTCATGGTCACGGCAAAACCGATCAAGCAGGAAAGCGACATCAGCCTCGGCCTGCCCGGGACGGTGGCCGCGGAGGAGGCGGTCGACCTACCTGACGAGCAACGCATCCGCATCGAGGACGACGGCAGCGTCGTGCTCAACGACTCCGTGTTGGCACCGGCTGCCGACACCAACCTAAAGGAGTTGGTCGCGATCCTCCAGCGCTTCAAAGAATCATCCGAAGCCAACAAGAGCGAGGCGCTAGTCACGCTCGACGCGGCCGACGGCACCAACCACCAACGTATCGTCGACGTGCTCAATGCCTGCGCACGGGCCGATATCACCGGAGTGACTTTTTCCGACAGTGCGGACGAGGAAGAAATGTAAGGTCCATGACCAAAGCCGTCCTCGATCCCCAGCAAGCTGCCAAGCTGCGGCGCCGCAAGATCATCATTTCGGTCATCGTGGCCAGCATCGCCGTGCATTTCCTCGGCGCCATCCTCGCCGGTATCTGGATCGTCGCGCGTTATCTCTTGCCGACGCCGGCGACTTTCGAAGTGAAGAAAGAAATCCGTATCGCCGCCGAAGAGCGTCAGCACCGGATGAACATGGACCAGTTCGACGCGCTCAAACCCAAGCCCACGTTCCAGGACAAGATGTCCACCGCACGTCCGACCGAGTTCTCCCTTCCCGACCTTCCGGCCATGCCGCTTGATGCGCTGGCCAGCGTCGACCCGAGCGATATTGTCTCCGACCAACTCGACAGCCTTTCCGCCACGGCCGGGGCCGGATCCGGCTCGGGAGCGGGTGGCGGAAATGGCTCGGCGGTCAGCTTTTTCGGTATCTCCGACATGGCCACCCGCGTGGTCATCGTGATCGACGTATCGGACACGATGTTCGATCGCCAACCCGGAAAGTTCACTGCGGTCAAACAGGAGGCGGCGAAATTGGTCCAGGGTCTCGGGATCAATACTCTCTTCAATATCGTTATCTACGAGGGCGGATCCGTCGCCATGTTCCCCGAGATGCAGCCGGCGACGGAGGCGAATAAACAGAAGGCGGCCCGGTGGATCGAGAGCGTCAATGGCGGCCGCGACAAAGCCGGCATGTCCTACAAAGGGGCTTACATTAAAATGGGCACAGGTCTCTACGAGGGCGGAGGCACGCGCACCGACACCGCGCTCAAGCAGGCACTGTCGTTGCAGCCGTCCACCATCTTCCTCATCAGTGACGGCGAGATGAGTCGTAATATGGACACCAGCCGAGAATTCGGGTTCGAGAGCGCCAAGATCGAGGAACGGGAACTGCTCAGCCTAGTCAAGGACCTGCAAAAGGACGCGGAACAAACGGCACGGATCCACGTCATTCACTTCCTGACCCAGCAGGCCAAGCAGGAGGAAGAAGATGTGTTACGCAGCCTGGCCCGGCGCAACGAGGGACGTTTTAAACAGGTCAAAGCCGAGGACTACTGAGAGGCATCGTCCTGCAGGGAACAGGCTTTTCCGCAGGATTGAGCGGTACGAGCCTGCAGGCGCTTACCAACCGCAGACGAAATGACCCCAAGGACAAGTTCCTGCTGGCCGGGCGCGCCCGGCGCGCTTAGAACTTCCTCAATGGTGGAAATTCTGGAGAAACTTCTCCTCCTGCAGGAGCGAGACCAACGGCTGCAAACTTTTTTCCACGAAATTAATGCCGTGCCGGGCGAAAAATCTTTTTTGGAGAAAGAACTCGCCGGCGCGCAGCACAAGCTGGAAAGCGACAAAACCCGCGCCAAAGAAATTGAGGTGGAGCGCAAGCGTCTCGAGGTCGAGGCGGACGCCAAACGCGGGCAAATCGCCAAATACCGCACCCAGCAATTGGAGACCCGCAAGAACGAGGAATACACCGCGCTGAAGCACGAGATTGAGCGGGCCGAGCAAGACATCGTCGCCATCGAAGATCGTGAACTGGAGCTGATGCAGGAGACCGAAGACCTCAAGCCGGCCATCACCGCGGCCGAGGCCAAATTCAATGCGGAAAAAAACCGCGTCGCCGCCCTGATGAAAACCGCCGATGACAAAGTTGGTGTGCTGCAGGGCCGGGCCGACGAACTGAAAGTCGAGCGCGAAGCGATCGCCGCGGAAGTGAAAGCCGGCGACGAGGACTTGTTCGATCTCTACGAAAAGTTGTTTCTGACCAAGGCCGGTCGCGCCATCGTCCCTCTTGAAGGCAACCACTGCTCCGGTTGCCACATGACCGTTACTCCGGCGACCTTACGCGATGCCAAACTCGGCACCACGGTCGTCTCCTGCGAGCAGTGCGGGCGGATTGTCTACGTGCTCCCGGAGTATCAGCTTTAGAGCGGTTTAAGTTTTTTCTAGTCCGCTTTAGTGTCCGTTGACGCCGTTGCCGTTCGCCCCGGCGGGACGCGGTTCGAATTCCTCGCGGAACTTGCCGATGAAACTCTGGGTCGGCCAGGCACAGGCCTCGCCGAAGGCGCAGACTGTGCGGCCGGCGATGTGGTCGGCGATGCCGACAAGTTGGGTCGCGTCGGTTGGTTTGACATCGCCGTTGAGCATGCGGGTGGTGACTTTGGACATCCACAGGCTGCCCTCACGGCACGGGGTGCATTGGCCGCAACTTTCGTGGGCGTAGAAATCGTTGATGTTGTTGAGCACCCAGAGCATGTCGCGCGAGTCGTCGAGAATCATCACTCCGGCACTCCCGATCATCGAACCGGCAGCGGCAAGCGTGCTGGCGTCGAGCACGAGATCCATCAGGTCGACCTGAACCGTCTGCTCGGCGCCGTCCGGCCCTTTGCGCTTCATCGCAAATTTCTCGCCGGCCCGCAGGACCTTGGCCGAGCTGCCACCGGGAATGATCGCCTTGAGTTTGCGGCCGGGTTTCAGACCACCGCAAATCTCATTGATCAGCTGGCCGACCGTGACCTGCCCGCAACCCAGTTCATAGTAGCCGGGACTTTGCACGTCCCCGCTCACGCACAGGGTCCGCGTGCCACCGTCGCCGGGTGAACCGAGTTTGGCGAATGCCTCGCCGCCCATGGCCAGGATGTGCTTCACGTGGCAGAGCGACTCGACATTGTTGACGATGGTCGGGCAATTATAGAGACCGAAGACTGCAGGGAAAAAGGGCGGCTTGATGCGCGGGTAAGGGCGCTTGCCCTCCAGCGACTCGAGCAGGCTCGTTTCCTCGCCGCAAATGTAAGCCCCGGCACCTTGATGGACGAAGATATCGCAGTCAAAGCCGGTCCCGCAGACATCCCGGCCGATGAAACCGGCGGCTTTGGCTTCGGCAATGGCTTTTTCCACAATGCGGGCGGCTTCGGGGAATTCGCAGCGGATATAAACGTAAGCAAGGTGCACGTTGAGCGTCCAAGCCGCGATCATCATGCCTTCAAGAAGTTGATGCGGGTCCTCGTGCAGGATGTAGCGGTCTTTGAATGTGCCGGGTTCCGATTCGTCTCCATTGACCACGAGATAATGCGGCTTGCCGTCTTCGCGCCTGATAAAACTCCATTTCACCCCGACCGGAAAACCGGCCCCGCCACGACCGCGCAGGTTGGAAGTTTTGACTTCAGCCACGATCTCCTCGGGCTTCATCTTGAGTGCTTTTCTCAGCGACTCGTATCCTCCGTGGCGGAGGTAGCAGTCGAGAGAAGTGTCATAGTCCTCACGCGCGGCGTTTTTGAGGATCATGCGCTTTTCCGCGGGGTGCGGGGTACGAACCGTTTTGCGGTAGGTCCGGTCGGCGTCCTCCATGACACTCCGGGCGTCGGCCGGCCGGATGCGCTCGGCCAGCTGGTCGCCGACCAGCGCCACCGGGGCCGTGCCGCAGCTGGCGAGGCATTCGACAAACTCGATGGTGTATTTGCCATCGGGGCTGGTCACACCGTGGCCATGGTCCGGCACGTCCAGAGCCCCGGCGCAGCGCAGCAGTTCATCGCGGACCTCATGGGATCCGGCCATGGCACAGGACAAGGTGCGGCAGACGCGGATCGTGGTCCGGCCGGGCGGGGTTTGACGGAACCAGGGATAAAAAGTGACTAGCTCGAGAATGTTGATCGGCTCGAGGTCGAGTTGCCGCGCGATCCAGTCCACCCCGCTGTCATCAACATACCCGAAGTGATTCTGCCACAGGTGAAGAAGAGGCACTGCGGCGCTGCGCTTGGAGACCGGGTAATGGGTGACGATTTCATCAGCCCGCGCCCGCAAATCAGGCGGCAGGTGGTCGGTTTGGCGGGTCTCGGCGGCGGTCATGTGCAGCAATTTGTCCGCCAAGGATACGTTTGCTTCAAGAAAAACGATGCTCCGGCACTTGCCAGCCGCCGCCCCGTCTGCGATTCTTCTCTCCTCAAATCGAAAGGAAAATCATGAGCGAAAAAGAAATCAAGCACGCCGCCGACAAGTTCAAAAGCGGCAAAACCCACGCGACCGAGGCGGCCCAAGAGTTCAAAGATGCCGCCGCGGCGAAATTCAGCGACTTGCGCGGTACCCTCAACGAGCGGGCCGGCGAATATCGCGACCGGGCCAACCAAGTCTGGTCGGAAACCGCCGGGCGCGCCCGTACCCTCACGGAGGACGGCGAGGACTACATCCGGGAAAACCCGCTCCAAGCCGTCGGCATCGCCCTGGCTGCCGGGTTCATCATTGGCGTCATCATGCGCCGCTGATCACGCGGCGCATGAATGCATCACCCGGTGCGGAATCCCCCGGTCCGCAGGAATCGCCCGGGCTGCAGGCCGCGGCTGGCGGTTTCGCCACGGCACTGGTCCGTTATTTGCAGGCTCTAACCGGCTTGTTCGGACTCGAACTGCGCGAGACCGGCGGCCAGGCCCTCCTCCTCGGATCGCTCGGCGTGGCGCTCGTTGTCGCATCCGTGTTGGCCTATCTGTTTTTACTGCTCGGGCTCACCATTGTGGTCGTCGGCTCGCTCGGCGGCGGATGGGTCACCGCCCTTTTTGTCCTCTGCGCGCTGCATGCTGCGATGGCCGCGGGGCTCTTCGTTATTTTGCGCGGGCGCGCGAGCAAACCGCTCTTTCCAGGGACCCGCGAGGCCTTGCGCCGGGAGGTGCAAAAACTTTCATGACCCGCGAAGATTACCTACGCGAGTTGGCTTCCGCCGGGCTGGAACTGCAGGCCAAAGTCTATGATCTGGCTGAAGCGGCCAATCCCCTCAACCAACTCCGCAGCGAAGTGGCGCGGGACTGGAAGTGGTGGCTGCCCGGAGCTTCTGTGGCGGGTTTTGCCGCCGCAAGACTGCTCCGGCCGGCAGGCGGGCGCGCCCGGCAGGGAGGCGACGGAGGCGCACCAAACGCCGGAGCCGTCTTCTGGGTCCCCACCCTGCTCAAGCTCCTCCCCGCCGTCGCCAGCCAGTTGGTTCCCCTTTTTTTGAGTTTGCGATCGGGGCGCAAGCCGTAGAAATTCCCGCCCACCGTGTCCGATTCCCCCGCCGCAACGACCATCGAAGTCCTCGAAGAGAAGCCGCCGGCGGTGCATGCCCTGGGGCACGTCGATCAATATTTGGCCATTGGCAAGGAGTCCGGAGCCTCCGATATCCATCTCAGTGTCAATATTCCACCGACTTGGCGCCGCTTCGGCACCCTTGAGCCGATCTGGTTGCAGGCGGATAAACTCAGTGCCGCCGACACCGAGCATCTTGCCATGGGGTTCCTCAACGAGGCGCAGAAAAATCTCCTCCAGGAGCGCGGTGACGTTGACTTTGCCTACACCAACGAGGCGGGTCGCTACCGCACCAGCGTGGTGCGCCACCGTCTCGGCTACGACCTTGTTTTCCGGATCATCCAAACCAACGTGCGGACGATGGACGAGCTCAGTTTGCCGCCGCAGCTCAAAATGCTGACCCAATACCAAAACGGGCTCGTCCTGGTCACGGGCTCCGTCGGAAGCGGCAAGAGCACGACCCTTGCCGCACTGGTCGAAGAAGTGAACCGCACCCGCCACGAACACATCATCACTTTGGAGGATCCGATCGAATACCTCTTCACGCCCCAGGGCTGCCAAGTGAACCAGCGGGAAGTGCACACCCACACCGAATCCTTCGGGGCCGCACTGCGCGGCGCCCTCCGGGAGGACCCGGATGTCATCATGGTGGGCGAAATGCGCGACCTGGAAACAATCTCGCTCGCCATCACCGCCTCCGAAACCGGCCACCTTGTCCTCGGTACGCTCCATACCGCCAATGCAGCCCGTACGCTCGACCGTCTTCTCGACGTTTTCCCCGTGGACCAGCGCGAACAAATCCGCATCATGGTCAGCGAATCACTGCGCGGAATCGTCTCGCAGCAACTCGTGCCCCGCGCCGATGGCGCAGGTCGCGCCCTGGCGATCGAAGTTCTCATGAACACCCCTGCCGTGGCCAACGTCATCCGCGAGGCCAAAACTTTCATGCTCCCCGGCATCATCCAGACCGGCAAAAAGCTCGGTATGCAACTCATGGACGACTCGCTGGCCGCACTTTACCGTGCGGGAGCCATCACGGCCGACGAGGCGGTTTCAAGATCCGAGGACAAACAAGTCATGAAACAGCTCTGCGGCACGCTCTGATCCCATGGCCTACATCGACCAATTTTTCGAAGTCCTGATCACCGCGGGTGCTTCCGATTTGCACCTTGCCGAGGGACAACCGCCGAAAATCCGCCGTCATGGCGACGTCATCCCCATTCGCGAGGAGGTCCTCACGGCGGAAGAGATGAGCTACATGCTCAGCGAGATCTGCACGCCGAAAAACTGGGAACGTTTCCAGCACAAAGGCGATCTCGACTTCGCCTACGAGATGAATGAGGACAGCCGCTTCCGTTGCAACTACTTCAAACAGGTGCACGGCCTCGGCGCAGTCTTCCGCTTGATCCCGACGCGCATTGCCACGCTCGAGGAACTGGCCCTGCCGCCGGTGATCAAAGAATTCGGCCACTTGCGCGGCGGCCTTGTCCTCGTCACCGGCCCGACGGGTTCCGGCAAGAGTACCACGCTGGCGGCCTTGATGGACTACATCAACACGAACTTCGCCCGGCACATCGTGACCGTGGAAGAACCGATCGAGTTCGTCCATTCGAACAAGAAAAGCATCATCACCCAGCGCGAAGTCCCGGAACATTCGGTCAACTTCCCCGCCGGGCTGAAGGCGGCGCTGCGTGAAGACTCCGACATCGTGCTGGTTGGCGAGATGCGAGATCTCGAGACGATCTCCCTTGCGCTGACTGCTGCGGAAACCGGTCTGCTCGTTTTCGGCACCCTCCACACCAACAATGCGCGAAAGACCGTCGACCGTATGATTGACGTCTTCCCATCGGACCAACAATCCCAGGTTCGCACCATGCTGGCCGCGTCCTTGCGCGGCGTGGTCGCGCAGCTCCTGCTTAAGCGTCAGGACGGCGGCGGCCGTATCGCGGTGAACGAAATTCTCGTGGTCAACAGTGCGGTGGCCGCCATCATCCGGGAGGGAGCCACCCAGAAGCTGCAGGACGCAATCGTCGGCGGGAAGGCGCAGGGCATGCAGTTTATGGACGATGCCATCTGGGCGCAATTGCAGCAGGGTTTGGTCTCGCCGCACGAAGCCTTCATGAAGGCGATCGATAAAAATCGCTTCAAGCCGTTTCTGCCCGAAGAAGAGGCGGATTTGGCCAACTCCGCGGGCGGAGTCGGTTGACAACGGCCCTTGCCGCCCACGGGTGAGCCCGATATTTCTTGCCATGTCGTGGCGTCGTTGACGCCTCCCTTCCATGCCGACGTCCACCGTTCCGCCCGCAGAGCTTGCCGCCTTTCTCGAAGCAAGCCACGCCGATCCGTTTCATACCTTGGGTATGCGGCGTGCCGGTGACCTTCTGGCGGTGCGCGTCTTCCGGCCCGATGCCGCAGAAGTCACGGTGATCGACACCGGCAATCGCGCACGCAAGTTCGAGGCGGTGAAAATTCATCCGGAGGGGTTCTTCGAAGCGGTTTTGCCCAAGGGCACGGCGGAGTTTTCTTACAACTTGCGCCTGAAGGGTTGCGACGGCAATGAGTGGGAAACCAGCGACCCGTATTCCTTCGGCCGCATTCTTGGGGAGACGGACGTCTACCTGCATGCCGAAGGCAACCACTGGGATCTCTACCAGAAATTCGGCGCGCACCTCACCGAAGTCGAGGGCGTAGAGGGAACAGTCTTCTGCGTCTGGGCACCCAACGCGCAACGCGTCAGCGTGGTCGGTGATTTCAACAACTGGGACGGCCGCGTGCACCCCATGCGCAAGTTGCTCGGCAGTGGCATCTGGGAAATTTTCCTTCCGGGAATAAAAGAGGGCGCACATTACAAATTCGAGGTCAAGGGATACCACGGGGAGATCTGCCTGAAGAGCGACCCGTTCGCTTTCTACGGTCAGCACGGACTGCAAACCGCGTCGATCGTCTACGACCTCGGGCGATTCGCCTGGTCGGACGAAAGCTGGATGAAGTATCGTGCCAGTCAAGAGTGGCCCAAAAAGCCGATCAGCATCTACGAGGTGCACCTCGCGTCATGGCAACGCGTGGCAGAGGAAGAAAATCGTCCCCTCAGCTACATCGAACTCTCCCAACGGCTCATTCCCTACTGTCTGGAGATGGGCTTCACCCACATCGAGTTGATGCCGGTGGCCGAGCATCCTTACGACGGGTCCTGGGGCTACCAAGTGGCAGGGTATTACGCGCCGACCAGCAGGTTCGGTAATCCGGATGAATTCCGCCACTTCGTCGATCATTGCCACAAGGCGGGGATCGGCGTCATCCTCGACTGGGTGCCGGCCCACTTCCCGAAGGACGCGCATGGGTTGGCCATGTTCGACGGCACGCACCTTTACGAACACGCCGATCCGCGGCAGGGGGAGCATCGCGATTGGGGAACGTATATTTTCAACTACGGACGCAACGAGGTGCGGAATTTCCTCATCGCGAACGCGCTTTTCTGGTTCGACCAATATCATATCGACGGTCTGCGGGTTGATGCGGTGGCCTCGATGCTCTACCTCGACTACTCGCGCGAAGGCGGCGAGTGGGTGCCGAATTGTTTCGGCGGGCGCGAAAACCTCGATGCGATCTATTTTCTCAAGCGCTTCAACGAGGTCAGTTACGAGCGCTTCCCCGGGATCATCACCATCGCCGAGGAATCAACTGCCTGGCCCGGCGTTTCGCGCCCGACCTACCTCGGTGGTCTTGGTTTCGGTTTCAAGTGGAACATGGGATGGATGCACGACTTCCTCAACTACATGAGCTTGGATCCGATCTATCGGCGCTACCACCAAGGCAGTATCACTTTCTCGTTACTCTACGCCTTCCACGAACATTTCATCCTGGTGCTCAGCCACGATGAGGTCGTGCACGGAAAAGGCGCTCTGCTTGGCAAAATGCCGGGAGACATGTGGCAAAAATTCTCAAATTTGCGGATGTTCTACGCCCTGATGTGGGCGCACCCCGGAAAAAAACTGCTCTTCCAGGGCGGCGAATTCGGCCAGTGGGAGGAATGGCGTTACAACCAAAGCCTCGACTGGCACCTCAAGCAGTTCCCCCTCCACGCCGGCCTCAGCCGACTGGTCCAACATCTCAACCACATTTACAAAGAATACCCGGCTTTTTACGAACTCGACGACACCAACGACGGCTTCGAGTGGATCGACTTCCACGACTCCGACAACAGCATCGTCGCATTCCTGCGCAAATCGGCCGGTGGCCAGAAGCTCGTCTTCGCCATGAACGCCACACCGGTGGTCCGGGCTGGTTACCGCATCGGGGTGCCCGAGCCGGGCCGCTACCGCGGGATTCTCAACACCGACGCGGAAGTCTACGGTGGCAGCGGGGTTGGCAACATAAGCACCATCCACTCTGAGCCCGTTCCCTGGCAAGGCCGTGACCATTCCGTTCAAATCGAGTTGCCGCCGCTGGCTTTGCTTGCATTTGTGGCCGATTCGTAGTTGAATTCAGTTTAAGTCAGCACTATCTAATCCAACCCCATGAAATCATTCCGCCGCTCCCTTCAGGCCTTCACTCTCATTGAACTGTTGGTCGTCATCTCGATCATTGCCATTTTGGCCTCCCTTGCCATCCCCGCCGTTACCGGTGCGCTCACGCGGGGCCAAGCGACACAGACCTTGAGCAACATGAAACAGCTCCACCAGATTGCTTACACCATGGCCATGGACGCCACAACCACGGGTGACACCAATGTCGGGTGGCCCGGCGACATGCCGAACAAAACTTGGGCCGGTTGGATCACCAATGCGGTTCCGGGATATATGAAAACGAACGACATGGCGAAGCTTCTCAGTGCCCCGGGGATCACCGTGCCGGCCACGGCCACCCTCAGTTCCCTTACTCCCGGACAGGCAAATAATGGCCGCGCCGTGGTGCTTTACCAAGTATCTGGGACGAATGACAATACGACTGTCCTGTTCAGTTCTTCAAACTTCACCAATACCCAATCGGGGGGCGATCCTCTCAGTGCCGGCTCATTGCCCTACGGCGACAAACTATTCCTCGTTTTCCGCATGGGCGGCGACGGATCGTCCCTGCAGGCGCGGCAGGTGGGTAGCACATTCAGCAACATCATCGGGGCCTACGCACCCGTGGCCAACTGACCGTCCATAACCTTTCGATCAGAGCACAGCGACCGCATCCATGATGCGGTCGCTTGTTTTTTGGTAGAAAGTGCGGTCCTCGGTGTTTGTTTTTTCGAAGAGGACAGGCGAACCAATGGTAACCGTCACCGGGACGAGGCGCGGGATGGCCGTCCCCCGGGGGAAAGCTTGAAAGGATCCACTGACGCGCACCGGCACCACCGGGGCACCGGTCTTGGCCATGATCATTCCTATGCCGG
>CAIZMQ010000077.1 GCA_903934135.1 uncultured Verrucomicrobiota bacterium
ACGCAGTCGCCGGTTGCGCGAGCTGAAGAAAAGCCGGGGGTTTGAGTTGGCCGTCGGGAAGGTTCTTTTTTTCAAACAGTCTCTCTTTGATCCTGACGATCTTCTTGGACGACTACTTCCTGCCGTGCGATGGGCCTTCTCCCCGGTGGCTCTCGTCCTTGCCGCCGCCTTCTTCATCCTCTCTCTGCTCGCCGTAGCTTGGAATTTCGATCGATTCGTCGCACAGGGGGCAAATTTTTTTACCCTCTCCAACATCGGCCTGACTTGGGTTCTTTTTCTCGGGGTCAAAGTCCTCCATGAATTCGGTCACGGGCTTGCGGCCAAATACCACGGCGCGGAAGTCCATGAGATGGGGTTCATGTTCATCCTCTTCACGCCTTACCTCTTCTGCAACGTCTCGGACGTGTGGCGCGCCGGCAAGACGGCGCGGGTCGCGGTCGGTTCCGCCGGCATCATGGTGGAACTGGTCATCGCCTCCGCGGCAGTCTGGCTTTGGCTGTTTTCACAGCCGGGATTATTTCATCAGATGTGCTTCAACACGATTGTCCTCTGCAGTGTTTCGACCGTGCTTTTCAACGGCAACCCGCTGATGAAGTTCGATGGTTATTATATCCTCTCGGACATCCTGGAGATCCCGAACCTTCGGGCCAAGAGCAACGCGTGGGTGACGGCGTGGGCTCAGCGCAGCTTTCTCGGGTTGCGGCCGAGGACGGCTCCCGCCGCTGCGCACGAGACGAACCCGCTCTTCGGTATTTATGCCGTGGCGGCTTACACCTACGGGTGGTTTGTCATGTTCAGCATCTCGATCATGCTTTTCGATCTCCTCAAGCCTTACGGCCTGCAGTTCGTCAGCCGTACTTATGTCGGCCTTTTTCTTTTTGTCTCTCTCGCCCTGCCGCTTTACCGGTTGGGGATGAGTGTGCGCGGCTTGCCTGAGTTTCGCAGCGCCGTCTTCCGGCGCGGGCGGGTGCTGGCCCTCGGGATTCTGTTGTTTTCGGGCTTGGTGTTTGCAGTTCCGTGGACTGAAACCATCAAGCGCTCAGCTGCCCTCGAGGCGGAGCACGTGGAACCCGTGTCCGCCTCGGCCGCAGGAATTCTCGAAGAAGTGAGAATTTCCAACGGAGCTGCGGTGCGCCGGGGGGATGTGCTCGGGACAATTCGCAACGAGGACCTGACTTCCAGCCGCGTCTCCTTGGGATTGGAGCGCGAGTCGCTGCTCGTACGCTTGCGGTATTTGGCCTCCGAGGATTCACCCGAGGCGGCGCTTTCCGTTCCGGTGGCGGCGCGCCAAGCCCGGGAAATCGAGGAAGAGATGGCGGGTCTGGATGAGAAGTTGGCTTCCCTTGTGCTGCGGGCTCCGCGTGATGGCGTCTTGAGGACGTCGCGACCGGAGGAGTTGGAGGGGCGCTATTTCGCGGCTCGCGAGCCGGTCTTTGAAGTGGGGAGCGGGGATGTTTCACGGGTGCTCATCGCCCTCGACGAGAAACAGGCGAGAAAAGTCCGTCCGGGACAAGCCGTGCGGGTCATCTTCACCGGCTTACCCGGAGAGACTTTCCAAGGAAGTATTGTTTCCGTGCCGCCCGCGCCCTCGTCCGGTTTTTCCGCTCCGGCGCTGGCCAATCTGATGGGTGGCGACGTTCCGGCCGAACCCGGCCTTGACGGCCGTACGTTGCGGCCTTCGATGGCTCACTACGAGGCCGAGGCTCAGGTGGAAATTTCGGCGGAAAATCGCGCGCGCTTACGGCCCCACGCCTCGGGGAGAGCACGGATCGAGATCCGCCGCACTACGCTGGCCGAGTGGCTTTGGGACAAGTTTTACGACGCGGTCAATCCAGACATGCGCCTTTAAAGTCGGGTCCCCGCGAATTTTTCCGGATTACCATTTGCGTGAGGCTTTATCCTGTGCGTTAATTGGAGCTTCTGATGCTAAAGAGTATCTTCGCCCCCCAGCACCCGGCATCGTTTCTGGAAGTCCTTGAACCGCGGATTGCGCCTGCTGTCATCAACGCAGGGCCGATCTCGGTTGACGGTGTTCCGACGGGCGGTGTCGACTACACCTCTGCGGGAACACCTTTCCGCCAGGCTTCAGAGGCCGATACCGGTTCCAGTCCCGCCATCTTCGATCCGACGGACACGAGTCATTTCTTTATTGATTTGCGGGCGGGCGACACTCTCCGCATTTACAACACCAGCGCGGCGTTTAGTGACTTTGCCAAAGTGACGGCCGGGCGCGGCTTTGCTTTCTTTCACGACAGCAATTCCGACGGCGCACCCCAAGCCAATGAATTGACCGGGTTGGTCCTTAGTGCGGGGGCCAAGGTTGCGGTGAGTGGCGATGTGGGTGGTAGCATTCTTGCCACTCTTGATGCCAAGACAGGGGTGTTTTCCACCGACAGCTTGGTCTCCAACAAACAAAACATCGCGGCCTTGACCGTCTCGGGCAACGTTGGCCAGTTTGATTCCGCTACCGGTGCTTTGAGTTTCGGCAATATCGTCAGCGGGGGAAATATTGACGGGCTGTCGGTCGGGCGGGTCAACATCGTCCAGTCGGGGGCGCCCGCGCCGCTATCCTACAATCTCGGAGGTGTGGCGGGGGTCGGGGACGGGGTGATCGGAGTTTTTGATCCGGGAGTGAAGCAAGCGGGGGGAAATCTTTCCGGGATCAAGGTTAATTCGGCGGATGTCATTGTCGCCGGTGCCGGGGGCCAGGGCGGGGCCGGCGGTAAGATCACCAATTTGCAGGTTCTTGCGGACGGGAATGGTATTGTGATTGGCGGCGGAGCCGGCGGTGCGGCGGGTCCTTCCAGCACGCTGGGCGGGGCCGGAGGCTCGGTGTCGCAGGTGGTCATCGGAGGCGTGGCCGATAGCACGGCCAACGCGCTGATTCAGGTTTACGGCGGGACCGGCGGGGCGAGCACCTCTGGTCAAGGCGGACTCGGCGGAAGCCTGGGAAAAGTTTACGTGGGGTATGAATACAACAATGCCCGCCAACTCGAGGTATCCGAGTATGTCTTGCTCAACAACGTGTTCCTCCTTGGTGGCGATGGCGGCCAAGGCGTAGGGGGTGGCGCGGGGGGTGGTCTCAATTTGGTCAATGTGGTGGCGGCTCCCGGAGAGGACGCCGGCGTTGATGGGGAAATCCGCCTGTGGGCCGGCCAAGGTGGTGCGCTCGTGGCCAGCGGGAACGCGCTGGGAGCAGGCGGGAGTATTAGCAACTTCAAAATTCAAAACCTCGACCCCGATGCTGCGGGTATTTCGGACGTGTCCGTCAGTGCGGGAGACGCCTCGGCAGCCAGCACGGTTTCGGCCGGGCTCAAGCCGCGGGGGGCTGCAGGTGGTTCGATCACCAATCCGGTGGCAAAAGCCGGTGAAACTTGGCTTGTCGGCCAGTCCTTTGACTTCGAAGCGGGCAACGGGTCTACAACGGCGGGGTCTGGAGGTGCGGGTGGTTCGATCACCAACTTGTATTTCAGCCCTTTCACAAATCAGTTCCTGGAAACTCTGGCTTTGCGGGCTGGTGAAGGAGGCGACTCCGGTTCGGGCTCCGGGGGTGCCGGCGGCCGAATCAGCGGGGTTTACGTTCCGATATCTGATTTATCCGCGTTTCGAATGGCCGCCGGTGACGGGGGAGTGGGAGGTGGTGCCAATGGTGGAGCGGGCGGTTCTGTAGCCAATGTCCAAATTTTCGACCAACAGGATTCGGTAGTTTTGCCCGTTGATGTTGAGGCCGGCGCAGGCGGAGCCGGTCTCAAAGCCGGTGGAGCGGGCGGCGCCGTATCCGGCTTCTCTTATTTCGGGCAACTCGCCTCGCTTCGGGTTGCCGGTGGGGCGGGCGGGAGCGGGACCGACTCTGCGGTCGCTCGCGCATCAGGCGGCAATGGCGGTGCTCTCTCGGGCATTGCCCTCTCCGTGGGGGAGGAGTCGGCCCTAGCGTTCGCTGTCCTGACGGCTGGCAACGGCGGTGATGCAGTGGGCAGTGGAGCGGGGGGCAAGGGCGGCGACATCAGCAAGGGCAACGTGCAGACACACGGCGGGGTTCAAGTGTCTGCCGGACAGGGAGGCAAAGCGGGCGAGAAGGGGCGCGTCGGGGCCGGCGGTTCGCTCGGTTCGAGCGCTGCTGCCGCGGGTTTGTTTGCGCGCTCATCGTTGGAGTCTGTTGCCTTCCTCGCTGGTCAAGCGGGCGTTCCGCTCGCCGGGACCACCCCGGGGACGGGTGCAGCGGGGGGTGGGATCAGCAACGCGGTGGCCTCTGCAGCCGAGAATATCACTTTCGCTGGCGGGAACGGGTCTGTGGGCGGGGTCGGGGGTAGCATCTCCCGTGCGGGCTTCTATGGAGCTGGCGACTTTGAAAGTTCTTTCGCCGGCAATCTTACCATTGTGGCTGGCCTAGGTGGCGACCCGGTGGCCGTAACTGCCCGAGGCGGTACGGGCGGTAGCATTAGTTCGGCGGTGGGCACCTCAAGCAGCACAGATGGCGCAACGGTTGTTTTCGAGGCGGGGCGGGGCGGCGGAGTAGGTCCCGTCATCGGATCGACAGGAGGACTTGGCGGCTCGGTCAACGGCGTGAGTATCACGGCGGGTGCGGCACCATTCAGCGTGCTGGCTGGCCACGGCGGGGACGGGCAAAAGTTCGGCGGGAAAGGCGGCAGCGTGCAGAATATTGCGTCTACGCCGGCCATGGTGGTACGTGCTGTGGCCGCCGGTGATGGCGGAGATGTTCTCGCCGGGACGGCCAAGGGTGCTGCGGGCGGAACGGTCAACAAAGTCGATGTGGCCGGTGATCTCGGTCTCCGCTCGGGGGCGAACTTTGGCTTCGCCACCGATGGGTCCAAGATGGGTGGGGTTTTTGCCGGCCTCGGCGGGAGCAACTCCTCCGCGCCATTCGACGCGAAGCTGACCGGGGTCAGTGGCAATGTGACCAATCTTACGGCACAGGCGATATCGGCGATCGTGGCTGGTCGTTCCTCCTCTCCGGCGCTTGTCAATCTGGTCGACGGTATTTATTTGCGCGGTAACACCGCCGCCGCTGTTGATTCGGCCGGAGGGTTTACCAATTTCGGGGTGGCCAATCTGGCCGGTGGAAAAGCCTCCTCTGCAACCGCCGACCCGCTGGCCGACCAGTTCCATTATGCAGATGGTGTGGTCGATCCGAGCAACACCACGGGATTTGCCTGGAGCTACGGCACTCTGCAGGCTGAAGATGGCCTCATTGCGGCGACCACTCTCACCGCCAAACGCAACTTCACCCCGTTGGCCTTCTTGACCAATGCAGCCCCGGCCAACAGCCCCGCCGATTACCGATTGTTTGTCCCCGACCTGCGCACCCCAGCCTAATGAAAAGCATCATTCAAACTTTGCTCGAGCATCTTGAGCCGCGCATTGCGCCCGCCTCGCTGGCCGGCACGGATTACGAGGCCATTACGGTGGGAAGCCCGCAACTAATCAAAGCGGGGGAAGGCCTTTCCACTTCGGCCGACGGCACGGGCAGCCTTCTCCTCAAAGTGGAAAAAGGCCAGATGCTGGTCTTCACCACGGATCTCAACGCCAACAACCGGTTCGACCCTAATGAAATCACCGGCATTGCTGCCGGCGATGGGTTGCGCTTCACCTCCTTCGTCGACATCAACGGCGACATCGTGACGAACTTGCAAGCCAACGGGCGGCTTTCGGATTCCGATGGAGATCGTTCCAATGGTTTGGACGGCAAGTTGCTGCTCAACTCCCGCATCGAGAGCATCACCCTCCGATCGGTAACGGCTGCGGATTTGGGCGCGAATGGCTCTGTAGGTAACAGCATCGCGCTGAGTTCTTATTCGGTGCATGGCTTCATTTACGCCGGCAACGGCTTGGGCGGTGGAGGGGGCAAGGGGTTGATCATCGACACGGCAGGCATCTCGGACCAAGTGGCCAAGTTCAGCGGTGGCAATGTGGACCGCCAAACCAATGACGTCGTGCCCAATGTCGGTGGAATCAAAACCGGAACGGCTGCCTCTGGTTCCGTCTATTCGTTCGGCTACGATCCTGCGGATGGGAGCCAAGCCAGCGGCTATGGTGGTGCGTTGGCGGACTTTGTTCCCCAGATTGGTCAAGCCGGGGGCGACGTCCTAGGAATTCGGGTCGGGGCCGGTGCCAGCGATGCCACTGCGTCCGCGTCGTCCGCGGAGTACACGATCGGCTTCGTCGTGACCGGCAACGGAGGGATCGGAGCTCGAGGTGGAAACATTCAAGACGTGGCGCTGAACGGAGATACCGGTGGTCTTCGAATTGTGGCCGGTGACGGAGGCGACGGTATTGACGGCGGGGCCGGCGGTAACATCACCAATCTCAGCGACGAGGGCTCGTACAATAGCGTGGTCGAGATCAGGGCGGGAAGCGGCGGCGAAGGCTTTCTCGGTCGGGCAGGTGCCGCCGGTCAAATCAGTTTCGGCACTATGATCACCAATGGCCAGGTGGCCATTGGCTTGGGCTCCGGAGGGATCGGTTTGACCCAGGGTGGCGCAGGCACCGGGTTACTTTCCGGGAAAATCCAGCTGAGCGAGGGCGCCGGTGGAGCCGCTGACCCGGTCACCGTGGTCTCGTCCTGGCGTCCGGATGATTCCATTGCTCCCATTGTGGCCGACTTCAATGACGACGGCTTTGCAGATGCTCTTTTTGCTACCCAAAACCCGAACCAGCTTGGCCTGCGGTTCGGGGCGGCCGGGGGTATCGCGCTGGGGGCACCGACCTTGTTCTTCAACGCCCCGGTGTATGGGTCGCCCGCGGACCTTTCGAGCGGCCTTGTCATCGCGGATTTCAACGATGACGGCCTTCTCGACATCGCCACCGCATCTTCGCGGGAAAACGCCAGCGACGGCCTGCGTGTCTTCCTCAATGATGAAACCTGGTTCGACAAGGCCTCGTTGGATTCCGCTCTGCAAAGCGGCAATTATGTCGACAGCTATGTTCACAATGCTTTGCCTTACTTGCCTAGCGAGCTTCTGGTCGGAGGCTTTGAGCAGCATCGGCGGGGCTTTGCCGTCACGGATCTGGTCAGTGGGGACTTCAACGATGATGGCTTCACCGATCTTGCTTACCTCATGCAGGGTTTGGCCATCGCGACGGAGAATCCCAATCGGACGAATTTGGTTGTTTTGGAGGGATTGGGTGACGGGCGGTTTTTCGCCAATTTCGGTTACGACCGTGTCACGGACTCCCGCCTAAACCAACCCTTCGACGTTGCTTACCGTGGAGAAAACGGCTGGAACGAGGTGATGATAAAATCCTCGGTCACGACTGAGGGTGATGCCTCCACTTCGCGCATCGTCATGGCCCAAAACCAGGCCACCGAGTTTCTGGTCGGCGACTACACGGCCACGCCAGGCATTTTGACCACTGCCGTCTTGGCGAGTGGAAGTTTCTATCCCACTTGGCGAGCTCCTGCCCCGGCAGAACCTCCCGCTCTAACCACCCCGGCCAATATTCTTGGCTTCACCATGTTGGATATTGATCAGGATGGCTCTTGGGATATGGCTGCCCTCAACGAAACGGGCGCGCTGACCACGTTCCAATTTGATGGAACGTCAGACAGCCAACTTGAGTGGGTAGAGGGTGTGGGTTTGGTGGGCAGTGAGAACACTCTCTTCGGCGATGGTGGACCGGAGTTCTTCGCGATCGCCACGGGGGACTTCGATGGCGACGCGGCGACAACAGAGATTGCCCTGCTTGGAGACGATCCGGAACCGGCGGGCTGGAGTTTCCGATTTATCGAGTTGGGCGGACTCGACATTTTCACCACGCGGGCCAACTTGGTCAGCTCAGGTTCCGCCCAGGCTTTGGCTCCGGCCGATTCAGGTGCGGACTTTGCGCCGTTTGATCTGACCGATGGTGACGGCACTGTTCCTGGGGCCCAAGGATTTGTCATCGCCGGCAAAGTTTCGATTACCGACGATACAGCGTTGCTGACCCCTGCAGGCGACCTGCTGCCGCTGAGCGCGAATAGCACGCTTCTTGTCGCCGGAACTGGCGGTGATTCGCGCCTCGGGGCGGGTGGGAACGGCGGTGGCCTCGGGACTGGGGCACTTGGCTCTTCGGGCGACTCCACAACGGGACTCTCAGCGACAACGGCGGCGATCGAAATCATTCAACCAGCTGACGAATTTTCCCAATCTGTCGTGGCACTGTTGGGCGCGTCGGGAGGCAATGGATTCACTCAGGGCGGTCGCGGTGGTGCTATCTCCGGCCTGAGTGCAGGCTATGCTTCCGGGGCGACTGTTCTGGGCGGGACATACAATCTCCGCGGGGGAGAGGGCGGATCTGCCCTCCTAGGGGCTGGCGGTTCGGGAGGCAGCTTGGCAAATTTCTTTACGCAGACTGGCCGGAATTTTACGGCCGGCGACGGTGGAAACGGCATGACCGGCGGGTCCGGTGGCAGCATTCAGCCCAACACAGCTTCTGGCCAGTCTTCGAACCAGTCCAGTCTTGTCACAGCTGCGACAGGCCGCGGCGGAGATGGGATCACAGCGGGGGGACAAGGAGGGGAAATCACTGGTTTGGTCAGTGAATTTCTCGCCCTTGTTCAAGGGCAGGGCGGGTTCATGAGTTTTTCCACCGGTGACGGTGGCGATGCGGTCGCAGGTCGGGCCGGTAATGCCGGGGCGGTTGTCCGTTCCAGCCCTCTGGCCACAAATAACAATTTGGTCGGTCCGCTTACCATCTTGACCGGCGCTGGCGGCAACGGGCTGATCGGTGGCAGCGGCGGCAGCATCAGCGAGTTCCGCAATACCTCAACCCTTTTCTCCTCACCTTCTCTGGTTAACATTGTGGCGGGCAACGGCGGTTCGGGCGTGACGGGCAATGGCGGTGCCGGAGGCAGCATCACCGACCTGACGGCTTCGGGGACTGGAATTGGTGTGGTTGACCCACTCGGGCCACCGCAACAATTCAATCGCGTGATTGCCGGCGACGGCGGTGACAGCTTCGGCTTGGTCGGAGGCGCTGGTGGTGCGCTCAACCGCGTCAATTCCACTGCCAATTCGTCCGCCACAGCTGTCGCGGCCGGCCTGGGCGGAGACGGCCTGACTCGGGGCGGGGTCGGAGGTTCGGTGCTGAATTCATTCGTGGACTCCGCGGCGAGCAATGATGCCGCCAAAGTGGTTGTTTTTGCCGGTTCCGGCGGCAGCGCCTACGCTGCCCTGGCGACCAGCTCTAATGTCGGCCCGGTTGGATCTTCTTCGTCTATTCTCGCCCTCCGCGCCTTCGGCGGCGTTGCGGGCTTTGGCGGCAATGGCGGAAGCATCACAGGACTAACCCAGCCCAAAACGGTAGGAGCCGCGGTCGATCTCATCGCCGGAAATGGCGGAAGTCTTTTGAATTATGGATCTCCGGCCGATGCCAAGACCAACGTTGGCACCGGCGGCTCGGTCACCAACATCACGTTGGCGGGAGACGCCGGCCGCATCGCATCCAATGTTGCCATTCAGTCCTACGGGCCGGATTTTGTGCAGACCACCTTGAGGGATGCTCCGGATACCCAACTGACCAGTGCGGTCGGAAACGTGGGCGTGGTGGTGGGGGAAGCAGGACGGGTACGCGGCAACCTGCCGGCCGGTGATGGCGGTGCCAAAACGGGGGCCGTGACCAACTTCTCCGCGACCAACAT
>CAIZMQ010000078.1 GCA_903934135.1 uncultured Verrucomicrobiota bacterium
GCGAACTTGGCCAGCGACTCGATCTCGCTGGGCATGGTCGCGGAAAAAAACAGGGTTTGGCGGTTCTTTGGCAGTTTCTGGATAACGCGCCTCACCTGCGGCAGAAATCCCATGTCGAGCATCCGGTCCACCTCATCGAGAACCAGGAACTCCAGTCCCCCAAGCGGGACTTCGTTCTGTTCCATGAAATCGAGCAAGCGCCCCGGCGTGGCCACGATGATATCCGTCCCGCGCTGCAACTCCTCCCGCTGCTTCCCGTAGCCCACCCCGCCGTAAAGTAACGTCACGGTCAAATCGCTGAACCGCCCGTAATCGCGGAACGCCGTCTCAACCTGCATGGCTAATTCCCGCGTCGGCTCGAGCACCAGACACCGCGGCTTCTCCTGATGCGAGCCCAACTTGCTCAAAATCGGCAACCCGAAAGCCGCCGTCTTCCCCGTCCCCGTCTGGGCCGAACCCATTAGGTCCTTGCCCGATAAAATCACAGGAATAGCCCTCAACTGGATCGGCGTGGGATCGACAAACCCCATCGACTGAACCCCATGCACCACCGCATCCGACAACCCCAACTCGTTAAAACCCATAAATAAAAAACCTCACGTATGAATTTTTAGTATCTCCCACCAACTGCCGCCCGCAAAGAACAAACTGCGCCGCCGGGCTCCGGCCACCACCTGTTCGCATTGCCCCCCCATGCCGGATGATCGACAATAAAATCGAATCGATGACCTGGCACGCTGCAAAACTGGAGGACGTCCTGGCCGAACTCGGCACGAAGCCCCGGGATGGGCTCACCGCGGCCCAAGCCGCCGCGCTGCTTGCCCGGCACGGACCCAACCAACTTCCCGCGCCGCCCCGTGACAGCCTGCTCAAACGTTTTCTCCTCCAATTCCACAACGTCCTAATCTACGTCCTTCTCGCCGCCGCGATCGGCACCGCGATTCTCGATGATTGGATCGACACCGGTGTCATTCTCGGTGTCGTCGTGATCAACGCTCTCATTGGCGTGGTCCAGGAGGGCAAAGCGGAAAAGGCCCTCGACTCGATCCGCGCCATGCTTTCCCCCAAGGCCATGGTGCGGCGCGAAGGACACAAGCAAACCCTCGACGCGACCAACCTCGTCCCCGGTGACGTCGTCCTGCTCAAGGCCGGCGACCGCGTACCTGCCGACCTCCGCCTCCTCGAAAGCCACAGCCTGCGCATCGACGAGGCACTCCTCACCGGCGAATCCGTTCCCACCGAAAAAATCACCGCACCGGTGCCCGATCACGCCGATCTCGGCGACCGCTTCTGCCTCGCCTACTCCGGCACCCTCGTGACCTACGGACGCGGAACCGGAATTGTCGTCGGCACCGGCTCATCGACCGAACTCGGCAAAGTCAGCGGCCTCCTCTCCGAAGTCCAAACCGTCACCACCCCGCTCATCCGGCAGATGGATCAATTCGGTCGCTGGCTCAGCGCCGCCATCCTTGTTGTTGCGGTTGGTACTTTTGCTTTTGGCTACTTGGTCCGCGGATTCCCCCCCGTCGACATGTTTATGGCCGCAGTCAGCCTTGTCGTTGCCGCCATCCCCGAGGGCCTTCCGGCCATCATGACCATCACCCTCGCAATCGGCGTGCAACGCATGGCCCGCCGCAACGCCATCATCCGCCGCCTCCCCGCGGTCGAAACCCTCGGCTCAGTCACCATCATTTGCTCGGACAAAACCGGCACCCTGACCAAAAATGAAATGACCGTGCAAACAGTAGTCACCGCGGACGACGCTTACCGGGTGGAAGGGGCCGGCTATGTTCCCGAAGGTGCCTTTTTCGCCGCGCACAAAACCATCGACCCGCAAGACGGCCACCCGGTTCTGGCCGAACTCCTCCACTCCGCCATGCTCTGCAATGAATCGACCATCCGTGAAAAGGACGGGCGGTGGGTGCTCGAGGGCGAACCGACCGACGGTTCGCTCACCGCCCTCGGACTGAAAGCCGGCCTCGACGCCAAACGCCTGCATGAAATTCACCCGCGACTCGCCACCATTCCCTTCGACTCCGCCCACAAATTCATGGCAACCCTTCACCAGGGCGAATCAGGCGCTTTCCTCATCATGAAGGGTGCGCCCGAGGCTGTTCTCGCCGCTTGCTCAACCCAGCGGACGCGCCATGGCGATGAACCGATCGACCGTGCTGCCTGGGAAAAGCTGACGCACGAGACGGCGCGACGCGGACAACGCCTCCTCGCCATCGCCATCCGACCGGCCGGCCGCAGCCAAAACACCCTGACCCCGGCCGATGTCCAATCCGGCCTCACCCTTCTCGGCATCACCGGCATCATCGACCCGCCGCGCGAAGAAGCCATCACGGCCGTGGCGGCATGTCAGAGCGCCGGTATTCGGGTCAAAATGATCACCGGAGACCACGCCGTCACGGCCCGCACCATTGGTCGGGCTCTCGGCATCGGGGATGGTGAAACCAGCTTGAGCGGACACGAACTCGCAGCAATCAGCGACACCGATCTCCCCGCCGCCGCCCGGGAAGTCGACGTATTTGCCCGGACCACACCAGAGCACAAACTTCGCCTGGTCACGGCCCTGCAGGCGGACGGACACGTGGTGGCCATGACCGGAGACGGGGTGAACGATGCCCCCGCCCTCAAGCGTGCCGACGTCGGTGTCGCCATGGGGGTCAAAGGCACCGAAGCCGCGAAGGAAGCTTCTGCCATGGTGCTGGCCGATGACAATTTTGCATCCATCGCCTCTGCCGTGGAGGAAGGACGGGCCGTCTATGACAATCTCAAAAAAGCCATCCTCTTCATCCTTCCGACCAACGGCGCCCAAGGACTCACCATCGTTGCCGCGGTTTTGCTCGGCATTGCCCTTCCCCTCACGCCTGTCCAGGTCCTTTGGGTCAACATGGTCATCTCCATCACCCTGGCCCTTTCCCTCGCCTTCGAGCCGCCCGAGCCCGGGCTGATGAAACGTCGCCCGCGCGTTCCCCACACCCCTCTCCTCACCCCGCTTCTCCTCTGGCGCATTTTTTTCGTCTCTCTCCTTTTGGTCGGCGGCACCTTCGGGCATTTTCTTCTCGTGGCAGCACAACCCGGCGTCACTGTCGAATACGCCCGCACCGTGGCGATCAATACCCTCGTGATCGGCCAGATGTTCTACCTCTTCAACAGCCGTTATATCGTGGCACCTTCGTGGAATTGGTGCGGAATCTTCGGGAGCCAACCGGTTCTTCTTGCCGCCATCACTCTCCTCGTCCTGCAAGCCCTCTTCACCTACACTGGGCCGATGCAGTCCCTCTTTCAAACCGTGCCGCTCGCGCTCGGTGACTGGCTCCGCATCTTCGCCTTCGGCCTTTTCGTCTTCCTCGCCGTCGAAATCGAAAAAGTATTCCTCCGCCGCAGAACCGGCAACGCCGGGAACACCATTTCATCCATCCCTTGTAGCGGCCGTCTCTGACCGCCATGATCATCGACCAGCAGTCTGTCTCCCTCGACCCGCGTGATCCGGAGTTCGTCCAAGACCCCTATCCCTTTTACGCCGAACTGCGCGACCACTGCCCCGTCTTCCACTGGAGGGAATTAGGCCACTGGTGCTTCGCCGGCTACCAAGACGTCAGTGCCCTCCTTCGCGACCGCCGCTTCGGACGCCAGATCCTCCATCTTGCCACCCGCGAGGAGCTCGGATGGCCCGAAGCACCCGCGCATCTCGCGCCGTTCCACCAATTCGAAGAACACTCCCTGCTCGAAATCGAACCCCCTGTGCACACCCGCCTGCGCGGGTTCATCAATCCCTCGTTCCTCCCGCGTCAGATCGAGCGACTCCGTCCGGAGGTGGAGCGTCTGTCGCATGAACTGATCAGCCAATTCGCCGCGCAGGGATCCACCGATCTGATCGCATCCTTCGCCGAACCGGTCCCCGTCATGGTCATCGCGCGTTTTCTCGGCGTCCCCGACGGCATGGGGCCGCAGATCCTCGCATGGTCACATGACATGGTCGCCATATACCAGGCCCGGCGGGATCGCAACGTGGAGGACCGCGCCGTCGCCGCCACCATTGCCTTCAGTGCTTACATTCGCGGACTGCTTGCCGAACATCGCACCACCCCCGGCGAAGATTTTCTCTCGCAACTTCTCACCGCCCGCGACGGTGACGGCACCGCGCTGACCGAGGACGAGCTGGTCACCACAGCCATTCTTCTCCTCAATGCCGGCCACGAAGCCACGGTCCACGCAATCGGCAACGGTGTGCAGGCACTCCTTGCCGGCGCCGGCCCGGCCGCGTTCCTCACCGCACCGGCCACCTGCACCGAGGAAATGCTCCGGTTCGACACTCCTCTGCATATGTTCAAGCGCTATGCCCTGGAGAACGTCGAGTATCGCGGGATCAAACTACGGCGCGGCGACCAGATCGGTCTCCTCCTCGGCTCGGCCAATCGCGACGAGCAAAAGTTTCCCCTGCCCGACATCTTCAATCCCGCGCGCAGCCCCAACCCGCACCTTAGCTTCGGCGCCGGCATCCACTTCTGCATCGGGGCTCCCCTGGCCCGCCTTGAGCTCCAGACCGCCCTCCGCGTCCTCTGCGAACGGCTGCCCACCCTGCAACTGGATGGCAAAGCACGCTACCGCGACACGTGGCACTTTCACGCCCTTGAATCCCTTCCGGTGAGCTGGTGACACCTTACCCACGAACCCTCTCCTGGCTCGGCCGGCCGCCGCCTCTGCAACCATTCCAAAGCTCTCTCCCCTTCACCATACCGCCGCCCTGTTGCGCCATGCCGTATCTGCGTTTATAAGTTCGTGGTGCTCCCCCCTGCTCGCAGTTTCTTCAGCCCTTTGAGTTGGATGCTCTTGGCTCTAAGTTGCGGCCTGACCGGGCATGCTGACACGGAGCTCAATGTGCCCGGGCACCGGCTGGTCTGGAATGACGAGTTTGAAGCGCCTTCGGTAGACGTCAGCAAGTGGGACGTCGCCACCGGGGTCAATGCTTGGTATCAGCGCGCCAGCGATAGGCGGTGGGTGGAACCGCAATGGTTCAATGAGCCCTTCGCGCCGTGGCTTCAAGCAGGAACCATCAATGGCGAACGCCAATACTACTCGCCGAACAATGTGACGGTGAACGACGGTGTGCTGCAGATTCAAGCCAGGCGCGAGACCGTGGCCAACCCGGTGGGCATCTACGATCCGCAGTTCCACCGCTACACCTCGGGAAAGCTGAACACCGCGGACGAATTTCAGTTCCGCTTCGGCATCGTGCGGTGGCGGGCCCAGTTGCCGGCGGGCCAGGGCATGTGGCCAGCCCTTTGGATGCTCAATGCCCCGAACCCTTGGTATTGGGACGATGAAATCGACGTGATGGAGGCTCGCGGATCGCTCCCGAACATCACGACCAGTGCCCACCATTTCAAAACGGGCACCGACCGCGTCAACCGATACAACAGCGCCGAACTCAACACCGGCCTCAATCTCCAGACCGGCTTCCACGAATACGGGTTGGAATGGACGACCGGCCGCATCCAAACGCACTTCAATGAGCAGGTCGTTTTCTCGGATACCGAGAGAGTGCCCCAAGGCCCGATGTTTCTCATCATGAATGCCGCCGTCGGCGGCGGATTTGACGGCGTGCCGGCCAACGATGCGATCTTTCCAAGCAACTTTCTCATCGACTGGGTGCGCGTGTGGCAACCCTCTCCCTGGCCCAGCGACTTGGCCGACGGTGACTTCGAGACTTACCAAGGAGCGCACTGGGCAAATTGGAACACGATTGACGACGGCAACTTGAGCACCGTTACGAGGGATGCGCTGCACGGGAGTTCCTCGGTGCGCCTTGCCCGCCTGAATACAATCGTTTCGGGAAACACCGATGCGGCAAATCTGCTCACCGACGGCAGCGCCGGCGGCTGGAGTGCTTGGCTCAACCAGCTCGACGGAGGTGGCAAGGTGACATCCGGTGCCGGGATCAGCCCCGCGAGCATACCGGCCACCGCAACTGATGACACGGTCACCCTCGGCGTGCACCAGAACAGCCCCTCCCCGGGGGCAAATGCCGTGGCCTACCGTCAACTCAGCGGTGCTCTGGTCCGCGGGCTCAGCCTGACCTACACGGGCACAGTGGAAATCGATCAGGCTTTTCCCATTGGGACAGAGGCGCTCGTCTTTATCCGTATCTTTCGAGGGGACTATAGTTTTTCAGACGTGATGACCTCGGTGAAGACCGGAGGGACATTCTCCATCCAAGCCACCATTCCCTTCACTGATGTTCCCTTTATTCAAGTGGGCCTCGAGACTAGCGGACCAACGGGTTCCCCCGGGCGCCTCGTCGCCACGGCGTTGAGGCTCGTGGACAATGCGTCGGCTCCCCCCGACCCGACCGCCCACCGCACCGGATTTACACAGACGGTGGCGGCGCGCCCCGGAGCAATCGTTCGCTACGGATTGATGGTGGCCAATTCCGCCGCCGATCCGATCGGAGCAGGCGCCGAAGGCCGCCTGCGGCTCGAGTTTCTCAACAACGCAAACGTCGTGATTTCTGAAGTGGTCACGCCACTGGTCGGTGCAACGAGTCCCCACGAGGCAACCGCTTGGTCACTCGAAAGTCTGACCCCCCCCACGGCCGCGTGGGTGCGGCTCTCAATCGAACGCTTCACCTCCCACCCGGAAACCGACATGTCGGGCAGCTTGGTTGCCGACGCTGTTTTCCTCCAGGTTCCAGGCCATACCGCCCTGCCCCAATTCACTGGCGAACCAGCCCGCCGGCTTGTCGTGAGGGACGGAGATCCGCTCGTCCTCGATACCACCGTCAATTCGACCAGCCCCTTGACCTACCAGTGGTATCACGAAGGCAGAAAGACCTCCACTTCGGCGGATGCCACTTTGGTCGCAACGCCGTCCCTTGCCGGAACCCATTTCGTGGTGGCCCGGAACGCCGCCGGGCCGGTCATCGGCGCGATCACGACCCTCACCGTGCTCGATGCGGGGCCCGACAACGACGGAGATGGAATCAGCGACACGGATGAGGCTGCTGTTTACGGCACGAGCCCCGTCCGCGCCGATTCTGACGGCGATGGTTTCTCCGATTACTACGAACTCTTTCACACGCTGACCGATCCGCTCGATGCCGCCAGCGCTTTCCGAATCACTGCGGTGACCCTCGTTGCCGGGCAGTTGGAGCTTACCTTCGAGTCAGTCCCCGGCCTGGAATATCAAATTGAAGCTAGCTCGGACCTCGTTGCCTGGGGGCCCGTAGGTCCGGCCTTTGTCGCGACGGAAACGACCACCTCCGCCCGCGATCCGCTACCGTTCTCCGCCGCCGCACCGAGATTTCTGCGGGTTACGGCAAACCCCTAACTCCCGCCGCGCCTCGGTCCCCGTGACGGAGACAGGCTGTGCACTGCTCTGCGCGCTCATGTGCATAGCATTGTCGCCTCCAACTGATCCACCTCACGCGGACCCCGGAAACAAGCGCCGGGGCCAGTGCCTCCCGTCTCAAGCCTCCTTCCCCAGCCTTTCCCCCAGCCACTCCGCCGCCAAATCGGCCACCTCTCCCAATGCCCCATCTTCCTCGAACAAATGCGTCGCGCCGGGCACCACGACCAATTCCGTTTCGCATCTCATCTTCGCCCGCGCCTGCTCGTTGAGGTCAATCACTGTGTCGTCGCGCCCGCCGACGATCAGCAACACCGGACATTGCACCCGGGCAAGCGCCTCTCGCGCCAAATCCGGACGTCCCCCGCGCGACACCACCGTCCGTACCACGCCGGCCGGTAACCCGGCCGCCGCGACCAAAGCGGCGGCTGCACCCGTGCTCGCCCCGAACAGTCCGATGAGCAAATGCGCCGTTTGCTCCTGCCGCCCCGCCCACGCAACAACTTGGGCCACGCGCCGAGCGAGCAGGCCGATGTCGAAGCGTATCTCGTGGGTCACTTCATCCGTCTCTTCCTCCTCCGCGGTGAGCAGATCCACTAGGAGCGTGCCCAAGCCCTGCGCATTGATCCGCTGCGCCACAAAACGGTTTCGCGGACTGTGCCGGCTGCTCCCGCTCCCGTGGGCAAAGATAACCAGCCCCGTGGTTCCCACCGGTAGTGCCAGGTCCCCGGACAGCACCGCACCCGGCAAAACAATCCGCACTGCCCGGATCATGCGCTCACCCTCCGATTTTCGGTGAGTAGGCCCCGGACTTCATCGTCTGTGGTCTGACCAAAATCCGCATACCACTGCCCCACCGAACGGAACCACTCCGGCACCTCGAGCACAACCGCTTCATCCGCCTCACGCGCCACCGCAGCAACCGAATCCGCCGCCCCCACCGGCGCTGCCGCGATAATTGTCCCCGCACCCATCACCCGCAAAGCCTGCAACCCCGCCCGCATGGTCGCCCCGGTGGCCACCCCGTCGTCCACCACAATCACTTTCTTGCCCTGGAGCCCCCGCGCTTCATGTCCTCCACGATAAACGGCAACCCGCCGCCGTAACTCCCGCTCCTCCCGCGCGACAATACGCTCAACCTCTTCGTCCCCTAGCCCCAGGCTCCGCACCAACCCCGCATTCAACACCCGCACGCCGCCTTCCCCGATCGCCCCGATGGCCAACTCCTCCTGCCCCGGCGCCCCCAACTTCCGCACCACTAAAACATCGAGCGGCGCCCGCAACGCCCGTGCCACCTCCGCTGCCACTGAGACCCCGCCCCGCGGCAATCCCAACACCACCACATCGTCCCGCCCCGCATACTTTCCCAGTTCGCCCGCCAGAATCTTCCCCGCCTCCGCCCGGTCGGCAAACACCCGCTCACTCCCGTTGCTCATGCCAAAAGTCTCCCACCCGCTGCCGTACCAAGCCACCCGCAAATCCTCTCACAGTCTGGGGTCATCGCCCCACCCCAAAGCACCGCCGTTTCCACCACCCGGGGAAATCCCCAAAACCTTTGTTCCCTTCGTTACCTTCTGTGCAAAAATTCCGGATCACCTCTTCTGCATCCAACGCCAAGTATTGTTGTCCTGAGGCACCTCGATCCATTCCCCGCTGAACGAGCGGTTGCGCCACAACTCGCCTTGCTGGGCCTGCACGTCGGCTAGCGACAGTTTCCGCTCCACCCCCAACTGCCTCATGACCACCACGCGATCCGCATTCTCCTCCGCGACGGTCTTCTCGACATAGGCCCCGTAGCTTCCCTCCGGCCGGCTCAACACGGAGAGCAGACCATCGCGCCCTTCCCCGACCAGTCGTGAATTTTTGAAGGTCTGGATGTCTCCCATCCGCGAACGGCGGCGCGCATCGGCGGCCGGCAGGTCGGCTCCAGACGCGGGCTTTGCCGCCGGGGAGCCCGATCCGCGCTCGTAAATGTCGACGCGCATGTTGATGTCGACCACGATGGGTTCGGGGGTGGCGAGTCTGACGGTCGGGCCCTGACAACCTCCGGAGAAGAGCGCGGCCGCCGCCATGAGGACGCGCGCGATCATCGCCTCCCTCCCTGCTGCCATCGCGAGGGACGCTGGGCTGCGCCTCCGTGAAAGACCAACTCGAAGTTGCGACTGCCGGCCAGACCTTTCATGCGGATGTCGATGATGCCTTGTTTTCCCACGAACCAGAATTCCGATCTCGCTTCCGTGTAATCGAAGTCCCGTAAGGTCTCAAGGCTTACCCTGCCGAGCTCGCTTTTCAGCGCCGTCCAGTCCGGGGGCAGGGACGCGAGCAAATCGTTCAATTTGTTGACCACCATGCGCCCCTTGCCCTGTCCCGAAGCTTCCCCCCGCACTCTTTCCACCACGGCCGCGCAACCATTGGCTTCGACCTTGAAATCAACCAGTCCGTCCATGACAAAATGCTGCGGAGCGCCGTCAGCGGTCAGCGGCGCGAGGTCCACGTCCTGCCCGGTGATCCAGCCGGTCCACGGCGAGTCGGGTTGGAGGAAGAAGCTGAACCCTCCGTTGACGTATCCGCGGTAGGCCCGCCCCCCGAAGTCGCCGTTGATTCCCTTGCGGTCGAACGTGACCGAAACCCACAGGTCGCTCGCCTGGAAGTTCCGCCAACGTGCCCGGCCGAACTTCACCACATTGACCAGATTGTTGCGCAAGACGTCCGGCGGATAGTTGAAGAGGAGATCCCCGCGCACTCTCCCAAGCGAAAGGTCGTAAGCCGGGAAATCATAGTCTTCCTCCGGAACCTCAAGGACGAATTCGACATTCAACCCGGCCAGCGAGGAAAGTGAAAGATTGCGCACCATGGTGTGGAACGCGAGAGGCAAGCCGACCTGCGAGCGCCCCCCCACCGCAATGACCACCCGTCCGAAATTCACACGCAAAGTATCCACGTTCCAACCCTCGCTCTCTTGGACCGCCGCCGGTTCCTTGGCGGACTCATCCGCAGACTGCATGTATTCAAAAAGCGCCTCCCCGACGTAAACCGTCGGACCGATCAGCTTCACCTCCTCCAAGTTGCGCTTGGCCAGACCGGCCAGGGTGAAAATCACAAAGGCGGACCTCACCGTGACCGCGCGACGCAACGGGTCGGTCGGCGAGAGCAGTTCGATGTCACTGAACTCTACTTGGTGTCTGATCTCGCCCAGCTCGTCGGCCACCGCGCCGAAGGGGACATCCCGCAAGGCCGTATTGACCTGCAGACTGATTGCGGGCAAACCACCCGGCAATCCGTCGGGCCGCACCTGCATCTCGACCAAATCGAGCGATTCGATGACCAGGGCCCCGCCAGGCTCGCGCGCCGGCGCAAACTCACCCTCCTCCATGAGACGCTCGAACCCCTCACCGGCAATCATCCAGCCCCCATCGACCCGGACCCCCGACACCCGCCCCTGCTGCAGACCGGCCACTGTGAAATTCAGCTGGGAGAGCCCCGCACCCATGACCGGCAAGCTTCCCGCGGGATCGTGGCTGGCGAGATAGAAATTATCGACCCTTAGCTGGTGCAATTGATCGCCCTGGGCTGGACCCAACGAAGTTAGCGTCCCGTTAATCCCGGCCGAAAGATCCACCCCCGATTCCCCGAAGTTCTCCGCCCAGACATACCCGCGTTCGATGATCACCTCGTCGATTTCCCATCCTATCCCGCCCCCCCCTGAGCTGCCGCCACGGGAGAAATGGGCAACGGCATTGGGATCAAAGCGGACAAACGGCTCGACCAAACGCAGCGAACCAAACCGGCCACTCGACCACCGCGGCCCCAGCCCCAACCGCAACTCCCCCGCCTCGAAGACCGGCTCGCGGCTGCCGCGGAGCGAAAGGACAACACCCTGCAAAACCCACTCTCCGTCGCGGTAAAAACTGCTCCCGACTTCGAGACGCAGCGCCGGATCGTAGGTCCGCACCGCCCAACGCAAAGCCGCCGATGGCCCCTTCCAAGCAACCCAGGCTGCCAAAACCACAAGGGCCGCGGCCAAAACGAGCAACCATCGCCCCACCCGCCAGCGCTTCACCTGCTTGGATGGCTGCTCGTCTTCGTCCATCCCGCAAAGCTGCCATCCTCTCGCTCAAGTTTCCACCCCAAGTCTCATCCGGCCCTTTGCTTCGTCCGCATCCCCGCCGGCCCCGAACACCTTCGTTACCTTCTGTCCAAAAACTCCACCCCCTCACCCAAGCCTCATCCCTCTCTTCAGATTGCCCTCCGCCGCACCGTCCCCTAATCTCACCAGTTCGCATGGGCTCAGATTACAAAAAAACACTCAACCTCCCCCGCACCGATTTCCCGATGAAGGCCGGGCTTACAGCCCGCGAACCGCAGCAGCTGGCCGCGTGGGAGAAAGGCCATCTTTATGCCCGGATCCAAGAGGCGCGCAAGAACGCCCCGCCCTTCATCCTCCACGACGGACCACCTTTCGCCAACGGTGATGTCCACATGGGCACCGCCCTGAACAAGATCCTCAAGGACCTGGTGATCAAATCAAAGACCATGGCCGACTTCCGCGCGCCTTTCATCCCCGGTTGGGACTGCCACGGGCTCCCCATCGAATTCAAAGTGGTCAAAGAAAAAGCCGGTCTCACCCCGGTGCAAATCCGCGAGCGCTCCGAGGCCTACGCTCGCAAATACATCGACCTTCAACGCGAGCAATTCCGCCGCCTCGGCGTTTTCGGCGACTGGGAGCACCCTTACCTCACCCTCGATCCATCCTACGAGGCGGACATTCTCCGCTCCTTCGCCGTCTTCATCGAAAAAGACCTTGTCTACCGCAGCAAACGCCCCGTCCTTTGGTCCTACGGCGCGCAGACCGCCCTGGCCGAAGCCGAAGTGGAATACAAAGACAAAGAATCCCCCGCCATCCACGTGGCGTTCGAAGTCACCGCCAGCCCGGTTCTCCCCGCCAACGCCAGCGTGGTCATCTGGACCACCACGCCATGGACTCTACCGGCCAACCTGGCCATCGCCGTCAGCCCGAAACATACCTACATCGCACAAACCTTCACCAAGGACGGAGAAACCCGCACCCTCGTGCTTGCTGCCGATCGCGCCGCATCTTTCAGCGCCGAAACCGGATGGCAACCGCAAGGCGAAGCGCAAACTTTTTCCGGCGCCGCCCTCGAAGGCACCGTCACGCGACACCCGTTCCTCGACCGACCGGCGCCCGTCTTGACCGCCGACTTCGTTACGATGGACACCGGCACCGGCTGCGTGCACATCGCGCCGGGCCACGGGGCCGATGACTTCCAACTGGGCAAAGCACGCGGACTCGACATCCTCTGTCCCGTCGATGATCTCGGACTCTTCACCGAGGAGTGCGGCGTCACCGCGTGGGTCGGCAAACCCGTCTTTGAGGCCAACCCGCTCGTCGTCGAGCACGTGAGATCCAAGGGCGCTCTTCTCGGCGTCACGCCCTACCAGCACTCCTACCCGCACTGCTGGCGCTCAAAGACGCCGATCATCTTCCGCGCGGTAGAACAATTCTTCATCCGTATCGAGTCCCTCCGCGCCGACGCCCTCAAAGCGATCAACGCGACGAAGTGGATCCCCGACTGGGGACTCAAACGCATTACCGGCACGGTCGAGTCCCGGCCCGACTGGTGCATCAGCCGCCAACGCAGCTGGGGCGTGCCGCTGCCCGTTTTTTACACTCCGGACGGAGAGCCCATCCTTGACGGCAACCTCGTCCGCCGCGTGGCCGACCTCGTGGAAAAACGCGGCACCAATGCGTGGTTCGAAATGTCCGACGCGGAACTCGCCGCCATGTTCGGACTCCCCGCCGGCACGACCAAAGGACACGAC
>CAIZMQ010000079.1 GCA_903934135.1 uncultured Verrucomicrobiota bacterium
AGCACGAGAAACTCGCCGCGCAACTCCTGCGCGCCCAGGCGGACCTCGAGGTCTTTTCTCCCTTGCTCCGCTTTCAGAGGGTCACGGTGAGCGGCAAAAAGTGGTTCGAGGAAGCGCTCTTTCCGGGATACATTTTCGCCCGCTTCCCTTACTGCACGCATGCCCGTCTGGTGGCTTCCTCCATGGGGGTTACCAAGGTCGTCGGCTTCGGCGGGCAACCCGCGGTGGTGGAGGACAACATTATCGGGGAGCTCCGCCAGTTTGCCCGCGACAATGAGGTCGTCCAAGTTTCCTCCGAGGTGGTGCCCGGGGACGAAGTAACCGTCCTCGACGGGCCCTTCAAAGGCCTGCGTGCCGTGGTCACCCGCGTCATGCCGGCCAAGGAACGGGTTGCGGTGCTGCTCGATTTGCTCGGGACTCAGCGCGAGGTCGAGGTCACTCTCGGACGCGTCGTGCCCGGCAAGGTGCACCCGTTTGCGGGGCGACCCGCGGCGGCGGGCAAGTAAAAATTTCTATCACGCAGTCTGAACAATCTGCTGCTGCCGGGTCATGGAGTCCTCTCCGCGGCCAAGGGCGGCAGCTTGCCTGAATCCACCCACATGATCTTCGACGACCAAAACCCGCCCGTCCCGCCATCCGGCTCCTCCCAACCCTCCCACCATCGCCGGCGCCGTTCTTCGTCCGGGTCTGAATCCTCCGGACGCCGGCGAAGCGGCAGCAGCTCCTCGTTTCGCGAGGCTGTGCGCTTGGATGACCCGCCGCGGTCCCGCACGGATGGAAATGCCAAGGCCTGGCTCTTGGTACTGGGTTTGCTTTTGGTCGCCACGCTCGGTTTTACCTGGTTCTTGCAGCAGGCACGTCCGACATCCCGGCCGCTCCAAGGGGAAGCACCGAGCACCAAGCTGGCGCCCTTCATCGACCCGATTCTCGCGCCGCTCGAAACCGGGGTCACGGGATATAGCAACGAAGGCCTCGCCGATTTGCAGGCCGAATTCCGCCTCGAAGGAGAAAAGACCGGTGCTGATGACCGTGAAGTCTATGGCACCGCCGCAACCATGGCGCAAATTCTGCAGGAGGCGCTTGAGGATCGAGAGCGCCACATGCAGCGGCTGGTCAAACTTGGTGTTCCGCTCGCGGGCATGGTCCCCGACCGGCAAGCCCGCACCGATCTCCCCGAGACCGAACGCCGCCGGCTCGAGCTGGCGGTGGCGGTCAGCTGGCAACGCAACTCCGGCACCTACCGCAACCGCGTGGAAGAACTCTGGTATCGCCTTCTCCGCTTGGAGCAGGGTCGCTTCCGCCCCGGTTCCGCCACGATGCCCGAACAGCCCGCCGAGACCTCCTCCCAATGAGCGGTGCAAAGCGGCTGGTGGTCATCGGAAGCAACTCGTTTTCCGGCGCGAGCTTCGTCTCGCATTGTTTGCGGGAAGGCTGGGAAGTGCTCGGCACGAGCCGCTCGCCCGAGGCGCACGCGGTCTTCCTGCCTTATCGCTGGCAAAGGACGCCGGAAGAATTGTCGCGTTTTCGCTTTGCCCAACTTGATCTCAATCTCCACACCGCTGAACTGGTCGACGCCATCGCCGACTTCAAAGCCCCCCGCGTGGTCAACTTCGCCGCGCAAAGCATGGTGGCCGAAAGCTGGGAGCATCCGGACCATTGGTATCAGACCAATGTCGTGGCCAACGTCCGCCTTCACGACGGACTTCGGAAAATGCCGGGCCTCAAAAAATACGTCCACGTCTCGACTCCCGAGGTCTATGGCAGTTGTTCCGGGGATGTCCGGGAGGACGCCCCTTTCAACCCGAGCACGCCTTATGCCGCCTCCCGCGCCGCGTGCGACTTGCACCTGCAGACCTTCATCCGCCAATACAATTTTCCAGCCGTCTTCACCCGCGCAGCCAATGTCCTCGGTCCGGGGCAGCAGCTCTACCGCATTGTCCCGCGCACACTTCTCTTCCTCGCGCTCGGTCAAAAGCTCCAACTTCATGGTGGCGGACACTCGGTGCGCTCGTTCATCCATATCGACGATGTCTCGGACGGAACATTGCGGGCCGCATTGCATGGGGAACCGGGCGACGTGTTTCATCTTTCCACCAAGCGGACCATCTCCATCCGCGACCTTGTCGCGCTCATGTGCGACCAAACCGGCGTGAAATTCGAAGACTTCGCCGAAATCGTGGCCGACCGTCCCGGCAAAGACTCCGCCTACTTGCTCGACGCCGGTCTCGCCCGCACCAGGCTCGGCTGGCAGGATCGCGTCTCGCTGGAGGAGGGGATCGCCGACACCAAACGCTGGATCGACGCGAATCTCGATGTTCTCCGGGGACAACCAGCGAACTACGTCCACAAACCTTGAAACGAAGGTGGGGCGGGGCCTCCGGACCCGCCGCCCGCCGAAGCACTCTAAAATCTCAATTTCCAAAATCATGTCAAAAATCCTCGTCACTGGCGGCTTCGGCTACGTTGGCAGCCGGCTAGTCCCGCATCTTTTGGGGCTCGGACACGATGTCCGCGTCCTCGATCTCATGCTCTACACAGAGGCGGGGCTCGAGGCCCTCAAGGCCGACCCGAAATGGCTCGAGTATGAAAAGAGATTTAGTCTCGTTCGCGGCGACCTGCGCGATGCAGAGAAAGTTCGCGAAGCCCTTGCTGGGCGGGACGCTGTCATCCATCTGGCGGCAATCTCCAACGATCCGACTGGCGACATCGATGAAGTCCTCACGCGGCAGGTGAATTTCGACGCCGTCGGCATGCTGCTCGCCTTGGCTAAAGAGGCCGGCGTGAAACGTTTCATCAATGCCTCCTCGTCCAGTGTCTTCGGTGCACGGACCGAGTCGGAAATCAACGAACGCCTCGAACCCGAGCCGCTGACCTACTATTCGAAATACAAAGCCCTCTCCGAATGGCTGGTCATGTCAGCGGCTGGGCCGGATTTCTGCGCGGTCAATGTCCGCCCGGCCACCATCTGCGGCTATTCGCCGCGCCAGCGCTTTGACTTGACCGTTAACAAGCTTACCGCCGATGCCCTGCGCAAAAAGGTCATTACCGTCCACGGAGGACAGCAACGCCGTCCGAATGTCGGCATGACCGATATGATCAATCTCTACGGCATCCTGCTCGAAGCACCGGTCGAAAAGATCAATGGCCGCACTTTCAATTTCGGTTTCGAAAACCACAAGGTGATCGACATCGCCAAAATCATCCAATCCGAGCTGTCCGACCTGAATGTCAAAATAGAAGTGACCGCCACCACGGACCACCGCGACTACCATATTTCCTCGGACCGCATCTTGCGCGATCTCGGATACAAACCGGTCAGCAGCATCAAGCAGGAGGTGGCTCATCTTCGTAAGGTATTAGAGTCCGGCCAATTCCCCGACATCGACGCGTCCGAACACTACAACATGAAATTCATGGAAGTCGGACGCGATACTGGTTGCCTCGCTTATCTCGCCCGTTAGGAGTCGGTAAAGGAGGACCACTGATTACACGGATGACACTAATGGGGAAGATGGCCTCTGCTACTATTCGTGAAATCCGTGTTATCCGTGGTTAAATAATGTCTTCCACCAAAATCATTCCGTTCGCCGAAGCGCCCGCGCTTTTCGACAAGCTGTGCGGCGAAGGCAAGCGCTTGGTGCAGTGCCACGGCACCTTCGATCTCGTCCACCCCGGACACATCGTTCATCTCGAAGACGCCAAGAAGCTCGGTGATGTTCTTGTTGTCACGGTCACGGGAGAGAAACACGTCAACAAAGGACCCGGGCGCCCGTATTTCAACGATGCGCTCCGCGCCCGCACATTGGCCGCGCTCTCCTGTGTCGACTTCGTTGTGCTCGTTCCGCACACCGCCGCCGTCGAGGCCATCGAAACGGTCAAACCGCACATCTACTGCAAGGGAACCGAATACGCCGACGCGGCCAATGACGTTACCGGTAACATCCACGACGATGTCGCCACGGCGCAAAAGCACGGCGGCGAGGTTCGTTATCTCGGGGATGTGGTCTTCAGTTCGACCCGCCTGCTGAACCGCCACTTCGAGACAGCTAACCC
>CAIZMQ010000080.1 GCA_903934135.1 uncultured Verrucomicrobiota bacterium
CCAGCAACCGCACAGCGTCCCGCCCCACCGCATCGCGCGTCGCCCCTATGGCAAAAGCGCGGGTATCCCTCCTTAGCCGAGAGGCGCTACCGCTCCAAAATCGTCACGGGCAACGAGGCCTCGAACCGGCTGTTCCCCGGCGCACTGACTGCGGAACCGGCAATCTGCACAATGTTGACGTCGGTGACCTGTGCACTGCTTTGCGCATGGGCGGAGGGGACGACCGTGATATCCCGCCCGACCATGAAAAGCAGGCAGCCGGCGATCACGGTGAGGACAATTTTCGTGTAAGCGTCGATATTCATAAGGACCCCAGCCTCCACAACCCGCCACGGACCGTCAAGACCCGCGCAATTCGCGGTGCAGCCATTCGCCCAGACGCTCGGCACAATCGTCGATCGATTCCCGCCACGTCTTTGCCGCCCCCTCGTCCGCGGGATCACTGATTTCTTTGACCAAGGTCACCGGCAGACCGAACTGGTGCGCGGTGAATGCGATGGCATAACCCTCCATGTCGACCAAATCGATCCCGCGGGCAGCCAACCCCGCCCTCGTCGCCGCGCTGTCGACAAAGGAATCACCGGACCCAAGCACCGGCCCACTCACCCCCAACTCGATGGCTGCGCCGAAGTGTTCCCCGGTCAGCCCGAAAATCTTCTCGTCTTCGAAATCATGTTGCTCGACCCGTCCCACCACCTGCGTGCCTCTGATCCCCTCGCGCAAGCCACCTGCGGTGCCCAGATTGATCACCCGCGAAGGACGCTGCCGCGCCAGCACCGAGGCCAGAGCCGCGGCGGCACATACTTTGCCCACACCCGTGACCAACACCGGTAGATCGGACACATGCAAATGCTGTGCCTCTTCTTCCAGCGCCACAACAAGCAAGGGACGGTCCAACGAAATGGTCTGATGCAACTTCACCCCGCGCATTGAATCCTCAACCCGCAGCCAGATCAATCCCGTGGAAAATCCGCGCGAGGATTTCCACGCCACGGGCCAGAGACGGCGACGGCCGCACGAAAAAACGGTCCGCATCGACCGCAACCACCGGACAACCGGGATCGATCAAGGCGGCTTCCCGCGCGGCCCGATCCTCATCGAACCCGCACGGTGCAGCGATGACCAACTCCGGACGGGCCGCACGCACCGCCTCCCACGTCGTGCGGACCGAGCGCTCGCCAGCCCGACCCAAAACCTCGAGACCCCCGGCGGCCTCGACCATCTCCGGAATCCAATGACCGCTGGCAAACGGTGGATCCATCCACTCGGCCAGGAACACCCGGGGACGAGTCCGACCGGCCACCGCATGACGGACCCGGTCGATCCTCCGAAGCATCTCATCCGCCCAAAACTCGCCCTTCCCGGCCACGCCCAACTCCCGCCCGAGATATCGCACCGACTCCGCCACCTCCCCCAAGGTCCGCGGCCCGACCGAAATCACGCGAGCACCCACCGGAGCAAGGTCTCCGTCCGCCACGGCACAAACGCGGCAAAGATCCTGCGTGATAATGATATCCGGACGCAGTGACGCGAGCATCTCCGCATCGACCGCGTAAAGCGCCTCCCCGCCCTCCACCGCCGCCCGCACCGCCGCGTCGATTTGCCGACTGTCCCATGCCGCCGGATCAATCCGGCTGGCCGAAACCACCGGCACCTCCCGCACCTCCTCCGGCCATTGGCACTCATGCGACCGTCCGACCAAATCCCCCGCCAGTCCGAAATCCGCCACGATCTCCGTCGCACTGGGCAATAAGGACACGATCCGCATCCGGGCAGCTTACCAAGGAAGGGACCGCTTGGAAGCGGGTTGCTTAAACAAATTGGTCCGTCCGGATTGTTGCTATGACCAAAAGGATCGGTGTCTTCGACCCCACCCAAGCGATCCTCGCTCGCCGCCGCGGGGTCGATCTCCTCAGTCGTGACCAGGTTTTCGATCGTGATGGCCTGCGCCGTTGATGGTCGGCGCGTCCCGACTCTCCATCCACCGCGCGATCCAGATGCATGCCTCGTAGAGCAGCACCATCGGAGCCCCCATCAAAATAAGCGTGAAAATATCGGGCGTCGGCGTGATCACCGCGGCCAGCAAAAAAATGACCACAATCGCGTAAGGCCGCGTGGACTGCATTTGTCCGTGCTCGAGCAGGCCGACCTTGACCAAGGCAAGCACCACGACCGGAAGCTCGAAGGCCAGACCGAAGGCCAGGACGAATTGGGTGGTGAAGCTGTAATATTCCCCCACCGTCCAGGTCGGGCGCCACTGCATCATTTGCGCGTCTTGGAAAAAGAATTCCAGCGCCGCCGGTAGCACGGCGTAAAAGGCGAAGGCCGCCCCGCCGAGAAAAAGACCGAAACCGACGATCGAAGCCAGGAGCACGACTCGGCGCTCCTTTTTGCTCAGGGCCGGGAGCACGAACTCCGCGAGAAAATAGAGCAAGACCGGAAAGGAAACGACCAACCCGGCATAGAAGGCCAACTTGAACGAGATGGTCATCGAATCGGCCACCCCGAGCGATTGCAGGTTGTCGACCCGGCCCGGATCCACCGCAAGCAAAGGCGCCTGGACAAAAGACGCGAGCACTCCGCGAAAAACAAAGGCCAAGATCATGCAGATCCCGAGAGCGATGGCCATGCGCACCACCATGCCCCGCAAGTCTTCGACATGCTCGAGGAAAGGCTTGGGTGTATCCCTTTCGTCGCGGAACTTGAGAAACTTTTGCAGGCTCACACCCACCTCCCCGCCGCCAAACGTGCATACAATCCCAACGTGTTGGCATCCTCGATCACCCCGCGCGCAACCATCTCGCGCAATTCGTCGGCCGGGAAAGCCTTGATCTCGAGGATTTGCTCCTCGGCATCATGGCCGGTGGCCCGCGGATCCCATCGGACCTCGGTGGCAAAAAACTGGTGCGTTGTCTCGTCGGTGAATCCGGGCGAGGTGAAAAACTTGCCCAGATATTCCATTTTTCCGGTCACCTCGCATCCCGCCTCCTCCTGCAACTCCCGGCGCGCCGCCCGCTCGATGGCGGCCACCGTTGTCTCCCCGTCAACCTGGCCCGCGGGAAATTGCCAGAATTCCCGCCGTGCCGGCACACGCTCCTCGCGAATCAGGACAAACGAGCCGTCCGGCAGCCGCGGCGCAACCGTCACCCCGACTTTCCTCGTCACCTTGGTCCACTCTCGTCCCTCCGGACACGACGGCGTGCGCACGGTTTCTTGAGTCACCCGCAAATGCGGGGTCTCCAGAAGCACCTCTTCGCGCATCAAGGCCCAGCCGTCGCTCATGACTTGGCGGAGGCCAAACGCTTGCCCCACCAAGCCAAACGGGCCGCCACCCGCTTCGGCGAGGGCGCCCCCTCCGCGGTGCGGGCCCGCAGAGAACGCGCCGCATCAAGGCACTTCATGGAGTCAGCCTTGAACAATTTGCTCTCCGCTTGCAGGTCGCCGAGCGACAAGTCCCGCAAGGTCACACCGCGCTGCACACTCAAGGCAACCAGGGTCCCGACCACCCGGTGCGCCTCGCGGAAAGCCAGCCCTTTGCGGACGAGGTAGTCCGCCCAATCCGTCGCCACCAAGAGCGCATCGTCCGCCGCCGCCGCCATGCGCCGTTTGTCCCACCGCGCTGCCCCGAACATTTCGGCCAGAATTTCGAGGGACGCGCCAAGCGTGTCGGCCGAGTCGAACACCGGTTCTTTGTCCTCCTGCAGGTCCCGGTTGTAAGCCAGCGGCAGTCCCTTCAGCGTGGTGAGCAAGGAAAGCAGATTTCCGTAAAGGCGCCCTGTCTTTCCCCGGGCCAATTCCGCGATATCCGGATTCTTCTTCTGCGGCATCAGACTCGAGCCCGTGGTGTGCGCATCGCTCAAAGCCAAAAAACCGAACTCGCTCGAAGCCCAAAGGATCGTGTCCTCGCACAACCGCGAGAGATGCATCCCCGTGATGGCGCAGGCCGAAAGGAATTCGCAGGCGAAGTCCCGGTCGGACACCGCATCCATGCTGTTCTGTGAAACGTCATCGAAACCGAGTTGCCGTGCCATGAAACGCCGGTCCAGGGCAATGGTCGATCCGGCCAACGCCCCCGATCCCAAAGGCAGCACATTGGCGCGCCGGCCCGCATCGGACAGGCGCCCCGCGTCGCGTTCGAGCATCTCCACGTAGGCCAACACATGATGCGCCGCCAGCACGGGCTGCGCCCGTTGCAGGTGGGTGTAGCCGGGCATGATGGCGTCACCCCCCCGCGCGGCGAGGCCGACGAGCGATTTCTGCAAACCTCGCACCGCGGAAACAAGATCCGCTGTCGCCTCCCTCATCCAGAGCCGCAGATCCGTGGCCACCTGGTCGTTGCGTGAGCGGGCCGTGTGCAGCTTGGCCCCGGCCGCGCCGATTTTTTTGGTCAGAGCCGCCTCGATATTCATGTGCACGTCCTCGAGTTCCTCGCGCCAGACGAACTTGCCCGCCCGGATCTCCCGCGCGATGGACTCAAGACCGCGGTGAATCGTTTTCCATTCATTCGGAGTCAACAACCGCGCCTTGCGCAAAGCTGCCGCGTGCGCCTTCGACCCCGCGATGTCTTGCAACGCCAGCCGCTGGTCGAAGGAAACCGACTGGCCGTAAGCGCGCAACCGGGCCGAAGGATCTTTGCTGAAGCGTCCGTGCCACATAAATCAGACCGCCGCAGCAAAGACCTCACGCCCGCTCTTGCGGCAGACGCCATTGATTTTCAACTCGTCGCAACGCGCCTCGATGCGCACCTGCTTGTTGGCCGGAGTGAACCCCATCCGCTTGGCCATGCAGTTCTCAAGCAGTTCCATGTTGAGGTCCTCGAATTCGAGGATGTTCTGGCAATCGAGACAGATAAGATGGTTGTGGTGCGGGTGGTCGACGAAATTCGGGTCATACACCTTGCGCCCCTGCCCGAGGTCCAGTTCGCGCAGCAACCCACTCTCGACCAAAATCGGCAAGGTGCGGTAGACCGTCGCCCTGCTTACCGTTCGCTCGATACCCCGCGCCATATCGAGCAACTCGTCCGCCGTGTAGTGACGGTCTGTGCTGAACGCCGCCTCGATGATGGCGTCACGTTGCGAAGTCTTGCGCAGGCCTTTGCCGGCAAGAAACTCGCGGATCTGATTGCGCACGACCTCTTCCATGGGTGGCAGCACGCCCTGCGTGCCGCTCGGGGGATACTCCGTCCCGCCCCGCGGCAGGTCAAGGCCGGCGGGGCCCGGGGTGGAAAATCCTCCCGCCCCTCCCGCCATTCGGTCATAGTCCCCCGATGCCCGCTCCCGCCGCCGCACGCGACGCACTCAAAAAGGCAGCCGCCATCCATGCCGTCCGCTTCGTTGAACCCGGCATGACCGTCGGCCTCGGCACCGGCTCGACTGCCATTCATGCCGTCCACGAAATCGCCCGCCGCTACGAGGCCGGAGAATTGCCCGGTATCACGACCTTCGCCACCTCCGCGGAAGTGGCCCGCGCCGCCCGCGAGGCCGGGCTGCCCCTGCTCGACCAGGCCGGCCCGGCCTTGATCGACCTGACGATCGACGGCGCCGACGAGGTCGACCCGCAACTCAACTTGATCAAGGGCGGCGGCGGCGCCCTCTTCCACGAGAAGATCGTGGCCCAGGCGACCAAGCGGCAAATCATCATTGTCGACGAAGCAAAAATGTCACCGCAGCTGGGCACACGGCATTCCCTGCCGGTCGAAGTCGTCCCATTCGGTGCAGAATCCCAGCGGCTTTTCCTCGAACAACTCGGCGGCCGCCCCGTTCTCCGCACTAAGGAGGACGGCACAGCTTTCATCACCGACGAAGGCAACATTATCTACGACTGCACCTTCGGGCCCATCGCCGATCCCGGAGAACTGGCGGCCGAACTCCGCGCCCGCACCGGCATCGTCGAACACGGCCTTTTCCTTGGTATGACCCATGATCTGATCATCGGCACCCCAAGCGGACTACGCCACCTGCAGCGCAATCCCCTGACCGGGGAGATCCGCGATCTCGCGTCAGTTTAAACGCATTGCCCCCTCCGCCTGCAGAGGCTGGGGATTTATTTTTTCCCGTCCCCCCAGACTTTGGACAATCGCCCGCCCGGCACCGGCGGAATGGCCAAGCCGTCGGCCGCATAGTGCGCGACATCGTTGTACAAGGTGAGCCGCGCTTCCATGGCATCGCGGAAATCCAGGATAGTCAGCGAGGCCGGATTCAAATCGAGATGGTCACGATACCGCCGCGGATCAAATCCGAGGATCGCCCCGAGGAGCAAACGGATCGTCGCCTTGTGCGAAACCACACAAATCATTTCGCCGGCATGTTCGCCCACCGCATGGAGCAAGGCCGGCATGGCCCGTGCGGCCACGGCCAACCCGGTCTCCCCGCCATCGGGGGCGAAGTTGTAGGGGTCGGACTCCCATTTCAGATACATGTCGCCGAACCTCGTCTCGGCCTCCCGCCGGGTGAGTCCCTCCCACACCCCGTGGTTGATCTCGAGAAAACCGGCCCCGGGTTGCACCGGCAAATCGTGCGGCTTGGCCAGAATCCGCGCGGTCTCCATCGTCCGGTCCAAAGGCGAAGCATAACATGCCGCGATCGGTTGATCCGCCAAGCGCTTCGCCAACGCGAACGCCTGCTGCCGGCCGACATCGCTCAATTCCACATCCGTGGCCCCCGCGAACCGGTCTTCCGCGGAAAGCACGGTGGCCCCGTGGCGGACCAAAAACACACGCGTCTTCACTCCTTCCTTGTAATGGCTAGACGACCTCGGCGAAAGGAAAACACCGCCAAGGCTCTTGACACCACAACCTATTGTGGTGTTTGCTCCGATCAGTCTGGTAAAACTACTATGCGTTGCCCCCGTTGCGGAGACATGCGTGATCGCGTCATCGACTCGCGGTTGATTCAGGATGGCGAACGGATCCGTCGGCGCCGCCAGTGCCTCGCCTGCGCCACCCGCTACACGACCTACGAAACCATCGAGCAGATCGAATTGCGCGTCCTCAAGCGGGGCGGGCGCATCGAACCATTCCACCGCTACAAATTGGTCAGCAGTCTTTCCAAGGCCTGCGAGAAACGCCCGATCAAGCTCGAGATCCTTGAGCGCCTCGTCGACGAAATCGTCACCGAGCTTGGCGTCGAAACCGGACGCGAAGTGCCGAGCCGCCTCATCGGCCTGCGCGCCATGGAAAAACTCCAAACCATTGATCCCGTAGCCTACGTGCGCTTCGCCTCGATCTACCGGCAATTCCAGGAGGCCGGCGAATTCGTCGACGAAGTCGAACAAATGAAAAAGCGCAGTCCGCGGCGGGCCGACCAACCCGAACTCTTCACCGCGCCCAAGGCCCCCATCCCCGTTTAGTTCTCTCATCTCTCATTCCTCAACCCTCAAATTTTTCGTGATCGCTTTCGCCGACAACCTTCCGCTCGTCCGACTCGCCGACCGGCGTGCCGTCAAATACGAGCGCGTCTGGCTCGAGCGTGCCGTGGCCGAGGCCGCGGAGGGTGCGGGATACAGCCGTTGGTGGCTCGCCCCGCACGTGGCCGAGAGCGTGACGGCCTACCTTGAACGCGAATTCGAAGAAAACATCATCGCCAGTCAGTGCCTGCGCACCCTCGTCTCCAGCGTACTCCAAGTGATCGGTTATCCGGAAATTGCCCGCGGCTTCCGGCTTCGCGAACCACCCGTGCGCATATCCCTCGCCGCGCTGGCCGAGTCCGCCGGTGCCGGCTACGAACTCGCTTTCTTCCACGAGCTGGACTGCACCCTGCACCGCGTCCTCGCCTCCCGCACCTCCCGCATCGAATTCTGCGACCTCGCCGCCTGCGTCAAACGCCTCCGCCGCGCGCGCAGCTGGCGCAAGGACTGCGCCGCGCTGCGCAATGAAATCGTTGCGCATGTCCGCGGGCAGGCCGTGCGCCTCCGCCGCAAGCGCGGGGTGGAATTGGAGCTGACATGACCCTCTTTGAACGCATCGCGGCCGGGGAGATCCCGGCC
>CAIZMQ010000081.1 GCA_903934135.1 uncultured Verrucomicrobiota bacterium
GCGGTCCGCGGACCGCCGCTTCCTTTTTCCGGTCAAAAAATCCGCGGCTCCCCCTCGCGCAAAAAACACACCCGTTCAAGCAAGCCCGCCGACCCCGCGCACTCGATCAGCCGCGAAGGCGGTTCCCACGCCGGTTCATAGCTGAGCCGGAAGGTCCCGTAGTGCATCGGCACAAACGTCCGCGCACCCAATTCGACAAAGGCCCGCAGCGCTTCCTCCGGCGTCATGTGCACCTCGCGCCCGCTCGGTGGGTCGTAAGCGCCGATCGGCAGGAGAGCGATCTCCACGGGCAGCCGTTTCCCGATTTCCGCAAAGCCCGGAAAATACGCACTGTCGCCACAGTGCAAAATCGAACGCCCCTCCACTTCGATGAGAAACCCGCCGAAACCACGGTGCGAATCCGCCAGCATCCGCGCGCCCCAATGGTACGCCGGCGTCATCGTCACCTTGACCGGACCCAATTGCATCGACTCCCACACCTCCAGCTCGTGCACCCGGTCGAAGCCCAGCCCGTGCACCAACCGTCCGACATTGCGCGGCACGACGATCGGTTGTTCGGCCGCCAGCTTGCGCAACGTGCGCTTGTCGAGATGATCGAAATGCGCGTGCGTGATCAGCACCGCGTCGATGTCCGGCAAGGCGTGCAATTCCAGTCCCGGTTCACGCATCCGTTTGATCACCTTCAGCCAGCGCGCCCAATTCGGGTCGATGAGCAAGTTCACCCCCGGCGCCTGGAGCAAGAAAGAGGCATGGCCGATCCAGGTCAGCGCGACCTGCCCTGATTTCAACTCCGGAAACTCCGGGGTGCGCCGCTCCCCCGTGCGCCGCTCGAACAAGCTCGGCCAGACCACTTCGGAAAGAAAGTTGCGGCGGTGCCAACCCACGCGCGGCTTCAGCCCGACATGATGATCCGGCTTGCCCTCCCGCAGACGGGGCAAAATCATCCTCCGCTTGCGCGCGGGCTTGTCTGGTTTCTCGCTAGCGCTCACTTTGGCAAAAATCCTATGCCCTCCCCGGCCAAAACAGAACTCCGCCGCCGCCTGCGTGCCGAGCTCGCCCGGATGACTCCTGCCGCCTGCGCGGCCGCCTCGGAAAGCATCCGCACGAGTATCCCATCACTGGCCAACTGGCAAGCGGCACAGACTGTCGCCGCCTTTGTCGCGCTGCCCGGCGAACCCGATTTGCGCCCCTTCGATTGGGGCCGATCGAAAACCATCCTCCTTCCCCGCGTCGTGGGAGACCACTTGGTGTTCCACACCGTGGAGACCCCTGCGCAACTGAAACCTGGCGCGTTCGGCGTCCTCGAACCCGACCCGGCCAATTGTCCGCCCGTCGACCCCGCCAATGCGGAAATTATCTTCGTTCCCGGACTCGCCTTTACCACTGGAGGCGCGCGCCTCGGCCGCGGCCGCGGGTACTACGACCACCTCCTCGGCACCCTCCCGTCTAAGCTCACACGCATCGGCGTCTGTTTCCCCTGCCAACTGGTCGACCTGATCCCCCAAGAACCCCACGACGAATGCGTGGACCTTGTGCTCAGTTCGCCAGCTTGACCCCGAACGAGACCAGCACCGCGAAGACCACACACCAAGGCATCACCCCGAGAGCAATCGCCCCCGCGATCCGCGGCCCCTTTTCTCCCACCGCCAAAGCAATCACCGCCGTGGCCTGCGGCCCGATGGTCACCGGTGCGAGCAAACAAAGCCCGAGCAGCCCGCCGCGCCGCCAAATCTTCCAAACCAACTTTGTTTCATCCTTCTCCACGGGGATCCGCAGCTTCCGCACCAACCATACCCGCAAAGGTGCCCCCGCGACCAAAACCGCCGCCCCGCCCGCCACATAACCCATTCCCGCAGCCAGCGCCGCCCACCAAACACCCGCTCCCGCTGCCGTTGCCGCCGGAATGGACGCGATAAAATAAACAAACCCCAGACCGAAAGCGGTGGAAAGACCCGTCCAACTCATAATTACAGCATCTTACCCGATTCCCGCAAAATTCCACCCCTCTAACGCCGCCGCTACAACTCCACTCAAGTTTCAAACTCAAGTCTCCGCCCTATCCATCTCCCTCTTTGCCCTCGGCGTCCCCCGCGGCTTCCATCTTCCCCTGCACCGGGTAAGCTCCGTCTTCTCCGCATGGACCCCAAATCCACCGCCACCGACATCGCCCGCCGCCTGCAAGAGGCCGGCCACACCGCCTATTTTGCCGGCGGCTGCGTGCGCGACGAACTCCTCGGACTCCATCCGCATGACTATGACATTGCCACCTCGGCCAAACCGGTCGAAGTGCAAAAGCTTTTCCCCCACACCCAAGCTGTCGGCGCCCACTTCGGCGTCATTCTCGTCATGGAGCACGCCCACGCCTTCGAGGTGGCCACCTTCCGCTCCGATCACGAATACCTCGACGGACGCCGACCCGAAATGGTCACTTTTTCCACCCCGGAAGAGGACGCCACCCGCCGCGATTTCACCATCAACGGCATGTTCCACGATCCGGTGGCGGAAAAATTCATCGACTTCGTCGGCGGCCAAGCCGACCTCCAGTCCCGCACCCTCCGCGCCATCGGCGATCCCGTGGCCCGCTTCCGCGAGGACAAACTACGTCTCCTCCGCGCCATCCGCTTCGCCGCCCGCTTCGACTACGACATCGAGCCCCGGACTTGGGACGCCATCCGAGCCCACGCCGCCGACCTCCACGCCGTCAGTGCCGAGCGCATCCGCGAAGAGCTGGTCAAAATTCTTGTTCACCCCAGCCGGCTCCGCGGCTTCGACCTGCTCGACAAGGGCGGGCTGCTTAAAGAAGTCCTCCCTGAAATCGAAGCGCTCAAAGGCTGCGAGCAACCGCCGCAATTCCATCCGGAAGGAGACGTCTTTGTCCACACCCGCGCCATGCTTGCTTTGCTGCCGCCGGAAGCCCCCGCCGCCCTCGTCCTTGCCGTGCTCTTCCACGATATCGGAAAGCCCCCCACGTTTCGTTACCACGCGGACGAAGACCGCATTCGTTTCAGCGGGCACGACCGCGTCGGTGCCGCCATGACCGAGAAAGTCATGGAGCGCCTTCGCTTTTCCCGCCACGACACCGACCGCGTCGCCGAAGCCGTCCGCCAACACATGGTTTTCAAGGACGTGCAAAACATGCGCACCGCGAAATTGAAACGCTTCATGGCCCGCGGAGGTTTTGCCGAAGAACTCGAACTCCACCGCGTCGACTGTCAGAGCAGCCACGGCGCCCTCGACAACTACGATTTTCTCAAAGCCAAGGCCGAGGAATTCGCCAACGAACCCCTTATCCCGCCCCCGCTCCTCACCGGCCGCGACCTCATCGCCTTGGGTTGGAAGCCCGGCCCCCACTTCGGCCCCATCCTCGAAACCATCCAAACCGCCCAACTCGAAGGCACCCTCACTACTTCAGAGGAGGCCCTCGTCTGGCTCAATCAAAACCACCCGCAACCACCCGCCTAATCGCGACACCCGTGACCTTGTGTCATGGGATCACAACAGGCACTTTTCCAGCCGCCCGACATGCCCTCTCTGCAAGCAGCCGCCGCCCTTCTCGAGCAAGCCCTCCGCATCCGCCAAAGTCTCCTCGGGGGCACAAGCACCAGGGTGACCCGCGAATCCCTCGATGGCCTGAGCCGAAAGCTCGCGCCATTACCGCAAATTTCAAATCTGAAATCTGAAATGCCTCTTGGGTCGCAACTCAACGCGCTCCGCGAGGCCGTAAGCGTCTGCCGTCAGTGCGAGCACCTTGCCGCCTCGCGCACCCAAACCGTCTTCGGCGCCGGAAACCCGCAAGCCGACCTCATGTTCGTCGGCGAGGCCCCCGGGGCGGATGAAGACCAGCAGGGGGAACCCTTTGTCGGCCGCGCCGGGGAACTCCTGACCAGAATCATCGGCGCCATGGGCCTCTCGCGCGGGGACGTCTACATCGCCAATGTGCTCAAATGCCGCCCCGACATGGAACCCGGCGCCCCGGGCAACCGTCCGCCGACAAGCCTTGAAATGCAACGCTGCCTTCCTTACCTGCGCGAGCAAATCGCCATCATTCAACCACGCGTGCTCGTCGCCCTCGGCAAAACCGCCATGACCGGACTGACCGGCGCCGACCAATCCATGTCCGCCCTGCGCGGCCGCTGGTTGACCTTCGAAAATATCCCCCTGCTCCCCACCTATCATCCATCGTACCTCCTCCGCAACGGATCCAACGCGGAGAAACGCAAGGTGTGGGAAGATATGATGTTGGTCATGGAAAAACTCGGGATGCCCGTTTCGGAAAAACAGCGCGGCTTCTTTCTCTCCGCATCGTAATAAAAGCCGCCCCATGCTCTCTGCTTTCGGCTACCGCCTCGGTTCGCACTTTTTCCGCATTGTCCTCTCCCCCTTCACGCGCCGCCGTGTCGTCGGAGGGGAAAACATCCCGCCGAACGGACCCGCCATCATCGCACCCAATCACATCAGCCACTTCGACCCGCCCCTCCTTGGCATTAGCACCGACCGGCAGATCGACTGGATGGCTATGGAGGAACTTTTCGCCCATCCCGTCTTCGCCGCCGTGCTGCGCTGGATCGGTTCTTTCCCCGTAGGCCGCGGCAAAATGGACTACGCCGCCGTGCGCACGGCCATCGACCGCCTCAAGCGCGGACGCCTAATTGGCGTCTTCCCCGAAGGCGGACTCCGCACCGGCCCGGCGTCCGTGCTCGAAGGCGCCCCGCTCAAACCCGGCGTCGCCGCGCTTGCGCAAATGACCCAGGCCACGGTCATCCCCTGCGCCGTCATCGGCACCGACGCACTCTACAATCCCGGCCGTTGGCTCCCCTGGCGCCGTACCCCAGTCTGGATCGCCTTCGGACCCCCACTCGCGCCGCCTTTCGCCGGCGGCAACAAGTCCGCCGCCCGCGAATCCTTCGAGCATCTCCTCGGGCAGAAAATTCGCGAACTCTACGCCCGCACGGTGCGCGAGGAGCATATCCCCGAGGATTCCCTGCCGCAGACCCCGCAAAAACGCAAAGGGCGCGCATTATGACATTCCTCCGTCGTCCTTGGTCCCGGGTCACCGACACGACGACCTGCGCCCTCCTCAACCTCGCCCAATGGCGCCACCGGCATCAGGCCACGACACGCGAAAATCTCGGGGCTTACCTCGACGCGTGCGCGCCCCTCGACCGCCATGCCTTCTACTCCTCTCCGCCGCTCGAGCCGGCCGAAGAGTCCGACACCATGCTCGCCTGGCCCACTCCCCACCCCAGCGGCCTTGACCACAACGACCGCGCGGCGGCCTGGCTCCAGCTTTGTCGCCGCGGATATGCCGCGCCGACCGTTCTCATCCTCCACGCCCTCATGTCGGTCGATGACACCGGCTACCGCCGCCTGGCCGCCAAATTCAACGCCCTCGGCTGGAACGCCGCGTTCCTTTACCTCCCCTTCCATTACGCCCGCCGCCCGCGCGGTTACCTCAACGGCGAACTCGCCATCACCGCCGACCTCATCCGCAATGGCGAAGGGCTGCGCCAGGCGGTGAGCGAACTCCGCCAACTCATGTCCTGGCTCCGCGCCCGCGGTTGCCGCGAGTTCGGCCTTTACGGCACCAGTTACGGTGCTTGGGCCGGAGCCCTTCTCGCTTCCCTCGAGGATGACATCTCGTTCATCGCCCTTCTCCAGCCCATCACCGACACCGAACATGCCATCTGGCAAAGCCCGGCCGGAGCCACCATCCGCCATCTTCTCCGCCGCAATGGCATCGACGCCGCGATGACCAACCGCCACGCGCATCTGACCTGCCCGCTCCACACCCGCCCCGCCACGCCGCCCGACCGCATCGTCCTCGGTGTGGGTGCCTACGACCGCATCGCGCCGCCCGACCGCGTGAAGGCCCTCGCCCGGGCCTGGAACGGCACCCGCCTGATCATCAGCCCGCAAGGCCACTTTGGCTATGTCGCGGCCCGCGACATGTTTGCCGCCGTCCGCGAAATCATCGCCTAACGAACACCGCGTCCGCTACACTTCCGGCTTTCAACCCGCCACCTCGACATGATTGCCGTCATCACCACCGGACCGTCCTCCGCCCCGATCGACGAGGTGCGCCGCATGACCAACTTCGCCACCGGCGAAATCGGTGCGCTCCTCGCCGAAGCACTCGCCACCCGCGGCTTCCAACCCATTCTCCTCCGTGCACACGGTGCCACGCACACCCACGTGCCAGCCGGCGCGGTCCTGCACGAGTTCACCACCAACCAAGATCTCGCCGTGTCCCTCCAAAATCTCGCCGAAACCCGCGCAGCCGACATCCGCGCCATTTTCCACGCCGCCGCCCTGACCGACTATGCCGTCACGTCGGTGCAGGCGCCCGACGGCTCCCTCCTCGATTCGCCCAAAATCCCCGGCCATCTCCCGCGCCTCCATCTTGTCCTCGAGCCTTCCGCCAAAATTCTCCCGCTCCTCCGCGGATGGTTTCCCCAAGCCTGGATTGTCGGCTGGAAATACGAGCTCTCCGGCAGCCGTGAAGAGGCGGCCGACCTCGCCCGTGCGCAGCTCAGGCAAAGTCACTGCGACGCCACCGTGCTGAACGGGGCGGCCTACGGACCCGGTTTTGCCCTGCTGGAGGACAAACAACCGCCCTGTCACTATCCAACCAAGCGCGAATTGGCTCAAATTCTCGCCTCGCGGGCCGAGGCCTTCGCGAAGTCCGATAAATAAAGGCCTCGCGGGAGCCAGGCCCGCAAATAAGTCGCCAAAAAGCAACTTTCAGACCCGCATGTACCCTCATAAACTGTTGCGGCACAAGCAATAAAAATTTAGCACCCCTGCCCGAAAAAAACTCTTTTCGCCCCCCAGCGATTGTGGCTTTA
>CAIZMQ010000082.1 GCA_903934135.1 uncultured Verrucomicrobiota bacterium
AGGAAAAATCACCATCATGAAAAAGCCAATGCGCGAACAACCTTGGTATGCCCATGGCGACCCTTGGGTCTTGACCCAGACCGAATGGACACCGGGCGACAACATTTACCGCGAAACAATCTTCACCCAGTCGAACGGCTACATGGGGATTCGCGGCTACGAGGAGGAAGCCAACACCGGAATTGAGACCCATCGCGAGGGATACCTTGGAGGCATTTTCGCCCACGTCGATGCGACGGCGGCCAAGCAAGTGAAAGTCGTTCCCGAGTGGCCCCTTCTCACCATGATTTCGCTCCCGGAGGTTTTCGGCTGCACCATTAAACTCGACGGCGAAGTTTTCTCCCTTTCGTCGGGCCGGATCCGCAGCTTCACCCGCTCGCTCGACCTGCGCAACGGGCTGCTCACCCGCTCGGTTGAATGGGAGAGCCCACGCGGTCGGCTCACGCGGTTGCTCTTTCGCCGCTTCCTTTCGGCAGCCGTTCCGCATCTGGCCATGCATCAAATCACGCTGGAAGCCCGGGATTGGAGCGGTCCGGCTTCTCTGTGCTTCGACCTCGACGGAGCCACACCGGCCTACTTTCGTTGCGGCGAACGGACCCTCCCGCACTTGCCCCAAGCTGTGCTGGAAAATCCCCGGATTACGGCCGGCAAATCCGGGGCCGGCGTGCTCACCATCAACACGCGCGGCACCAGTCACACCGTCTCGATCGCGGCCGACACGAATGGCGGACTTTGCACGCTGGGCAAACCGGCCCCTGCCACGCTGCGCCAGACCGTCGGGCTCGATCTCGTGGCGCAATCCCCTGCTGCGGTGACCCGCGCGGCCGCCGTGGTCAGTTCGCGGGATCAGGTCGAGGCGGCCAAGGTTCCCAAAGTCGCTGCGGATATCGCAGCCGAGGCGATCCAATCGGGCTTCGATGTCGTCCTCGCCGAATCGTCCGCCGTTTGGGAGCACCTGTGGTCTTTCTCCGATGTGCAGATTGACGGCCCGGCGCGCGATCAAGCCTACATTCGCTACGCCACTTTTAGCATGCTGCAGATGGCGCCGTTCCACACGGACAACATGAGCATCCCGGCGCGCGCCTATGCGTACAACCGCTACCACGGCCTGTACTACTGGGACAGCGAGACCTTCCTCCTTCCGCAATATCTGCATACCCACCCCGAAGTTGCCGAGCACCTGCTGGCCTTTCGCCACCGCACGCTCGACGGTGCACGGCGCAACGCCAAACACCTCGGCGGGTCCGGCGCCGCTTTTCCTTGGATGACCGATTCCGAACAAGGCTTCGAGCAAGGACCTTGGGGCATCGGGGAATACCTCTGGCACCAAAACGCCGACATTGCCTACGCGATCGACCAGTACGTCCGCACCACCGGCAATACGCGATTCATGCTCGAGCAGGGGCTCGAAATGACCGTCGAGAGCGCGCGGTTCTGGATGTCGCGCTTTGACCGGGACAGGGAGGGTGTCTTCCACCTGCACAATACCGTGGGACCCGATGAACTCGACAAGCACGGCCGAGACAACGGATATGCCAGCCTCCTGGCTCGCCGCCATCTCCGGTTGGCTGGCCAGTGGATCAAGAAGACCGCCGCGCTCTACCCCAGCGAAGGCGCTGCACTGATCCAGAAACTTGAGATTAGCGCCAGCGAAGTCGCCGCTTGGTTGAACGCGGCTGAGAAACTTGCGGTGCCCAACGTGCCCGGCCACGACTTCCCATTGCAGGACGAATTCCTCTTGGCCAAGAAGCCCTTGAGCTTCGAGGGACTCACGGCCGACGAGGCTTATGCCATGCGCCATACCCACCGCGTGGTCAAGCAGGCCGACGTCATCCTCGCGATGTATCTGCTGCAGGACGAATTCAGCGACGGGCAATTGGCTAGAGCCTACGACTTCTACGAGCCGATGTGCCTCCACTTTTCGTCGCTCAGCTACAACACACACTCCATCCTCGCCAACAAGATCGGCCGGCCGGAACAAGCCTACGACTACTTTCTCAAAGCGGCCGGACTCGATCTCGACAACCTGCGCGGGGCGACCAAAGACGGCCTGCACGCCGCCGCGCTTGGAGGAACATGGCAGACCATTGTTTACGGGTTCCTCGGCATGCGGCTGCTCGATGAGGCCATTTCCTTCGAACCGCGCCTCCCCGAGGCTTGGCACGCGATCCGCCTGCGCATCGTGTTCCACGGCTACGTGCTCAACCTCGATTTCCGCGGCGACTCCCAGCAAATCACGGTGGAGGGAAGCGAAGGGACCGGGTCGGTCCGTCTCATCCTCAACGGCCAATCCCATGCACTCGTCGACGGTCTTAAAGTCACATCCCTCCCGGCCGCGGTCGCTTGAAGCACTTCACACCCAGCTATATGCATAAAACAGCAGCAGTTATCTTCGATCTTGACGGTGTGATTGTCTCCACCGACGAGTTTCACTACCTCGCCTGGAAGGAATTGGCCGACGCCGAAGGCATCCCCTTCGATCGCGAAGACAATGAGCGCCTGCGCGGCGTCAGTCGCATGGAATCGCTCGATATTCTTCTCGAGAAAGCCCTCAAGCCCTATAGTGATGCCAACAAGGCCGACATGGCCGAGCGCAAGAACGCCATGTATCGCGGGTTGCTGGAAAGACTCTCACCGGCCGATCTGTTAACCGGCGTGGCCGAAGTGATCGACGGTTTGCGCCTGCGCGGGGTCAAAATTGCCATCGGCTCTTCAAGCAAGAACGCCAGCCGCATCCTTAAGGCCATCGGTCTAGCCGACACTTTCGACGCCGTGGCCGACGGCACCCACATCACGCGGTCCAAACCAGACCCCGAAGTGTTTACCCTCGCGGCTCACCTTGTGGGTATTCCCCCCGAGCAGTGCCTCGTGGTGGAGGACGCGCACGCCGGAGTGGAAGCCGGGGTCGCCGCTGGCATGCGGGTGCTCGCGGTGGGGCCGGCGGCTGACCATCCGTCCGCAACCTTGCGAGCCAAAGACCTCTCCGCAATCAGCCTGGACGAAATGCTCTCCCACCGCACCGCCTGAATGTCCGAAGTACCACGCGTCCCTGCCCCCGATGAAGTGTTCACGATCGATGCGATCGAGAATCTTCCCAGCCGCGTCCGCGACATCGCCACACTCCGCGGGCTCGGGTACTCGTTCCGTGAAATCGCCCGCGAATTCGGGGTCAGCCCCCAGGCCATTTCACTCATGCTCTCCCGTTACCGACGCGGGTTGAAACAACTGAACGGGGCCGTCGAGCTCACCCATCTCTCGACCCGCGCGGTCAACGCCCTCGGGCGTCACGGTGTCCGCACGCGGGACGAGGCTGCAAACAAGGACGTTCTGGCCCTTCTCAGCGGGGCGCGCAACTGCGGAGCCAAGACCCGGAGCGAGATCGAACAGTGGATGGCAGGCAAAGAAACCGGCCTGCCGGCCAATAGGAACCGCCCCATCCCGTCGGCAACAAACGCCATTCCAAGGAACCATTTGAGCTCCACGTTTTTGAGTTGCTAATCGCGCACCCGCGCGATTGAGCGTTATCACCACGGAGCGGGAGCGGGGCGGCGATTGGCACAAGCGTGTCAAATTCTTCCAGGCGGAATATGTGACTTTTTCGTTGCTTGAGTACCGGGGGCGTGTATAGATAGTATATTGTGAACTCCCCCCAAAAAATGAAAATATTCCAGTGGTCGCTAGCGACAGTTTTCCTTGCCCTCGTCTCCTCTTGGCCGGCGCACGCGCAGCAACGCGCCATTTATCTCGACTTCGGTGGGACCGTCGGTGTCACGACCAGCGCTTTCGGGAACGTTTGGAACAACATGACAAACTCTTCCTCGCTGAACAATCTCCTCGACTCCACCGGAACAGCCACCCCCTTTAGCCTCTTTATTGCGAGCGGTGCTTTCGGCCAGAACGGAAACACAGGCGGCGGGGGATTGATGCAGCCCAGCCAGTCGCTCCTTGGGGCTCTGGCCACCAATAGTGCCACCGGTGATTATTTTTTTGTCAGCGGCACCACTCTCACTTTTACCCTCGGCAGCCTCGACTCCTCGAAAACCTACAATTTGACGTTCTTCGGCACGCGCGAGACCACGGAATCGCGATCGACCCGCTACACCGTATCCAGTGCAGCAGGTTCGCAAATTGCCACGCTGGTTACCTCCGGCTTGGGGGTGGGCGACGGCAATTACAATGGCAACAATGATACCCTCGCGACCTTTTCCGGTCTTTCCCCGATTGTTGTCACAAACGTGAGTAGCAGCATCAGTTTCAGCGTGTCCCCGGAAATCAGCAACTTCGGCTACATCGGCGCTATGCAAATCGATGTGGTGCCGGAGCCTTCAACCTACGCTTTGCTCTTCTTCTCTTCGGCAACTTTGGCCGCCCGCTTCCTCCGTCGACGGAGTTAGAACCCACTGCCTCATCGGCGGCTGCCGACAGACTAGTTTGAGCCGGGCCTTGGTTCGCAGCCGACAGGCTGTATGCTTGAAAGTCCGTCATGTCCCAACCACGCGTCCTTTACGGGAAGAACATTGTCCCGCACCACATGCTCAACTTTTCCGAGCAGGTTTACGACATTCTTGTCGGCGAAATCGAGCTTGGCCGCTGGCAGGCCGATGAACGACTGCCCGGGGTAATCAATCTTGCCAAGGAGCTCAACTTCGGGACCAAAACCATCCAGACGGCGTACGACCGGCTCAAAGCCGACGGCTACGTGCGGACCCTCGGTTACCGCGGGACTTTTCTCAAGTCCACCCATCCCCGCTCGAAAAAAGGCACAACCCGGAAAATCGGCGTCCTCGTGTCACCCGAGCAGACCGGTGACCCCCTTATCCTTTGGTATGAACACGTCATTCTTCTCGGCGCGCATCGCCAAAACATGGTTACGGAAGTTAAAGTCCAGCCCCCCGACATCGACTCGTGTCAAGCCAACCGAGCCGGGACACTCTTCGCCCGCGGCTGCGCCGGCATCATCTCTCTCACCCCATTCCGGCCCGCTCGCCGTTACGGCGATTCGTCCGACGATCTGCCACTTGTCTTTCTGGTCCCGCCATACGAATCCTGCGCACCGAAAGTCTGCGCCGATGTACGCGAGGCTTACTATGACCTGACCTGCCGCGTCATCCGTGCCGGGCACCAAAACATCGTCTTCTCCGAGGACAGCATTGAGCCCGATCCCCGGCAAACCGAAATGCACCGCAAAGGGTTCCTCGACGCCATGGAGGAGCACGGACTGCGCGTCGAATGGAAAGCCCACCAGAAATCCCTGAAGGTGGTCAATACCGACCGGGGAGGTGTTGGGCAGCACCTCCGTGAACTCACGGCCCTGGACCGCAACAAACGCCCAACCGCTGTCGTCGCCGGCTCACTCGGGCGCGCCATGGCGCTTGTCCGCGTCGGGCCGTCCGAGGGAATCGATATCCCGGGCGATCTCAGCGTTGTCTCCATCGGGTCGGACGAGAGCAGCGGAAAAAAAATCACGGGTATGCTTCCGGACTTTGATCACATGGTGGACACCTGCCTGGCCATGCTCGAACGGCAAAACAAACATGGCCGTTCGGACTATACCGCGGTCGAGGTCCGCATGCATTTCGTCGCCGGGCAGACGTTGCGCGACCTCGGAGGTCGGCGCCCCCGCCGCAACGCCGCCCCGGCCCTCAAGCACGATGCGCAAACTTTGTCACAGGTCGCTCACTACCGCGGCCGTTAGGAGATTTAGGTAAAGCACATCATCGGTGGCACCATGCGGGCGGCGTGCCATGTTGGATGCGTCCCACCTCTCCCCGTGCCTCTCCCGCTTTCCCCCAAAATCCGCGGCTTCACCCTCGTCGAGCTTCTTGTCGTCTTGGCCATCATCACGCTGCTCGCCGCGTTAGCTGCCCCAGTCGTCAACTCCGCCCTGCGCTCCTCGCGCACCGGCGCCTCACTGGCCAATCTCCGCCAGTGCCACCTTCTCGTCCAGGGCTACGTGGCTGACAACGGATTTTACCCGCCCGCCGTCGTTGGTTGGAGTTCCCCACCGCCTGTTCCCAAAGCTTTTCCCGACCAAGGAGGCACCGTTTATTGGCGCCGCTTGGCTTGGAACACCGCGAATCCCTCGAGCAACTGGTATAACCCCTCCGCCATGTCCGGTTCCTACCGGAAAGCCATGTGGTGCCCTCTCATGGTTTCAAAATACGGCTCGGTCGATTACTCCGAAGGCCATGGCAGTTACGCCCTGCACAAATATTTTCACCTTTGGACCGGGCGCCCCCTGCGCCGGCCCGCCGCCTTGGTCGGAAAAGGTCGGGAGGTCCCCTACATCTTTGCCGGCGCAGTCAACACCAACAGCGCACCCCAGATCGGAACCGGTCCCTACCTGGAAAGCTCAAAATACCCGGTGGCCGGTGACCCATGGTTCAGTCTGGCCTACGAATACGGCGGCTCCGGGGACAAAGCCCTCGGACTTTATATCGATGGTGGCGCCAAGGTGCTCAGCCGCGACGACGCCGCGGCCTTGGACGGCAAAATTCGCGACGGCAATAACCTTCCTTGAATCTACCCGCCCAAGAAGCCTCGAAAAAAAATCGCTTGCCAACAGGCTTTGGTGTGTAGATTGTATAGCCAGATTCTCCAACCAAATAATCCACTCAACCATGAAAAACATCATCCTCCCCGCAGCAGCACTACTCGGCCTTCTGGCCGCCTCTCCAGCCCAGACGGTCCTCATCGACTTCGGTAACAACGCGACCTTCCGCGGTGTCACTTCTCCGGGCAACTGGAACAGCATGGGCTTTGGTTTCGTGTCCAATCTCGTCGACTCGGACGGCAATGCCACCACCATCGACTGGGCGCCGGACGGTTTGGGAGGCGTGGATAGCTACAACAGCATCGTGGGCCCCACGAGCAACCCTCCTTCAGCCGGTGAAATCTTGGCCGCGCAAAACAAGCTCGGCGGATCACTCGGACCTCTCGCCTTGGGCCAAGCGGCGATCGACTTCTTTCAGTCCAACAATGGCACAAGCGGGGTAGGAAGATTCCAACTGCAACAAGTCACCGCCGGCCAGCTTTACAACCTTACGTTTTACGGCACCAAGCAGTTTGTGTCAGCAGGTAATGAACAAACCCGTTACAGCGTTTTCGATGACAACTCTTACAGCAACTTGCTCGGCACCGGTTTGCTGACGACCAGCAGCACGGATAACACGGGCAATCCAAACAATGTTTTGACCCTGGAGAATCTGGTTGGGCCTGCAAACGCCAACAACATTTTCTATATCCAGTGGGAGGGCGCCAACACCAGCACCGCTGGCTACATCAACTCGATGTCCATCGAAACCGTCCCGGAACCCTCGACCTACGCGCTGCTAGCCGTGGCAGGCGCGGCTTTCGCCGGCTACCGACTCCGCCGTCGCGCCCGCTAGCGCGGGTCCATAGGGAAGTGGCACACTGCTCGCCTCACCCAGCAGAGCATGGCCGCAGCGCTTCGAACGGCATGAGCATCCCTCGGGCTCTGCTTATCCTCATCGCCTTGTCCACCGCCTGCTGCCACCCACCGCAAACTGGCGGACCAGTTGAAGGAAGCACACCCTTCTCGTGGGTAACCTATGAAGCAGAAATGGGAGACACCAGCGGCGCAGTGTGCGGCCCCTCCTGGGACTACCTGACACCGGAAGCCGAAGCCTCGGGGCGCAGCTACGTGCGGCTGAACAAAAGCGGCGATTATCTGGAGTTCGAGGCGCGAAAACCTGCGGACGCCATCGTGCTCCGCTACTGCATTCCGGATGCTGCGCAGGGCGGCGGACGCGACATGGTCATCGAGTTACTAATCAACGGAGAGCATCGCGCAAAAATCCCCCTTACCTCCCGCTACACTTGGGTCTACGGGGATTTCCCGTGGTCGAATGATCCTTCCCTCGGCAAAGCCCATCACTTTTTCGATGAGGCGCAGGCCGTAGTCGGAGACATCCGTGAGGGCGACTTGGTTCGCCTCCAAGCCGGCCAAATCGGGGCGTCCGACTTCGTGCTCTTGGACTTCATTGAACTGGAGGTGGTGCCGCCAGCGATACCACAACCGCACGATAGCCTGTCCCTGACCGACTTCGGCGCGATGCCTGACGACGAGACCGACGATTCCGCCGCTTTTGCGGCATGCATTGAAGCAGCGAAGCTGAGCCAAGCCAGCGTCTGGATACCGGAAGGCGAGTTCCGTCTCAACGGTCCGCGCTTGAAGTTGGGTGGTCTACGTATTCAAGGGGCCGGAATGTGGCGCTCTAAGCTCCAAGGACCCGGCACCATGTTCGACGGCACCGGCGAACCACTCCATGTCGCGGACCTCGCGATTTTTGGTACCGTCGACCGGCGCGTAGACAACATCGCAGAAAACGCGTTCCATGGGAATTTCGGGGACGGTTCGACTTTCCGACGCATCTGGCTCGAGCACCACAAATGCGGATTCTGGACGACCTACGGGACAAAAAACCTGCTGCTGTCCGAAAGCCGCCTGCGCAACCTCATGGCCGACGGGGTCAACTTTTGCGATGGCACAAGCTACTCGACCGTCGAGCGCTGCCACCTGCGCAATACGGGCGATGACTCGCTGGCCACGTGGTCCCCCACCACCCCGGATGCCGCCGGTCAGCCGAGCACCGGCAACACCTTCATCGGAAACCGCATCCAATTCCCCTGGCTGGCCAATGGCTTGGCCGTTTACGGCGGCAAAGACCATCGCATCATCAACAATCATGTCGAAGGCAGTGTCTTTTCCGGCGGCGGCTTGCTGCTGAGTTCGGGATTCAACGCCATCCCCTTCAGCGGAACTATTCGCGCGGAGAAGAATACCTTCAAAGACACCGGCAGCGAGTGTTACATCGGGCAAGACGTCGGCTCGCTCTGGATCTACGCCCATCATTCCGACATCGAAATTCCGCTGGTGATCGACGGGCTGACCATCGAGCAGGCCCGCGCCGACGCCATTACGGTGCATGGACCGAAAATTGCGAAAGACATTCGCCTGGCGAATGTCACTGTCGACGGTGCGGCCGGCCACGTCATCCGCATAAGCCCCGCCACCCCGGGTCGCATGGAAGTAATGACCCTGCGCGCAGGCAACTACCGCGGACAAGTGGTCGAAAACCAGAGTCCGGGAGAGTTCCAAGTCATCCGCAAACCCTGAATCCGGCCTCATAGGCGCTAGAGAGACTGGGGGCTCCTGCCGCAAAGCGGCACGGTGCCCCAAAACCGCTAGAAAACGGATGGCACAGGCGTGCCAGCCCCGGTTTTCTTTAGGTAAAGAAGGAGCAGTTTGTGCACAACACCCTCTTCGTGCCAGCCTATGAGACAGATGTTCCCCCGCCCCTCTGGTCCGTATTATCGGACCTCACCCCAGGACAAAGTTCCGCTCTCGCAAAAAGCGCTCTACTCCGCAGCCACCGTTGCCCTCATTCCCGGCAACCAAATCATTGACCGCATCGCTCTGGTCGTGCTCAACACCAGCTTGGCCGTGAGCCCGACATTGGTGGGCGTGGCCATGGCCATATTCCGGCTCTGGGACGCTTTTACCGATCCCTTCATGGGAACTTTTTCGGATAACTACCGCTCGCGTTGGGGACGCCGCAAACCTTTCATCATTCTCGGGGCCGTCCTCTGCGCAGTCACCTTCCCGCTCATCTGGCTAATTTCCCCGTCGTGGAGTCCGATGCACATTTTCCTGTGGTTCGTCGGCGCTGGGTTGGCCTACTACACGGCACTGACGGTCTATTCCGTGCCCTACTGGAGCATTGTCGCGGAAATGACGCCCGACACCCACGAGCGAACCCGTGTTATCGCGTTCCGCGCTGTCATCATTAATATCGTGACCATCTCGATGGGTTGGCTGATGTGGTTCATCACGCTCAAGCAGTTCGACTCCATGCTGCAGGGCACCCAGTGGCTGTCGCTGATCACCGCCGCGCTTTTCCTTACCTTCGGCCTCATCCCCATGCTCTTCGTCAAAGAGCCCTTCTACACCCAGGCTTCGAAGCAGGAGAAAATCTCCCTGTGGGGCAGCCTCAAAGACACCCTGACCAACCGTATCTTCCTCGTACTCGTCGGCATGATGCTTCTCATGACCATTGGCATGCAGACTGTGGGGACCTTGGGATTCTACGTCAGTTTATACTACGTCTTCCACGGTGACAAAACGGCCGCCGGGCTGGTCGCCGGATACGCCGGCACCGCGATGATGATCACCTCTATTGTCACCATCCCCATTTTCACCTGGCTGGATCGCAACTATGGTAAAATCACTGCTTTGGTTATCTGCGGTGTCGCCTTCCTCTTCGCCACCCTTTCACAATGGTTCCTTGTCACCCCAATCCATCCCTACTGGCAAATCATCAGCGCAGCCCTCGTCGGACCTGCCGTGACCGGTGTGTGGATCATCCTGCCCTCAATGCAAACCGACGTTATCGACTATGACGAACTGCAGACTGGCTGCCGGCGCGAGGGCAGCTACACGGCCATTCTCGGTTGGATCCAGAAACTCGGCTTTGCCCTTTCCGTGCTCCTGGCCGGAATCATCCTCGATGTCTCCGGCTTCGACGTGAAGCTGGAAGCTGCGCAGACAGAAGACACCCTTTTCAAAATGCGCGCCCTTTTTGTCTTTTTTCCCATCGCCACGGCAACAGGTATGCTCCTGCTGGTGCGGTTCTACCCCCTTGACGAGCGGCGATGCCACGCGATCCGCGAAAAACTCGAGGCCCGCCGCGGCGCCATCCACGCCGAGTAAATCATCACCATGGGAGCGAGCGGGAATCGATCCGGGCTTGGCGACGAACCGGCTCAACCCGGCCACATGAGAAGCAGTTTTTATCGACGATAAACCGGCCACACCAATCGGGAGTTTAAATGGCTGGTTTTCCTCGGTTGATAGGTTTCTTCACAGCCCTTCTAACCCCTCGGCCTTACAGATGTTAAGCCGAAACACCGCTTTCCAAGCCCTTCACAGTCCTGCCCGCTTTTCAGCTCTGGGATGACAAAACACGCGTGCCATTTGGCAGCGCTTTTCCCGACAATCCCGCACCGGGTTCGCGTGGCTTGACGGGGCGAGACGCATTCGGAACCCTTGATTTATTTGGGAAATGCCATTGCTTTTAATGGTGTCGCCACAAACAAGCGCGCCACGATAGCGGGCGACAACCGTTTCAAGTGCTGCGGCGGCAGCAGCTTGGCCTGCAACCGGAGCAGGGGCCCGTGTTTCGAAGACAATCTCAAATGGACGCGGTTCGATCTCTCAGGCCGACAAGATTCCCTTACAGCACTCGCTAATGATGCAAAGCAAGATACCCATACAGCGCCAAAATTATCTTGCACCGCTAATTTTCCGGTCCCGAGCCAAAACGCGCAATTTCCACATCCGGGCCGCGGACACGATCAAACGATCGGCAGCATCACGAGGAAACCGCTCGGGCCATCGCCCCACTTCAGCAGCCACCCCCGTCGCAAGCCGCGGTCAATGCGCTGGAACCTCTTTGGGTGCCCTCCCTCCCACCTTCCCCCCTGAGCCCGACGTACCAGCAAACCGAATAGTAAAGCCCGGCTTGGCGGTTGATGGGGTAGATCTTGACGGTGACCGAACCCGAGCGAACCAGATGAACCGAAGAGCCCGAATTTTGCCGCCGAGGAGGCCGAAAAAACGATGTTTTTGTCATCGTTTTGCCATCAATGTCAAACGACCCAGCGTAAGTCGTTGACAGAGAACGCGACCCTAACGGGATTCGAATTTTCGATTTATCCTTCTGCCCGGATTCCAATTTGTGTTGGAACTTATTGTGCATAAGAAAGTTGTGGAAGAGGTGCTTTTTTCACGATTTTCGCCCGGCGGCAAAAGCCGGCAGTCCCCGGCACTCTGCTTGCCATCTTTTGCCATCACACTTTTAACGCCTCCGAACATGCCGCAAAGACTACACCGCAGTCGCTCTGCCTAGAAATCAATTTGAGGGTGCATCCAGGGTGCATCCTGCACCCCCCCCTCGCCTCACCCCCGCTCCCCGCGGCACTTCCCAAGATCTCCGCCGTCTATGACACATTAACCGATTGCGCGCACCGGCCAGCAAGGCTGCAATAGTCGCATGAACAACCCGCATCTTCTCTCTGAGCGCATCGAAGTGGCTTGGCCAGCCGA
>CAIZMQ010000083.1 GCA_903934135.1 uncultured Verrucomicrobiota bacterium
AGCGGGTATAACCGAAGTCATTGCCGGCGCAGTTGCCACTGTTACGACCGAAGAGGTCTTGCTCGAGGCCAACACCAACATACTTCGAGAAGAAGTAGTTGAGGCCCAAGCCGCCGCCCCAGGCAGGACGACCGCCGAGATCGCCAGAGCTTTGGTAGAAGTCTCCGAGACCGAAGAGGTCGAGTTGAACTTCTTGGTCGCGGAAGAGGCAAGGATCCTCGACGGCAACAACTTCTTTGGAAACGGCTTCAGTGCCCGCGAGCGCCGAGGTAGCGGCGATAGCGGCCATGACACCTGTGATGATATATTTTTTCATGATTGGATTTATAGGTTTGTTTGCGTGCAGGTTGCCCTGCGACCGCGAAAGTGTCGGATTGTTCAATCAAGGGCAAGATTATTTTTTAACTTAACTGAGACGTCGGTATCATGGTCTGTTGGTCTTGACCAAGCCGGAGAGACGGAGGCAACTGCCGAGGCGGATGACCCGGGAACAAATGAGGGTGGAAGGGGGTGTCAACTTGGCTCCGGCCACCGCAGGCACGCTTCCCCCGGCGATCATCGGGCCAAGGTAAAAGACCACCTCGTTGGCCAGGTGGGAGGAGAAGAGCTGACCCAAGGTGTGCCCTCCACCCTCGACCAGAACCGATTGGATGCCTTGACGACCTAGGGCGCGCAGGGCGGCGCGCAAGCTGGATTGCCGGAGGACGATGGTCTGCTGGCGGTAATGGTCGGTGAAGACTTGGGCTTTGGCCGCGGGTTGGCTGCGGGGAGCCCAGACGATGCGCCGGGGCTGCTCCACGCTTTTGACGCCGCGCACGGTAAGGGCAGGATCGTCGGCCCGGATGGTTCCCGCCCCGACCAGAATCGCCCCGACCCGCGCCCGCAATTTCATGGCGTCGGCCCGTGCGGCCGCAGAGGTAATCCATTGTCCTTCGCCCGGTGGCCGGGTAAGGCGTCCGTCGAGCGACATACCACATTTGGCCACGACCCAAGGCATCCCGGTGAGCATGAAATGGTGGAACTCCGGGTTGAGGGCGGCACATTGGTCGGCGAGGAGGCCGGGGACGGTCTCGATTCCGGCCCGGGCCAAACAAGCTAAGCCGCGGCCCCGGTGCCTCGGGTTGGGGTCGATGGCGCCGATGACCACGCGGGCAAGGCCGGCGCGGGCCAGTGCTTCGGTGCAGGGCGGGGTGCGTCCGTGGGTGCTGCAAGGCTCGAGGGTGACGTACGCCGTGGCCCCGCGGGCGCGGTCCGGATTCTTCAAGGTGCGCAGCGCTTCGATTTCCGCGTGCGGTTGACCGGCACGACGGTGATAGCCGCGCGCGATGATCCGTCCGTTTTTAACCAGCACGCAGCCGACCGCGGGATTGGGGCGGGTTTGGCCGGCTCCGCGCCGGGCGAGCTTGATCGCTTCGCGCATGAATTTTTCGTCGGCGGTCATTTCGGGCGGGGAAGCGTCCGCCACCCCGAGGCCGCCGCGGCCAAGCGGGGCACCTGGGCGGTGGGGTGGCCGATGGGGTTCGCAATTCGCCGCAGCACCGGAGTAGTTAAGAGGACTTCGGCCCGAGGGGCCAAGAGGGTGACAAAACCAGGAGGAAACTCATCGGGCAAAAATGCCACAAGACCGCCGCGCTAAGGAAGCCCCGTTGTGGCTAGTAATGCGGCCGGAGGCTTGGTCTCCGGCCTGCGTCCCCCGGACAATGATCATTCCCTCATATCAGCGGACGGGCCGGACAGGCGCGTGAGCAAGCAGGCGATTCGCGAGAGGGCAGCAGGATGCGGTCAGGCCGCGTCGTTCATCATGGCTTTCATCTTCGTCTCGACGTCTTCGGCCACAGCGGCGAGGGCGGGGGAGGCGGAGAGGGCCGAGAGGAGTTTGGTCGGCAACGCGGTGGCGATCTTGGTTTGGCCGTCTTCCTCGTAGACCGAGATACGGCAGGGCAGGGCGATGTTCATGCCGATGTCTTCGGTCAGGACCTTCGAGGCCTGCTCCGGGTTGCAGACTTCGAGGATGTGGCAGGCGTGGGGCAGCGGGAAGCCTTTGGAGTTGAGCGTTTCCTGGAGGTCGTAGGCGTGGAGGACGCCGAAGCCGTGCTTGGCCACGGCGGCGCGCAGGTCTTCGACCGCGGCCGCGGGAGCTTTGTTCGTTTCGATGATGTAGCGCATGGTCTGGTTCCTCAGGTGAAGATGATCTGTCCACCAGCGGAGATTTCGTAGAATTCGCCGACGGTGAGGACTTTGTCCATTTGCGGGCAGAAGTCTGCCAAGTTGAGATGGAACATGTCGACCGTCGCCTTGCAGGCGTAGATTTTACCGCCGGCGTCATGGATCATTTCGATGAACTCGGGGATGGGCGGGATGTCGAGGGCTTCCATTTCCTTGTTCATCATGTGCGTGGCGAAGGCGGACATGCCGGGCAGCGCGCCGAGGATGGTCGGGAGCGGGAAGCCTTTGGCGTCGGGAACGCGCATGGCCGGGTTGCCGACCGTCGCGATCTTGATGCTGCCCATGTATTTTTTCAGGATGGCATAGAGGCCGAAGAAGGTGAAAAAGAGGTTGGCCTCGATGCCTTCCATGCGGGCGCCGTTGCCCATGATGAGACCCGGATAGATCCCGTCGAGGGAACCTTTGGAGACGATGATGGAGACTTTTTTGATTTTGTCGGACATGGTGATTTTCTCGGGTTAAACGCAGCTCACGGGTTTCGGGTAACCGCTGATTCTGGCTGCTTTCTTGATCGGGCCGTCGGGGAAGAGGGCGTAGAGGTCTTTGGTCGGGATGTTGCCGACTTTGTTCAGGCGGCGCATGCCGGGGACGACGCTGCGCTCTTTGAAGTCCGCGTCGATGAAATCAAGCACCCTCCAGTGCCCGTCGGTCAAGGTGATGCCTTCCTCCGCGGCGAGCGCGGCGGCGACATCTTTGTTCCATTGGCTGCGATTGACAAGGTAGCCCTCGTCGTCGGTGTCTACGGGCGTGCCCGCGAGGATTTTGGTTGGCATGATGTTGGGGTTTTTTCTTGGGTTTTGATGAGTGGAAAAATCAGAGGGGACTAACCACGGATTACACGGATGGCACGGATGAGTTCAGAAAAGTGCAGCAGCCGATTCTGTGTTTATCAGTGTCATCAGTGGTTAAAATCTTGGGATCGTTCAAGCGGCGGCTTTGAGTTCCTTGGGCGGGATGTTTTTGCCGCGGAGGGACATTTTGTGTCCGACCAACGGGATGGGCCAACCGGGCAGGAGGATGTTCCAATAGACCCAGCGGAAGGCCATTTTGCCGAGGTGGTTGAGGCGGGATTCGGCGAGGAGGCGCATCGGGCCGAGGGCGGGGAGGGGGAACGTGCCGGTGACCGGTTCTTGGTCGTAGTTGAAATCAAGCAGGAACGCTTTGCCGTGGCCGGATTCGATGAAGCAGTTGGCGTGGCCGTCGAAGCGGCTGCGGAGGGGTTGGCCGGCGATGAAGTGAAGGATGTTCTCCGTGAGGACCTCGGCTTCAAAGTGCGCGACGGATCCGGCTTTGGAGGTTGGGCAGTCGGTGGCGTCGCCGATGACGAAGATGTTGGCGTGGGCCTTGCATTGCAGGGTGTGCTTGTCGGTCGGGACGTAGTTGAGTTCGTCGCCGAGGCCGGAGCGGTCGATCATTTCCGCGCCCATGTTCGGTGGGACGGTGACCAGCAAGTCGTAGGGGACCTCTTTTTCGTCCCAGGAGACGATGGCTTTCTTTTCGGCGTCGACGCGGGCGATGGCGAAATCATGGACCACAGAAATACGTTTTTCGTCGAGTAGGCGGGTGAGGATGCCGGAGGCGACGGGTTTGGTGAAGGCCCCGGACATCGGGGTGACGTAGACGATTTCCGTTTTCTCGCGCAGGCCCTTTTCCTGCAGCCAGGCGTCGGCGAGGAAGGTGAACTCGAGCGGGGCCACGGGGCACTTGATCGGCATTTCACAGATGTGGACGACGAGGCGCCCGCCTTGCCAGGACTTCAAGCGCTCGGTCAGCGCCTTGGCGCCTTCAAAGGTATAAAACTCGTGCACGTTCTTGCGCCAGTCGCCGTTGACCATGCCTTCGACTTGTTCGGGTGCGGGATGGACGCCGGTGGCGATGATCAGGACGTCGTAGGGGATCTCGGTGCCGTCCGGCAAAAAGACGCGGTTGGCCGCCGCGTCAACGCGGTCGACGTCGGCCTCGCGGTAATCGATCCCGCGCGGGACAGTGCGGGTCATCGGTCGACGGACATCGTTCTCCGTGTAGATGCCGAAGGGCATGAAGAGATAACCCGGTTGGTAGTAATGGTCGGGGGCGCGATCGACGAGGGCGATGGTCCATTCGCCTTTGGGGAGTTTGTTCCGCAGGGTGCTGGCCATGATGGTGCCGGCCGTGCCTGCGCCGAGGATAAGGAGAGTTTTCATGATTTGCCGTTGCTTTGTTTGGCGGTTCCGCAGGCGAGATCGCAGAGGCCGAAAATGAGCGGTTCGCTGATAGCATAATGCACCGAGGTGCCTTCGCGATGGGGACTTACCAGACCGGCCTCGCGGAGAACGCGGAGGTGTTTCGAGGTGTTGGCCTGCTTAAGGCGGCATTTGCGGTGGATTTCGCCGACGCGGAGCGGCCCTTGGCGAAGGCTTTGCAGGATACGCAAGCGGGCCGGATCTGCGAGCTTGGCAAAAAGATTGGCCATGCGGGTCAACTGGCGTTGGTCGACTTTGCTCATAAGAACTTCTCTCTTTACTTTATTACCATTAAGTAATATATCAAGAACAAATCATGATGAATGCGAAATTTTCCCGACTCACGTTGGTTGCCGTGGTGATTCTGGCCGGATGCGGCAAACACGAGGAGGACGGCGCGGGGCCCGCAGCTTCGAGCCCGGCGGTTCCGGTGGTGGTCGCGCCGGTGTCGGTGCAACCGCTGTGGGACGAGGAGGAAGTGGTGGGAAATGTCGAGGCGGCCCAGCGGGCGGTGTTGTCGGCCAAAGTGACGGGGGTGATCGACGCGGTGAAAGTCGCACCCGGCGCGAGGGTACAACGCGGGACAGCGCTGGCCACGATTGACGCGCGGGAAATCAAGGCGCGGCTCGATTCGGCGATGGCGGCCCAAGAGCAGGCGCAGAAAGATTTTGCGCGGATCGAGCGCCTGCTGCAGAGCGGGTCTTCCACGCGTCAGGAATTCGATGCGGCGACCACGCGCCTGCGCACGGCCGACGCCTCGCTGGTCGAAGCGCGCACCATGTTGCAATACACCGAGATCACGGCGCCCTTTGACGGGGTGGTGACGCGGAAGTTGGTCGAAGTCGGCGACCTGGCCACGCCCGGCAAGCCATTGCTCGAGATGGAAAATTCCTCGCTGCTGCGCTTTGAGTGCGAGATTCCCGAGGCCTTGCTTGACCGCGTGAACATGGGCTCCGAGTTGCCGGTGCGCGTTGATGCGGCAGGAGCTGAGCTGACAGGAAAGATCTCGGAAATTGCCCCGTCGGCTTCGGTCGGCAGCCGCACATTTTTGGTGAAGCTGGACCTGCCGGCGGCTGAAAAGCTGCGTGCGGGCCAATTCGGGCGGGCTCGCGTCCCGGTGCGGGAGCGTCCGGCCCTGCTTGTGGCCGAAAGCGCGGTGGTGCGGCTCGGTCTGATTGAAAGCGTCTTTGTCGTCGAAGAGGGCAAAGCGCGGCTGCGGTTGGTCAAATCCGGACGTCAGATGAACGGGGAGATCGAAATTTTGAGCGGTTTGTCCGGCGGTGAGTCCGTGGTGGTGCGCGATGCGCATCTTTTGACCGACGGCGTTTCCGTGGAGGCCACGCCATGACCGAGCCGGGCTTGAGCAAGGTGGAGAAGGTATCCGACGGCTTGGCCGGACGGATTGCGCGGATGTTTGTCGACAGCAAGTTGACGCCTTTGCTCATCGTGTCGTCCGTCTTGCTCGGTTTGGCGTCGGTCATTTTGCTCCCGCGGGAGGAAGAACCGCAGATCAAGGTGCCGATGATCGACGTGATGGTGTCGATGCCTGGGGCCAGCGCGCGCGAGGTGGCGGAGCGGGTGACGCGGCCGATGGAGCAGTTGCTCTGGGAAATCCCCGGGGTCGAATACGTCTACTCCACGTCGCGCCCGGCCGAGAGTCTGGTCATCGTGCGTTTCAAAGTCGGCTCCGATCTGGAGGCGAGTCTGGTCAAACTCAACCAGAAGCTGCAGACGAATTTCGACCGCATCCCGCACGGGGTGACGGCGCCGCTGATCAAGCCGCGGACCATCGATGATGTCCCCATTCTGGCCCTGACTTTGCATAGTGCGGGGCAGGATCCGATGGAATTGCGGCGGCTGGCGGCGGAGCTGCAGGATGCGGTGAAGCAGATTCCCTTGGTGGCGGAGACGCGTGTGATCGGCGGGTTGCGTCGGCAGATCCGTGTACTCCTCGATCCGGTGCGCCTGGCTTCCCGCGGGGTGACGCCCGCAGGCATCGTGCCGATGTTGCAGCAAAGCAACCGGCAGACGCGGGCGGGTGCGGTCACCTCGGAAAACCGCACGATTCTCATCGAGTCGGGCGGATTCATCACCAGCGCGGCCGAGGCCGGGCAGGTGGTGGTGGGGGTTTACGAGGGACGGCCGGTTTATTTGCGTGATGTGGCGGAGATTGTCGACGGACCTGAGGAACCGCGGTCCTACGTGTTTCAAGCCGAGCGGGGGCAGGGAATCGAGCCGGCGGTCACCTTGAGCGTGGCCAAACAGCCGGGGGCCAATGCGGTGGACGTGGTGCAGGCCGTGATGCGCAAGGTGGATGAGGTGCGCGGTCGTATTCTCCCCGGCGATGTGCGCGTCACCGTGACGCGTGACTACGGCGAGACGGCCTCGGAAAAATCCAACGAGCTGCTTTTCCACATGGCCATCGCGGTGGTCAGCGTGTCGTTGCTCGTCATGTTCGTGCTCGGCTGGCGCGAGTCGATTGTCGTGGCCATAGCCATTCCGTCCACGCTGGCGCTGACCCTGCTGGTTTTTTACCTCTACGGATACACGCTGAATCGCATCACGCTCTTCGCGCTGATTTTTTCCATCGGCATTCTCGTCGATGACGCGATCGTGGTGGTGGAAAATGTGGTGCGTCACTACCGGATGCCGGGCAATCGGCTGCGCAACCTGAGCGAGGTCGCCATCGAGGCGGTGGCGGAGGTCGGGAATCCGACGATTCTGGCCACGCTGGCAGTCATCGCGGCCATTTTGCCGATGGCGTTTGTCAGCGGATTGATGGGGCCCTACATGCGACCTATCCCGATCGGCGCGAGCGCGGCCATGTTCTGGTCGCTGCTCATCGCATTCGTGGTCACGCCGTGGGCGGCGCGGCGCCTGCTGGCGGGTGAAGTGAAGCGTCACCACGGGGAGGGTGAAAAAGAGAGCAGATTCACCCTGCTCTACCGTCAGTGGATGGGCCACCTCATCCACGACCCGAAATGGCGCTGGGCTTTCCTGGCGGGCATCGTTGTTTTGCTGCTCGGGTCCTTCGCGCTGGTTCCGCTTGGTTTCGTTAAGGTGAAAATGCTGCCCTTCGACAACAAGAGCGAGTTTCAGGTCATCCTCAACATGCCGGAGGACAGTTCGCTGGAGCAGACCGCGGCGGTGGCGCGGGAGATGGCCGACTCTTTGTTGCCGGAGGCGGAAGTGCGCGATGTGCAGATTTACGCGGGTACGGCGTCGCCCTTCAATTTCAACGGCTTGGTGCGGCACTACTTTCTGCGCTCGGGGCCGTCGGTTGCCGATCTTCAGGTCAATCTGCTCTCGCGCCATGAACGCAAGGAGCAAAGCCACGACATTGCCAAGCGGGTGCGTCCGCGTTTGGCGGAAATTGCCAAGCGGCACAAGGCAAGGATTGCCGTGGCCGAGGTGCCGCCGGGTCCGCCGGTGCTGCAGACCATCGTGGCCGAGATATACGGTCCGGATGATGCTTCGCGACTCAAGCTGGCGACCGAGGTGAAGAAAATTTTCGAGGAGACGGCGGGGGTGGTCGATGTCGACTGGTATGTGGAGTCGGCTCAGCCTAAAGCGCGCTTTGTGGTCGACAAGGAGAAGGCGGCCCTCAACGGGATCAGTGCGGACACCATTGCGCGCACGCTGGCTATCGCCACCCGCGGTCAGTCGGTCGATCTGATCCACCAACCGCGGGAAAAAGAGGACGTGAATATTTTTCTCGAATTGCCCAACCGTGAGAAGTCATCGCCGGAGCAGTTGCTCTCGTTGCGCGTGCGTTCGGGCGACGCCAATGCGTTGCCGGAGCCGGGATCCGTCGGGACGGCGCCGCTTGTGCCCTTGCGTGAGTTGGTGCGGGTCGACCGGACGACCGAGGACAAAAGCATTTACCACAAGAATCTCATGCCGGCGGTCTATGTGATGGCCGATGTGGCGGGTGAGGTGGAGAGTCCGGTCTACGCGATCCTTGAAATGAATGATCGTCTGGCCGAGTTGAATGCCTCCGAGTTCGGCGGCGCCGCGGGTGGGGTGGAGATTTACAATGCCGCGATGCCCTTCACGGACTTTCAACCTGCGATCAAGTGGGATGGCGAGTGGCATATCACGATCGAAGTGTTCCGCGACTTGACCTTGGCCTTTGCCGCGGTGCTGGTGCTGATTTACCTGCTGATGGTCGGCTGGTTCGGTTCGTTCGTCACGCCGCTGGTCGTGATGGCGGCGATTCCGTTCTCGCTCGTCGGCATTCTGCCGGCCCATGGACTGATGGACGCATTTTTCAGCGCACCTTCGATGATCGGGTTCATGGCCGGCGCCGGCATCGTGGTGCGAAACTCGATCATCCTGGTTGATTTCATCCAGTTGCGCCGGGCTCAAGGCATGCCGCTCGACCAGGCGGTGATCGATGCGGGCGCTGTGCGGTTCCGTCCGATGCTGCTCACCGCCATGGCCGTGGTGGTGGGTGCAGGGGTGATTTTGTTCGACCCGATTTTTCAGGGTTTGGCCATCTCGTTGATGGCCGGGGAGGTGGCTTCCTTGTTTCTCAGCCGGATGGCGGTGCCGGTGCTCTTTTACCTGACCAACCGCAGCGAAACCTCCGGCGAAGCTGTTTGATCGCGCGGGAGGGTTCCGTTATAGCGTCCTGATGAAGTTATTGATAACCGGCGGGGCGGGCTACATAGGGAGTATCTGCGTCGAAGAGGTGCTCAATCGGGGGCATGAAGTGGCGGTACTCGACAATCTGACCGAGGGGCATCGTGCCGCGGTGGACCCGCGGGCCACCTTTTACCAGGCCGATCTGGCCGACCGGGTGGCGGTGGGGCTCGCCGTGCAGGAGTTCGCCCCGGATGCGGTGATGCATTTTGCGGCCAATGCGCTGGTTGGCGAGTCGATGACCAATCCGTCGAAATATTTTCGCAACAATGTTTCCAGCGGCATCAACCTGCTCGATGCGATGGTGGCAAACGGGGTGAAAAAGTTCGTCTTCAGCTCCACTTGCGCGACCTTCGGAATCCCCGAGCGTATGCCGATCGACGAAAGCCTGCCCCAGCGGCCGATCAATCCCTACGGGGAGTCCAAGCTGATGTTCGAAAAAATTCTGCGGTGGTATGACGAAATTCACGGGCTGCGTTTCACCGCCTTGCGGTATTTCAATGCGGCCGGTGCCTCGGAAAAGTTCGGCGAGGACCACCGGGTGGAGACCCATTTGATCCCCAATGTCCTCAAAGTCGCGCTCGGGCAGAAAGAAGCGGTCGAGATTTACGGGACCGACTACGAAACGCCGGACGGCACCTGCATCCGCGACTACATCCACATTCTCGACTTGGCGGACGCCCACATCCGCGCGCTGGATCGGACGGAAAGCGGCTTTTTCAACCTCGGCACGGGAGGCGGGACCTCGGTCCGCGAGGTCATCGACTGCTGTCGCCGCGTGACCGGAAAAGATATCACGGTGCGGGAGAAGCCTCGCCGGCCGGGCGACCCGCCACGCTTGATTGCGGCTTCGGAGAAAATCCGCCGCGAACTGGGTTGGGAGCCCCGTTTTCAGAATATCGAGAGTATCGTCCGCCATGCCTGGGATTGGCATGTGCGGCATCCGTCGGGCTACGGGGATTGAGTCAACCCGGAGGCGGCCATATTTGACTGGCTTCGCCGGGCTGTTTTTTTAGGCTCGTACCGGTATGCGCAAACCCTTCTTGCTGGTGCTGTTCCTTCTGGCGGGCAGCAGGGCGGCGCTTGCCCAGTTCGGCAGCTTCAGCGATGTGCCGGTGGAGATCAGGGCGGATGGTGGCACCCGCTTCGAGGGCGGCGTGGCGGTGGCGGAGGACAATGTGCAGATCCATTTCCGGGGGACGGATATTTACTGTGACTATGCCGAGTACAATCCGGAGACCCGCGAGGTGCTCCTTACGGGCAACGTGCGCATTTACCATGAGGGCCAAATTCTCAACGGGCAGCGTGCGGTTTACAATCTGGAGAAGCGGCAAATCGAAGCGCTGGATTTCGAGGGGGGTGACCAGGTTTACAAGTTTACCGCGGTGAGTTTACGGGCGCCGACCCTCCGGCAGTTCCAAGCACAGGCTCTTAGTCTGACCACGAGCGACAACTCCAAGCCGGACTACCAACTGCGGGCGGGAGGCGCCCGGATTTACCCCGACGACCGCGTGATTCTGACCAATGCGACCATGTATGTCGGCCAGACCCCTGTCTTCTGGTTCCCCTACCTTTATGCGCCGCTCGGCGAGGCGGGGTTGGACATCCAGCCCGGCTACAATTCCACCTGGGGCGGATTCCTTCTCCTGGGCTACCGCTTTCCCTTGACCGAAAAAGTCGATGCCTTGGCCAAATTCGATTACCGGACCGAACGCGGGGCGGCTTTCGGCATCGACTTGGACGGGGCTTACGGGCCGAACGACACGAGTAACGGCAAGTTCCGCGCTTACTACGCCGACGACAACAATCCGGGGAGCAACGACACCGCCTTCCCGCGCACCAACCCGCCGGGCCGCGATCGCTGGATTGTCTCGTTCAAGAACCGTCTGGTCGTCGATGAGAACATTTATGCCACCACGGACATCAACAGCATCAGCGACGACTATTTTCTGCAGGACTTCTTTCCGGCCGAGTTTGCGGTCGATCCCCAACCGGACAACAACACCTCGTTCAACTGGCTGACCGAAAACTTCCAGGTCAACCTTCTGACCCGCTGGCAGATGAACAATTGGCAGGAGGTGAATTCCAGGTTGCCGGAGTTGAGTTGGACGGCCAAGCAGGCTCCGCTTTTCGGATTGCCCATTTTTTACGACGGCTCGACCAGAGGCGGCTACTTGCAGCGCAACTTTCCCAGCGGCGAGACACCCGATTACATCACGCAGTTGCAGGACTCTGTTTTTAACCCCGACATTCTGGCCGATACCACGGGGCGGAACAATTATTCGGCCTTCCGCTTCGACACTTTTCACCAGCTGTCCTATCCGAAAACCTACTTCGGCTGGCTCTCGCTCACTCCGCGGGTCGGTTTCCGCGGGACGTACTACAGCCGTACGGGAGATTCCGACCCGAATTCCCCGGGTTACATTGCCTTGCCCGGCAACGACTACAACAACAGCACTTTCCGTCCGGTCATAAATGCCGGGCTCGAGGGCTCGTTCAAACTCTCGGCGCGGTTCGAGCAGGTGCAATCCACCTTCCTGGGCCTCGACGGCCTTCTCCACGTCATCCAGCCGTTCGCCAACTACGCTTACGTCAACAACGCGGGCCTGGCGCCCGATCAAATCTTGCAGTTCGACCCCGTTGTGCCCTCGGCCCAGCTGCCGTCGCTGAACTTCCCGCAGTTCAACATGATCGACGGCATCGACACATCCAATTTGATCCGCGTCGGCGTCCGCAACCGTCTGGTCACGCGCCGCGATGACGGCAACCACGAGTGGTTCGCCCTGGAGACTTTTCTCGATGTGAATTTCGACAATCCCTACCTCGACGACCCGGGTCAATTCTCCAACCTCTACAACAACTTCGCCTTTTCCCCGGTTCCGTGGTTCACCGCGGGAGCCACCACGCAGTTGCCCATCTCCGACGGAGGCTTCACCGACGTGAATTCCTACCTCAACTGGCAGCCGGCCGAGGATTTTTCGTTTTTTGTCTCGCAGCGCTTTATCGAAAACAGCCCGTATTTCCAAAACGACAGCCAGGCGTCCGCCGGGGGCTATTGGCGGGTTGATGACAACTGGGCGGTCAGTGCGGCAACGCGCTATGACGTGACCTTCGGTACATGGGATATCCAGCGGTACATGGTCCACCGCGACTTGAGTTCCTGGCTCATCTCGGCCGGTTTTCTCATCACGGACAACAGCGCGACCTTCAACAACCAGACGAGCGGCGAGGTCGGTGTGGGCGTCCTCCTCATGGTGACCCTCAAGGACGCGCCGAATATCAATTTGCCATTGGCTTTCGACGTGCTCGGCAACCAGCAGCAGGGCCAGCAGTATTGATGCAGCCGTTCACCACCACGGCAAAAAGCCCGATCGCCGTTTTTGATTCCGGGATCGGCGGGCTGACGGTGGTCAGCGCCCTGCGTCGCGAATTGCCCGGCGAAGATATTATCTATCTTGGTGACACCGCACGCGTGCCTTACGGCGGAAAATCGCGCACCACAATCGAACGTTACAGCGAGGAAATCGCTGCCCTGCTCGTCGGGGAGGGTGCGAAAATGGTGGTGGTCGCCTGCAACACGGCTTCGGCCCTGGGCCTGCCGCGACTCCGGGAAGTGCTGAGTGTTCCGGTCGAGGGAGTGATCGAACCCGGGGTGGAGGCTGCCTTGGCGGCCACCGTGACCGGCCACGTTGCCGTGCTCGGCACGAAGGCCACGATCGGCAGCGGGGCCTACGCCCATGCCTTGCAGGCGGCCCGGCCCGGCATTCGTGTCACCAGCTTGGCTTGTCCGCTGCTTGTCCCCCTGGTCGAGGAGGGACTTTTCGAGGACGCAGTGACCGATGCCGTCCTCCACCGTTATATGGCCGCACTTCGGGCGGGTGACGCCGACGCGCTGGTCATGGGGTGCACGCATTACCCCTTGCTGGCCACCGCCCTGGCGCGGGCGGCGGGTCCGGCCATCACCCTGGTGGATTCCGCCGCGAACTGCGCCCGCACCGTGGCGCGCCGTCTCGACCAACTCGGTTTGCGTGCTCCCTCCGGCCGCGTGGGCTCGCTGGACCTTTCTTTCACTGATACTCCGGACAACTTCCTGCAGGTGGTGCTCCTTGCCCTGGGCCTCGAGGCCGGGGAGGCGAGGGTCCGTCAGGTGCCGCCGCTCGGTCAATAAACCGATTCGCGCACGCGTTTGCCACGTGGCAAGGGTTCCTCACCGAGGAATTCGTGGTTGTCCGAGAGGTGATAAAGCCCGACCCGCAACCACCCAAGGGCCGTGGGAGCGAGGTTGTCGAAAAGCTGGGACGCGCGAACGTAAAGCCAGACCGTTGCGGCCAGTTCGGCCAGTGAGGCGATGGCCGCCACGGCCGCCGCCCAACCCGCGACCGATTCGGCGGCAACCGACCAGCGTGCCGGCCAAGCGATGGCCGCCGGCCATGCGACCAAAGCGACCAGACCGGCCAAGCCGATCCTCCGCCCGAGACGTCGGCGTGCGGATGGCCAATAGAATCGCTCCGGCGGCAGCGGGCGCCGACGTGCCGAGGCGAATCCCAGGTGCGCGCGGCGCATGAGGAGACGACTCCGCCACAACGCGCAGACCGGCACCGTCAGTGCGGCAACCAAAAGGGTCGGGGCAGCGGCCAATCCGGCCAGATACTGCAGGACGGTGATCGCCAACCAGGCGAAAAAAGCGATGATGAAAAGAAGTTCAAGCACGGCGGGTACTGCACCACGTCATGGTCCCGCGCGCAAGGGCGCGTCCCGCCTCAAGCCGCGACCGCTGTTTCCGACCCCGCTGGTTGGACGATCGGGACGGGTGCCATGAGTTGTTGGCCGCCGAATTTGCTGCAGAAAAATTTGGCCGACGGCGTGCCGGGTCGGGCCAGACCGACGGCTTCGGTCAGGCCGCGCGCGCGCAATGCTTCCAGGGTGGCATGGAGCAACGCACCGCCGATGCCGCGGTTGCGGTATTCGATGAACACGCATGGACCGGTGACGAGATGAATCCCGTCCGCCGGCTCCGGGTCGTAGGCCGAGGCGGCAATGACGCGGTTCCCGTGGAGGACAAAAAGGCAGGTCGCTTCGCCCTCGAAGGCGCGCCGCAGGCCCGGCAATATGGTTTTGATGATGTGCTTTGCGCACCCGCTCCAGTCCGGATCCAAATCGTAGCTGGCTTGAACCACCCGCACGGCAAAGTCCAATTCCTGTTCACCCGCCGGCCGCAAATTGAAAGGCGCGGGGGCCGGTACCGAACCGGGCTGCAAGTCGGCCAACTTCCACCGGAAACGGTTTAACACGGCAGGTTTGGATAGAATGGGCATGATGAGTGGAGCGCGCGATGCTTTTTGCTTGGCTCGGAGGCGCGACCCGCGGAGGGGTGGTGGTAAAGCCGATCCCGTCCGGCTGAGATGGTCACGGCAACCGATCCGCCTTGATAATTACAATAGCAAGGCCTTAACGCGAGTCAATGGGATTCCCCGGGTTCCCGGGGAACAACTGCCGCAAAACGGCGCGGTAAACTTCCTGCTTCATCCTGGGTGCCAGATGGACGGGAAAGTCGTGCGCGTCCACCCAGCGAAGGGCGGAAAACTCCCCGCAGGTCCCGCTGAGGTCCGGCACAGGAGAAGTTTCCGCGATCAAAGAGCAAAGAAAATAGAACTGCTCCTGGCCGTCGAACCCGCGGCGGTCAGGGCCGGCCGGAAAATCGTAACGGTGCGGACCGCTCCGTGCGGTGATCCGGTAGGCATCGGCGGCGATCCCGACTTCCTCGTAGACCTCCCGGCAGAGCGCTTCCTCCGGTGACTCGCCCCGGTCGACTCCCCCCTGGGGGAACTGCCAGCTTTCGGGAAAATCCGTGCGCTGCCCGATGAGGACAAGGCCGTCGGACCTTCGCAGGATCGCGGCGACGTTCGGGCGGTAGCGCTTGTTCATTCTCTGCATTTTGCGCTGTGGGCCGGACAGCGGCAAGCGACCGATGCATTGTCAAATGCGGGGCGCGCGATAGCTTCAGCGACCGGTATGGGGGAATTCTGGAAAAAAAGCCTCGGGATGGGACTCGGAGCAGGTTTGCTCGGGGCCGCGGTTGTCGCCTTGCGCCGGGGCCTGCGTCCGTTACCCCAACCCTCGCTGCCGGACATCATCTCACCCGCTGTCTTCGCGCGCCGTGTGCAGCGCACCACGCGCGGACAAGTTGTTTATCACATGAGCGGGGAGGGGGAACCGCTGGTTTTTCTGCACGATTTTTTCCCGGGTGCCGCCTCGTATGAGTGGTCGAAAATCTATCCGCTTTTTGCTTCCAGCCACCGCGTGCTCGCGCCCGACTGGGTCGGCTTCGGCGAGAGCGAGCGCCCCGACCGTCCGCTCCGGTCCGAAGATTATGCTCGTTGCCTCCACGAATTTTGCCGCGCCACCTGCGGCGGCAAAAGGCCGGTGATTGTCGCCTCGGGTATCGGTGCCGCTTTGGCCTGCCTGGCCGCCGCGCAACATCCGGAATTTGTCGCACGGCTCATCTTGTTCCATCCCGCCGGCACGGACCATTGGCTCCAACCTTGGGCTCCCGCTCCGGTCCGCACTGCGGCCTGGACCCGTTCCGGGCGGCGTTGGATTTACGCGAACTATCTGGCCCGTCCGGGCTGCATCGAGCGCTGGCTCAACGGGCGCCGCAGCGATGCCGGTGACATCGACTTGGCCGAACCCGTGTCGGTCTATTCATCCTTTGCCCGGCAATATGGTGCCGGTTTGGCCGTGCAACGCATTCTTTCGGGCCGTTTCCAGACCGCCGCCCTCCCGCGTTTGTCCGAGGTCTGTGCTCCGGTCACCGTCTGGTGGCCCGGCTGTCGCGCGAACAATCCCCCCGAATCCGCCCTGCAGCCCGGATCCCAGGTGCGTGTGGACTGGCTCGATGATTGTGGTCCGCTCGCCCCCTTGGACCGGGTGGATGACCTCACCGCACGCTTGCAGGTGGAGCTCTTTCAGCCTGTCCATATGGCGGGCAGACCGAAGGGTGATTGACATCTTCCCCGGCGCCTGGCCATTATCTCCCTTCGTCTTTAATCCAACCGGCTTATGTCCAACACTGAAGTAATCCTAACCGCGCACATCCCGAGCCTCGGCGCCGAGGCCGATGTGGTCAAAGTTCGCCGCGGCTACGCACGCAATTTTCTCATTCCCCGCGGCATGGCCCACGAGGTCACGCCGGCATCGTTGCGCATGACCGATTCGCTCAAAGCCCGCCGCGCCGAGCGCGAAGCAACGGAGCTGAACGAGGCCAACAACCTCGCCAAGCGCCTCGGCAAGTTGAAACTTTCCTTCGTTCTCGAGACCGGCGAAAGCGGCAAGGCCTTTGGTGCCATCACGGCCAAGGACATCGCCGACCGCGTCAAGGCGGAATCCGGCCAGGAAATCGATCGCCATCGCATCGCCTTGGAACGTCCGATCAAAGAAACCGGCGAGTTCACGGTCAACGTCCGCCTTCATTCCGACGTTCAGGCCGGCCTGAAACTCACCGTCACCGCGAAGAACGCAAAAGCCCCCGCCGCGGCCGAGGCTGACGGCGACCACGAGGGCGGGTCGCGTCCGCGTGGCCGCACGGCCCGCCGCGAAGAAGAGACCGGCGCCTGAGTTGTTCACAGGTTGTTGGGAGGATTGTTCGCCGTCGGCCTTGTCTTTTTTGGCCGCGTGGACGGTCCGCATTTGACCGGTCAGGCATGCCGGTCCCACAATGACCGTTCGCATGACTCCGCCGGTTGATCTGACAGCGCCCGCCGCCCGCCGCACACCGGCGCCGCGCCGCAACGGCGCGGCCAAAGCGCCGGGTGCCGCGCCCGATGCGCATCGCCCGCTGCCGCAGAATGTCGAGGCGGAGAGGGGGCTTCTCGGGTCCATTCTTCTTTCGCCGCGCGAGGTGCTCAACGATTGCGCCGAGCAGATCACCGAGGAAGCATTCTACTCCCCGGCCCACGGCACCATCTTCCGGGTGCTGGTCGAGATGTGGTCCGCCAACCAACAGATCGACGTGATCACGCTGACCAACCGCCTGCGCGATCTCAACGTTCTCGACGCCGTGGGCGGCCCCGGCGCGGTCACCGAATTGTTCGGCTTCGTGCCCACTGCGGCCAATGCCCCGCACTACCTCGACATCGTGTTGGAGAAGTCTCTCCTCCGCCGCATGATCACAGCCTGCACCTCGTCCGCGGCCCGTTGCTACGAGGAACAGGGGGATGTTCCGCAATTGCTCGATGACGTGGAGCGCGAGATTTTCACCATCGGGGAAACACGCTTCCGCAAAACGGCGCCCGACATGCGTGACGAAGTCTTTGCCGCGCTGGAAAACATCGAGAAAATGTATCAACAGCGGGGGCGGATCAGCGGGCTGGCCACCGGATTCACCATTTTCGACCAGATGACCGACGGTCTGCATCCCGGCGAGATGATCATCGTCGCGGCGCGTCCATCGATGGGCAAAACCGCCCTGGCCATGAACATCGTCGAACACGTCGCCCTCAACCTGGAGGAACCGAAACCGGTCGGTGTCTTCAGCTTGGAGATGAGCACGCAACAGCTCGTGCAGCGCATGCTCTGCTCCCGCGCGCGCGTCAACATGAAGAAAATCCGTTCCGGCATGCTGGCCCGCGCCGAACACGGGAAGCTGAACGACGCGGCCGCGGCCCTGAGCGAAAGCAGCATTTTCATCGACGACACGGCGAGCCTCACCATCCTCGAATTGCGGGCCAAAGCGCGTCGCATGCGGGATCGCCACCGCATCGAATTGATCGCCATCGACTACCTCCAGTTGTGCCGCTCGACCTCCCGCCGCGGACAGGACAACCGCCAAATCGAAATTGCCGAAATTTCCTCCGGCATCAAGGCCTTGGCCAAGGAACTCGAGATCCCGATCATCGTCCTCGCCCAGCTCAACCGGCAACCCGAGCAGCGCGGGGGCGGCAAGCCCCGCATGTCCGACCTGCGCGAATCCGGCTCCCTCGAGCAGGATGCGGACGTCGTGGCTCTTCTGGTGCGCCCGGAAGTTTACGAAGAGGACGAGGACGCGAGGTCGGAGCTGGCCGGCAAAGCCGAACTTCTCATCGCCAAACAGCGCAACGGGCCGATCGGCGAAATACCGCTCACCTTCATCAAGGAATACACGCGTTTCGAAAACGCCGCCTTCGACCGTCCGTCCGGCTCCGAGGAATAAAGACACTCTACCCCGCGAAGTGGTGCTGCAGCGCGGCGAGGGTTCGCTCCAGGGGCAGTCCCACCACGTTCAAACGGCAGCCCTCCACCGACTCAACCAGCATCTCGCCGCGTTCCTGCAACGCATAAGCCCCGGCCTTGTCGAGCACATCGACCGTGGTGAGGTATTCCTCGATCACTTCTTGGCCGAAGGGACGGAAGCGCACCCGGGTCACCTCGTGGAACTCCACCTGTTGCCGTGTGGCCATCCTGACCAGGTGCACGCCCGTGGCCACCTCGTGCGTCCTTCCGGACAACTCCCGCAGCATGGCACGGGCCTGGTCATGGTCGGCCGGCTTGCCCAGCGCACGGCCCCCGAGCCAGACGAGGGTGTCGGCCCCGAGCACCACTGCCTGCGGGTGCCGCGCCGCGACTTCGAGCGCCTTGGACCGGGCATTGGTCGCGACCAGCATGGCCAGCCCCAGAGTATGGTCGTCGTCCTCCGCGCCCTCCGCGGGGTCGACGGAAAAGTGGACGCCGGCGGACCGCAACAATTCTCTCCGCCGCGGCGAAGCCGAAGCCAGGACGAGGGGCGGGCGGCTCAATAGAACTCGCCGTCTTCGGCAAACCCGGAGTCGTGCCGGATCGTCTCGAGGCGGCGGCGCGTGCGGCGCCCTTCGCCTAGTTCGCGGTTGACGCGCACGCCCGCGCCGATGAGCAGCGGAATGGTGGCCGCCAGTCCGGCCAGCAGCACGACAACACCCAGTCGCTGTCGGGAGCCTTTGCCGAGTTGGTCGGCGACCAGCAGTCCCGCCCCCACACCGACGGCCATTTCAGCCGCGGCGGCCAAGGAGGTGGCCGAAAGATTGTGCGAAAGCCTGTCGAGAATGTTTGCCATTTCCCACGTCCCTTACTCCAGATGCCGGCTTCTGGCAACTGCAACCGGCAGAATTCTTTGGTCGGGGATTGCACCCGGCGCGGCAAAATCGTCTCATCCGCCCATGGCCGACAACCTTTATGCCCTCATTCTCGCCGGCGGTAGCGGCGAGCGGTTCTGGCCCTACAGCCGCCGCGTGCGTCCGAAGCAACTGCTCAAACTTTTTTCCGACCATACCATGCTGGAGGAAACCATCGCCCGTCTCGGCACGGCCGTTCCTCCCGAACGGGTCTTTGTCTTGACCAACCGTGAGCAGGAGGCGGCCGTCCGCGCCGCTTGTCCCGGTCTGCCCGCGGAGAACATTGTCGCCGAGCCCGCCAAGCGCGATACCGCACCGGCGGTTGCCCTCGGTGTCGGTCTCATCTTGCGGCGCGATCCTCACGCGGTCATGGCCGTGTTGCCCGCCGACCACCTTATCAAGGACACGGCAACTTTCCGTCGCGATTTGCTGGCTGGCGCGCGTGCGGCCGCCGACTCCGGCGCGTTGTTGACCATCGGGATCAAGCCGACGTGGGCCTGTCCCGGCTTCGGCTACATCGAGCAGGGCAACCGCGTCTCCGACGGCGAGCCTGCCATTTACGAAGTGAAACGCTTCCGGGAAAAACCCGATGCCGCCCTGGCCGAGTCATTCCTCAAGCAGGGCAATTTCCGATGGAATGCCGGAATGTTCATCTGGTCGATCCCCGCCATCATGGGCGAGCTGACCAAGCACGCGCCCGAGTTGGCTGCCTTTGTCTCCCGCATGCGCGTGGCCGACGACCTGACGGCCTTGCTCGCCTCCGACTTTCCCCTCCTGCCCAAAATCTCCGTCGACTATGCCATCATGGAAAAGGCGGCCCGGGTGCTCGAACTGGAGTCCGGTTTTGACTGGGACGATGTCGGCAGTTGGGTCGCGGTGGCCAAATATCTGCCCGTCCATGAAGGCGATAACGCCGCCAACTGCCCGCTCACCACCCACGATGCCTCGCACAACATCGTGTTCTCGGGCGGGAAGAAGCACGTCGCGCTGGCCGGAGTGCAGGACCTCATCGTCATCGACACCGGTGACGCCCTCCTCGTCTGCCACCGCAGCGAGGCCGAAAACATCAAGAAACTCATCCCGCAAATCCCGGCGGAATTGCAGTGACCCCGACCCCTCTCATGAGCCGCACCATGGCGGTCGACCTGGGCACCGCGCGCACCGGCATTGCGGTGAGCGACGAACTAGGCATGCTCGCGCAGCCGTGGAAAACATTGCCCGGCGGCGACGCCACCCTCGAGGCGGTCGTGGCAGCGGCGGGGGAAATCCAGCCCGGGCGCATCCTCGTCGGCCTGCCCCGCAACATGAACGGCACTTACGGCCCTGCAGCCGAAAACGCGCGCACTTTCGCCGAAAATCTCCGGGCCCGCGTGGGCTGCCCGGTGGACTTGTGGGACGAGCGGCTGACCACCGTCGCCGCCCAGCGCGCCCTGCGTGAAAGCGGGCGCAAGGCGCGTGACCAGCGCGGGGTGGTGGATCAGGTGGCCGCGCAAATTCTCCTCCAGAGTTGGCTCGACCGCGCCCCATGCGACTTAAGTTGACCTTGGCCTACGACGGCGCCGCTTTCCGCGGTTGGCAAAGTCAGACCGGCGGGGGCGCCGTGCAGGACGTCTTGCAGGAAACTCTCACCCGTCTGGCCGGCGGCCATAAGGTCCACGTCCATGGCTCCGGCCGCACCGACGCCGGGGTCCATGCCCTCGGCCAGGTCGCCCACGCCGATGTTCCCGATCAACGCCCGGAGCCTGCCTTCTGGCAACGCGCGCTCAACGCCACCCTGGCTCCTTCCATCCGCGTGATGAGTTGCACGCGGGCCAAGGACGATTTCCACGCCCGTTATTCCGCCACCGGAAAAATTTACGACTACCTTCTCTGGACCGGTCCGGTTCTTCCGCCGCACTGGGCCGCGCGCGCCTGGCACGTCATTCCTCCTCCCGATCCCGCTGCGCTGCGCCGGGCGGCCAAGATCCTCGCCGGCCGCCATGACTTCAGCGGATTCGCGGCCAACCGCGGCACGCCGCTCAAGGATGCGCGACGCCATCTCCGCCGCATCAGCGTCTCGGGCAACGGACCCGTCATCCGCTTGCGCTTCGAAGGCGACGGTTTTCTTTACCGCATGGTCCGCATGTTGGCCGCCGCCATGGTCCGCGTCGCCCAGGGCAAGGCCACGGAGGCGGACCTCCGGGCCCGCCTTGCCGGCAAGGAAACGGACCTGCCACGGATCGTCGCGCCGTCCGACGGTCTTTATCTCGTGCGGGTTGCCTATGCCCGGTCCGGGTCGCAATCGGGTTGAACTTCCGCCAGTCGCGCCATTAGCTTCTCTCCGTGCGTGTCGCGCCCGCTTTCCTCATCACCCTCGGGCTCTCGCTTCTTGCGGCGTACATGGCCCCGGCGCAAATTTCCGCGGAAGAGCAGCGCAAGCGCGATCTCTTCCTCAAGGCCCGCGAGTCGATCGAACCGGTTCCCGCCGCCACCCCGGCGCGGCCACCTGTCCGCCCCCAGCCGCGCCCGCGGCCGGTGGAAGAATCCGTCGAGCAACCCCTTCAGCCGATCACGCTCCCGCCACCCCGCTCGACCCCTGCGCCCAAACCCCGTCCGAAGCCAACGCCCGAGCCGCGGGCCACGCCGAAAGCCAAAGCGACCCCTCCACCGCCCCGCGCGACACCCCCGCCGGCCGCGGCTGGGCGCAGCGACGATTTTGTTTTGCCGCCGGCCCAAGACGTTTCATCCGACGTGATCAAGCTCCCGCCGCCCCGGCCCGCACCCGCTCCTCGAGCCGGACGCGAGTCCGCGGCAGAGGTTCCCGCCGCGCCCATCGTGGTCGAGAAGTCCGGGCAGGAGGATGACCAGGGAATGGCGCCGGTCCCGGAGCGCGAGCGCCGGGGTTGGTTCGGGTGGGGCGGCGGTCCGCGTCACCGGTATCTCACGCGCAACGTGCGCGCCGCCATCGACCGCGCCCCGGTCAAGCGCGGACGCTGGCAATACGTCATCGTGCACAACAGCGGCACGCGGCAGGGCAACGCGCGCATATTCGCCAATTACCACAAAAACGTCCGCAAAATGAAGAACGGGCTGGCCTACCACTTTGTCATAGGAAACGGCACCTCGTCCGGCGACGGCGAGATCGAAATCGGTCCGCGCTGGACCGCCCAGATCAACGGCGGGCACGTGGCCAGCGACTACCTCAACAACATTGGCATCGGCATCTGTTTTGTCGGCGACTACAACCGCGATCTTCCGACCAAAGCGCAGCTGGCCGCGCTGGAGGAGCTGATCAAATACCTCCGCAAGCGCGTCGGCCGGAGCAAAGGACGCGTGCTCATCGTCAAGGCGCACCGCGAAATTAACCCGAAGCCGACCGACTGCCCGGGCAACCGCTTTCCTTACAGCTGGATGCACCGCACCTTTTGACCATGCGCCTCGGGATCACAGGGGCCTCGGGATTCATCGGCGGGCAAGTGTCCCGGCTGGCCGCGGCGAGGGGATGGGAAGTGGTCCCTTTCTCCCGCCAACCGCGCGACGCGCGCACCCGCCGCCTCGTGCCGGGTGAACCGGCCGACGTCGACGGACTTGATGCCGTCCTGCACCTTGCCGGTGAGCCGGTGGTCGGTCGTTGGACACCCGAAAAGCGCCGTCGTATCATGGACAGCCGCGTGATGGGCACGCGTTCGGTGGCCGAGGGTTTCGCCCGCGCCGCGCACCCGCCCCGGGTGCTCGTCAGCAGTTCGGGCATCGGTTACTACGGCGACACAGGCGACCACGAGGTGACGGAAGATGCCCCGCCCGGCCGCGGCTTCCTCGCCGAGGTCTGCCGCGCCTGGGAGAGGGAAGCCATGGAAGTGCGGAACGCCCGCGTTGTCATCCTGCGGATCGGACTCGTCCTCGGCCGCGGGGGCGGCACAATGCAACGCCTTCTTCCCGTCTTCCGCGCCGGGCTCGGCGGGCGGCTTGGCTCCGGGCGGCAATGGATGTCGTGCATTCACGTCGACGACATCGCCGGTCTCGCCATGTGGGCGATCGGGCAGGAGGGTTTGGTTGGTCCGGTCAACGCGGTGATGCCCTGCCCGGTGACCAATGCGGATTTCACCCGCCTGCTGGCCCGCGCGGTCCACCGCCCGGCCATCCTGCCCGCGCCGGCTTTCGTCCTCCGCACGGTCCTCGGCGCCATGTCATCCCTCCTCCTCGACAGTTCGCGCGTGCGTCCGGGCGTGGCGGAACAACGCGGCTACCCCTACGACTTCCGCGACGTGGAGCAAGCCCTCGACGAAGTTGTGCGCTGAATAATTGGCCTTGTCGCCCCGCGGCGGAGAACAAACCATGGCTTGCTCATGCCTGCCCGCCCGCCCCTGATCGATCTTCACCGCCATCTCGATGGCAGTATCCGCCTCGCCACCATCCTCGACCTCGGCCGGCAGCACGGCATCCCCTTGCCCGGGGACACCCTCGAGGAACTCAAGCCGCATGTCGTGGTCAGCACACCGCAACCCGGTCTGGTCGAGTTTCTGGCCAAGTTCCGGTGGATGACCGCGGTGCTGGCCGATTATGACGCCTGTCGGCGGGTGGCCCGCGAAAATGTGGAGGATGCGCAAGGCGAGGGGATCCGTTACCTCGAGTTGCGTTTCAGTCCGCTCTTCATGGCCGACGCCCATAATCTTGATCCTTCCAAAGTCACCGCCGCGGTGATCGAGGGCGTGCGCGAGGGCGAAGCCGCCACCGGGGTGAAAGCCAACCTTATCGGCATCCTCACCCGCACCTACGGTCCGACGCGCGCCCGGCGCGAACTCCGGGCCCTCCTCGACCACAGGGAAGAAATCGTCGCGCTCGACCTGGCCGGGGACGAAGGCAACTGGCCGGGCGAACTTTTTGTCGGGCACTTCCAAGAGGGCCGCGACGCCGGTTGGCAGGTCACCGTGCATGCCGGGGAGGCGGCCGGACCAGAGAGCATTGTCACCGCGATCGATCGACTGGGCGCGACGCGTATCGGGCATGCCGTGTGCGCCGCCGAGGATCCCGCCGTCATGGACCTGCTGCTCCAACGCCGCATCGGCATCGAGGCCAATTTGACCAGCAATGTGCAAACCAGCACGGTGCCGGACTATGCCGCCCATCCGTTGAAAAAGTTTCTCCAGGCCGGTCTCCTCGCCACGATCAATACGGACGACCCCGGCATCAGCGGCATCGACTTGCGTCATGAACTCGACGTCGCCGCGCCCGCGGCGGGGTTGGATGAAGCGCAGATTGTGCAGGCGCTGGAAAACGCCTGGGAGATCGCCTTTTTGCCCCCGGGCGAGAAGGCGGGTCTGCGGGTTTGAGTCCGGCCCGCACCGGAGCCCCGTTTTTCCGCGCTGGAAAACCGCCGCGATCGGGTCCTTAATGGCAGGCGATGAAAGTCACGACCGCTCTTCTCCTTGTTGCGGTGCTGCTCACGGTGCCGGCCTCGGGGCAAAGTGCCCAACTCACCGCTTACCAAGCTCTGCGCACCGTGGAGCGCGAAAAAGGCGGGGGCTGGCTGGATCGGTTGGTCGAAATGCGCGGGGTCGACGGCGATCCGCAGCCCGTGCGTTGGTTGCTCACCTTCCGCGATGACAATGCGCGCGGCGGGGTGCGCGAGTTCGCCGTGACCGCGCAAGGTGTCACCAGCGAACGCACGCCGGTGCGTGCCGCCGGGTCCGGCACGCCTGCGGTCATGGTTTCGGGCTCGCTCAATTTGGATTCGAGCGGCGCCTTCGCCGCGGCGAACAAGCAGGCCGCCGCCGCCAAAGTCGGTTTCCACTTCCTCAACTACCTGCTGCAAAACTCACAGGGCGCGCCGGTTTGGTTGGTGCAACTCTATGACACAGCCGGCCTCGAAGTCGGCAAGATGGAAGTCTCCGCGAAAAATGGCGGCATTGTCTCGCGCCTGCGCACGCCCCCAGCGGAGGCCGCCGGGCCTGCCGCCACCGCGACCGGGCCGGTGACCTCTTCACCGGTTCCCACCGGCGGCACCTTCGGTGACCGTTGGGTGGAGGGCGGGGGACTGGTCGGCCACGTCAGCCGTTGGGGGGAGAAGTCTTGGGATGCCACCACGAACACCGCGGTGCGCGTCGGGGACAGCATCAGTGCCTTTTTTATCGGGCGTCCGGAACAACCGGCACCCCGCAACTAACAACCATGCCCGAAAGCTCATCCCTCATCATCGTGCTCTTTGTCGTCGGGTTTGCCCTCGTCGCGGCCGAAGTATTCCTGCCCGGGCTCATTCTCGGGACGATCGGATTGCTCTGCCTCATCGCCTCGGTCGTCTTGGTTTTTTCCCAATACGGCACCTCGGCCGGCGTGCTCGCGGCTTTTCTGGTCGCAGGCCTCAGTTTTGTCGGATTCATCGTTTGGCTCAACCTCTTCCCGCGCACTTTCATCGGGCGGCGCCTCATGCTCCGGGCGCGCCAACCGGCCGACCTCACCGCTGCGGCCCACCAGACGATGGTCGGGGTCACCGGCGAGACCGTCACGCCCCTGCGTCCCTCCGGCACGGCGCAAATCAACGGGAAACGTGTTGATGTCACGGCAGTTGGCGACTTTCTGGAGTCGGGCGAACAGGTCGTGGTGATCGCGGCCGATGGCATGCGGGTGGCCGTGCGGCGAAAAGATGGTTTGGAGTCCGCTCCCCGAACCGCCTAGGGTTTGCCCTATGGGCTCGCTCTTCATTTACATCGTCACCGGACTGGCCGTCGTTCTCGGTCTTGTTCTTCTCATTGTTCTCTTCAATTTTTTCGGCATCTGGCTGCGGGCCAAGGTCGCGGACGCCCCGGTTTCTTTTGCTAGCCTGATTGGCATGCGCCTGCGCCGCGTGCCGCTCGGCCTCATCGTCGACAGCCGCATCACCGCGGTCAAAGCGGGCATCCCGCTCAATGCCGACGAACTCGAAGCCCACTATCTGGCCGGCGGCAGCGTGGATTCCGTCGTGCTGGCTCTCATTGCGGCGGACAAAGCCGGGATCAAACTCGACTTCAACCGCGCCTGCGCCATCGATCTGGCGATCAAAGGCACGAGCAAAACCGTCTTGGAGGCCGTCCGCACCAGCATCAACCCGAAAGTCATCGACTGCCCCGCTCCGGGTTCCGGCCGCTCGACGATCGACGCCGTGGCGCGCGACGGCATCGGGGTCAAAGTCAAAGCGCGGGTCACCGTCCGCTCGAACCTCGACCGCTTCGTCGGCGGTGCCACCGAGGAAACGATCATCGCCCGCGTCGGCGAGGGCATTGTCACCTCGATCGGTTCGGCCCTTTCCTACAAAGATGTCTTGGAAAATCCCGACCGCATTTCGAAAACCGTCCTGCAAAAGGGCCTCGATAGCGGCACGGCCTTTGAAATCCTTTCCGTCGACATTGCCGACATCGACGTCGGCGAAAACGTCGGGGCCAAATTGCAGGGTGAGCAGGCCGAAGCCGACAAGGTGGTGGCCCAAGCCAAGGCGGAAGTTCGCCGCGCCGCCGCCGTCGCCCTCGAAGGTGAAATGCGGGCCAAGACCCAGGAAATGCGGGCCAAGGTGGTCGAGGCCGAGGCCCAGGTTCCGCAAGCCATGGCCGAAGCCTTCCGCTCCGGCAACCTCGGGATCATGGATTACATGCGGATGAAAAACATCCAGGCCGACTCGCAAATGCGAGAATCCATCGCCGGCTCCGAGCGCGGCGACGCCGAGGCCCGCTAAAGCGCTTCATCAGGTTCCGCCATGGAACAACTTGTCCTCCTCGTCGTCATCGGGTTGATCAGCCTGGTCAATTGGCTGCTGCAAAAGGCCGCCGAGAAACGCGAGGCGGCCAAGTCGGCCCGGGTTGAAAAGCGTGAAGTGAAGCGGGCAACGCGCCGCAACGTCTACACGCATCCCGCGCCCGCCCCGGCGACCTCCACTCCCCGCCGGGTCGCCACCGAGCGCGACCCGTTCAAGGATTTGATGGACGCCCTCGGCTTGCCGTCCGACGAACCGCCGCCCCGTCCCGTGGTGGCCGACACTCCCTTCTTGGCCGAAGAGGAATTCGTCTCGCTCGAAGAAGCGGTACCACCTCCACCACTGCCCAAGCCTGTCGCGGCCAAACCCCTTTCTGCGGCGGCCTCCTGGCATCCACCCGCCCGCGGCGCGCAACCCGACGAGAAAACCAAACAACTCGCCTCGGCTTTCGCCGCCATGGGCGGTGCGGACCCCCAAGTTTGGCAAGGCGGCAACGTGCGTGGCCTGCTCGCCGGTTCCTCCGCCCAGCGCAAAGCCATCATCTTGGCCGAAATCCTCGGCACCCCCCGCGGTCTGGCCAAGGCCGGCGCGCTCATGACCCGCGGTCATCTCTGAGCGGTCCCCGGTTTGACTTGCGGCCTTCTCTCTGACCGCCGCCCGCAGCAGCTCTAGCTCACGGCGGCCCAGACCCGGTGCACGTCATCATGATCGTCGAGCGCCTGCAAGAACGCTCCGACTTCCGACCCTTGGTCCGCGGACAATTCCGGGCATTGCTTGGGGACAAATCCCAACTCGCTCGTCACCACGGTCCATCCGTTATCCGTGAGCCACTTGGCCACCCCGTGCGTATTCGTGCGGTCCGTGATGAAGCGCGCGCCGGTTGCGTCCGCCGGAATATCATCGTTCTGCTCGTGGGCGAGGAGTTCCACCTCGTCGGCGCCCGCTTCGATCGCCGCTTCTTCCCGGTCGACCCCCGGCTTCGCCACATAGGCCTCGACGAGACCGACATGGTCGAAAAGAAACTTGTTGCTCCCCGAGGCGCCAAGTTGCCCCTTCTTGAAAAGCACGCGGATTTCCGGGGCCGTGCGGTTGTGGTTGTCGGTGAACACTTCCACAATGACCGGAACTTTGTGCGGCGCGTAGCCCTCGAAGGTCATGTGCTCAAGCGAGACCTTGTCGCTGCCGGTGCCTGCGCCCTTGGCAATGGCCCGTTCGATGGCATCCTTGGGCACACTTTCCCGTCGCGCCTTTTCCAACGCCGCGGTCAATCGCGAGTTGGTCGCCGGATCCGCCCCCCCGTGGCGTGCCGCGATGGTGATCTCACGGATGAATTTGCCCGTGGCCTGCGATTTCCGGAGCGAAGCAACTTCGCGCTTGGCCAACAACCATTGACGTCCCATAAGCCGGAAACCCTAAACCAAGGCCGGCCTGGTGCTCAAGACCGCCGCTTCTCCGCCCGCCCCGCGCCCGGACCCCTTCAAGGCTGTGTCCCCGCCACCCGCAGCATCACCTCGTTGCGGCGCAGGAAAGTGGGAATCCACGGCGGATCGTAGTAGCCGAAGATCGGCTCGCCTTCCACCAGGAGCTGCCGGCCCTCGACCCAGGCGCGTAATTTGCCCAGCGCCTCCTGCTCGTTGCTTTGGTTGCGTCCGCCCGAATAGCGGTAAACTGCAAAGTGTCCGGCCGGTAGGTCGTCCATCGTGACCGCGGCATCTTTGGGCGCCGGAACTTTTCCCGCCGCCACATCACGCGGCACAATAAAACTCATGCCGCTTTCCCCGCCTTCGTCCTTCATCAGCACCGGCGCCGTCATGGCGATCTTCTCATCCGCCTCGTTCCCGCCCGAAATGTAGCCGAACAAGCGCATAAAATCCCCCTCGCCGGCAGCCGTGCGGACCAAAGTCAGGGCCGGATAATCCCGCACCTCGAACTTCCCGTCGGTCACCAGCACTTTGTAATCGGGGACTTCGGTCGCCATGGCTGACACCGTCAGCATGCCCGCGCCGAGAAATGAGGCCAAGGTTTTCATCCACTCACTATACCGCAAGGCCCGGGCCTTGCCACCTTCCCGGACAAAAAAGAAAGGCGGCCGGTAAGGCCGCCTCTCTGTGATTTTCAAGCGCAGAGCTTAGCTCTGGGCGCCTTCTTCGGTCTTGGCACCATCTTTCTTCTCCCCATCCGGGCATCCGCCGCAACTGCCGGCGAAGGCGGAGGTGGCGAAAGCGGCCATGGAGACGACCGTGAGGGCGAGTGTGAACAGTGATTTCATAACGCTGAAGTTTGTCACCTTTTTTCCGATAAGCAAATAGTTTCCGGGCCATGTACCGGCCCCCCGGGGGCCGGAGGCCATTATTCCCCAGGCAGGCGGGGTCGGCTCCAGGTGGCCTCAGGACTTGCTGCAGGCGTCGCCTTTGCAGGCTGCGGTCGCTTTGCAGGCGTCCGAACCGCAAACGTAACCGCAATCCTTGCACTTGCAGGGTTGGCCGGCGACGCACCCGTCCTTATCAATCACCTTCTCCGAGGCGGACATCACGGGGGTAAGCGCTAGGACGAGGAGAGCGAGGGTGGTTTGGAATGTTTTCATCTAGATAAGTTTGGGACGCCGCGGGCCAAGAGTCAAATTGCATCTTGGTCGAGTCTCAGTTTCTTCGACCGGCCCGGCCTGACGGAGTCTAGGTCAGATTGATTAGCTTTCCGGTGCTGCGGACCTTACGGTCCGCGCCATGCCGCACTTCCTGTTTCTTCTTTTTCTCGGCTTCGTTGCCGTTCCGCCGTCCGGTGCGGTCGCCCCGGGTACCTTCACCCTGACCGGAGAAATGTCCTCCGCCCGCTCCCTGCATACCGCGACATTGCTCGGCGATGGGCGGGTGCTGGTTTGTGGAGGGGCCGATGCCTCGTTCCAGGCACTCAGCACGGCGGAGATTTATGATCCGCTCACGGCCACCTTTTCTCCAACCGGCACGATGGGTACGGCCCGCTTTGCCGCCAATGCCACCCTGCTTCCCGACGGCAGGGTGCTCATTGTCGGGGGTGAGGACAGCGGCAATGTGTCGACCACCTCGGTGGAGCTTTTCAATCCGGCCACCGGCACGTTTTCTTTGACCGGATCGCTGCTCGTCTCACGACTCAACCCGACGGTGACACTGCTCGGGAACGGTCGGGTCCTGGTTGCCGGGGGCTATGAGGGCACGAGCACGGGAACGCCCCTGGCCTCGGCCGAACTTTACGACCCCGCGTCCGGAACCTTCTCGCTGACCGGATCCATGGACGTGGCGCGCCGCAACCACACCGCCACGCTGCTACCCGACGCCACCGTCCTGGTCGCTGGCGGCTACAACGGAACCTACGTCAACGCCCCGGAAATTTACCAACCCTCCACCGGCCTTTTCGCGCCGACCGGCGACATGTCGGTCGCCCGGCGCTACCCCACGGCGACCCTCTTGCCGGACGGCGGGGTGCTGCTCGCTGGTGGCTATGAGAACGGGACGGACGGGACGCTGGCTTCGGCCGAGATTTATGACAATGCTTCCGGGTTATTCCTTGGCACCGGGTCGATGGGGGAGGCGCGCGGACGCCAAACCGCGACCCTCCTCGGCGACGGCACCGTTTTGATCGCCGGCGGCTACAATTTGCAGACACCTCTCGCCTCGGCCGAGCTGTATGATCCAGCCAGCGGCTTGTTCCCCGCCACCGGATCCATGAATGAGGCGCGATGGCGTCATACCGAAACCCTGCTCGACGACGGTCGTGTCCTCATCGTCGGCGGGCAGGATGCCACCGGCTTCCTCCGCAGTGCCGAAATTTACACCGTCCCCGAGCCATCGACCTGCGCCTTGCTCCTCATGACCGTCGCCGGCGGGCTGGGGTGGATGAGGCGGCAACAAAGCCGCTCCCGGTGATACCAGGCCAACCGGCCGGGCACCGTGCTTCGGGCTGTTGATGGTGTTACCCGGCGGGAAGGGGACCCGCCGCGCCTTTCCCAAACTTTCACTGGTCGGCTTTTTTTGACATCCCCCGATCGGAAAAATAACAATCTCCGCGCCCATGAAGCCCTCGCTTGTCTCGACGATTGCCCGCCAAGTTGGAGCTGTTCCCGATGGCCCGACCCGCCGTCAGTTTCTCAAGACAACACTGGCCGCGGGAGCCGCGCTCATGCTCGGAGGACGCCCGGCGGCCGGTCGCGCGGCGAGACCGCGCGTGCTTGTGATCGGAGCGGGGTTCGGAGGCTTGAGTTGTGGATACCAACTGCAGCAAGCCGGAGCCGACGTGCGCATCTTGGAAGCCCGCAACCGCATCGGCGGGCGGGTTCTTTCCCTCGATAAGTTTATACCGGGCAAGGTGGTGGAAGGTGGGGCGGAGCTGATCGGGTCCAACCATCCCACCTGGATGGCTTACGCAAAATTGTTCGGCTTGGAACTACGCGAGGTGACCTCCCTTCATGATGACGAATCGCCCATCCTGTTGGGGGGCAAGCGGTATTCCGGGACGAAACTGGAAAAGTTGTGGGAAGGTTTGGATCGCACGCTGCAGCTCATGAACGCCGACGCCCGCCAAGTGAACCTCGAGCAGCCATGGGCGTCGGCCCAGGCCGCCCAGTGGGATGCAACCAGCCTCTCCCAAGCAGCCGCCCGCTGGGATGTCGGGGACCGGTTGCGCCACGCGGCACTCACCGTGCTGGCCAATGACGGTGCCACCTGGCCGGAGCGGGCCAGTTATCTGGCCTGCCTCTCCACCATCGCCGGAGGAGGATTTGAGGTCTTCTGGACCGAGTCCGAAATCTATCGCTGTGTCGGTGGCAACCAATCGCTGGCCTTCAAACTTGCCGAGAGCATCGGATCAAACCGCATCGATTTGAACACCCCCGTGACGCTTATCCAATGCCATGCTGCCGGTGTCACGGTGCACACCGGTTCAGGCGAAAAGCACGAAGCCGATCTGGTCGTCCTGACCGCTCCTCCCAGTACCTGGGATCATTTTCAGGTCGAGCCCGGGCTTCCTCCCGCTTATCGCCCGACGACCGGCCCGGCCATCAAATACTTGGCCAAAGTTGACCGGCCTTTTTGGACGGACAACGGATTGCACCCCGACTCGCTCACCGACACACCGGTCGGCTGCACTTGGGAGGGTACGGATGCCCAGCCGCGGGACGGGAAGGATCCGGCTTGCCTTACCGTCTTTTCCGGGGGACAGGCCGCTCAGGATTGCCTCGACGTCCCGGCGGAGGCGCGGAAGGCGTTTTTCGAAAAACAAATCGGGGCCATTTACCCCGGCTTTGGCCGGCATTTTGAAGAAGGCATGTTCATGGGATGGCCCAGCGAAAAATGGACCCGGTGCGGCTACACCGCTCCCTCCACGGGGGAAGTCACCTCGGTTTATCCGCTGCTCGCCCAGGGCTTCGAAGACCGTCTCTTTTTTGCCGGGGAATATAGCAGCCTTCTCTTCACCGGTTACATGGAGGGTGGTTTGCACAGCGGAGCTGTGCTGGCCAAACGATTGGCCGGCAATTTGAATTTGTAGTTGCTCCCCGCAGGCGCCAAGTTTGCGGAGGGAGCAGCCATCATGAGTTTCATAAAAAAGCCACCTTCAGCATTTGTCTCCGCAGTTCTTGCCGTCACTATTGTGGTGACGTTGGCAGGTTGCAGCCCTCCGAACGAGACACTGGTCCTGACTCAGATCGATGGTGCTTCAGTCCAGCTCACGTCATTGGAGTTGAATCCCCTTGGCACCGCTGGCGACACCACCGTTTTCGAGACTCAGGTCGAGAAAGATGGAAAACCCTGCGGCTCTTTCATGGGCTCAATAATCAAGGTAGGTGGAACCAACGCTGGATGGCGCAAAGATCGTGAAGAGCGAATGGTCACGGCGGTCTTTGATTTGCCCGATGGTCAGATAAGCGTCCTCGGAGTGAGCTACTACTACGAAAATGACCAACTGCTCCCCTCGGATCAGCCTGTGACACGGGCCATCGTTGGCGGTACGGGCAAATACGTCGGTATCGACGGCGAAGTCACCACCGTCCGTAACGAAAACGGCTCCTACACCCACACCCTGGCCATCATCCGCTGAATTGGGCCGGGAATGTGAACGAGCACGTTCCTCTGAAAATAGCACTTTCCCACCTTTTACCTTTTAGTTTGCCCTCGGTAGTTTAGTCGCCGCAGCGACATCGGGAGAGGTGACTTTCCAGTTTCCGTATCGAAAAACGGATGCAACGGCTTCAGCTTGGCGCTATTTTTTAACTCATGATCCGTATCACGCCGATGCCTACGTCGATCCGGGCAAAATCACGGATTACTTGCTCAGGCCGAGGATCCCATCACCGCGTTCGGCGTTGGCCCGACACCAGTGCCGGGCGGATCTTGCTCTGGGAAAGATCCTAAAACGGAAAAGGAACCAGAATGACCGAGCCGGCTGCAGGCGCTTCCACGCGGCATCGTCCGGTCGGTCTCCCTGCGCATGATACGCCGGTGAGGTGGTGCCGACGATCGATTGGGCGCGATTTTAGACGTAAGTTTTGCCCAGCATCTCCGCGACCGGAGCATCCAGCTGCTCGCGGCGCCTCACATCCTCGAACCGCTGCAGCAGGTCCTCGGGCCGGGCCCGCGCTTTTTCCGCTCCCTGAATGTCATGCAGGATGCTCCCGCGGTGCATCATGATGAGACGGTCGCCGAGACGGACGGCTTGTTGCATGGAATGCGTGACCATCAGCGTGGTGAGTTTGTCGCGCTTGATGATTTCGTGGGTCAGGCGGATCACTTGGTCCGCGCTCTTCGGATCGAGTGCCGCCGTGTGCTCGTCGAGCAGCAGGAGATCGGGCTTGAGCCACGAGGCCATCAACAAGGTGAGAGCCTGCCGCTGTCCGCCGGAAAGCGTGCCGATGTCGTTGTCCAACCGGTCCTCGAGGCCCATGTTCAAAGTCCTCACGCGGTCGCGCAGTTCCGAGCGCAAGGTGCGCGGTATGGCCCAGGCCAGTCCGCGGGGCAATCCGCGGCGCGCGGCCATGGCGAGGTTCTCCGCGATGGTCATGTTCGGTGCGGTGCCGCTGTAGGGATTCTGGAAAACCCGGCCGATGAGTTTCGCGCGCCGGTGTTCCGGCCACTTGGTCATGTCATGACCGGACAAACTCACGGTCCCCCGGTCGAGGGGAAACGTTCCGGCCACGGCATTGAGCAGGGTGGATTTTCCCGAGCCGTTCGTGCCGATGATGATGAGGAAAGACCCCTCCAAAAGGTTGAAAGAGACATCACGCAAGGCGAACACCTCGTTGGGTGTTCCCGCGTGGAATGTTTTGCCGATGCCGGAGACTTCGAGCATGTCAGCGTGCCCTCCCTGCCCGCGAACGCAGAGCGGCCAGCGCGCCGGGAACGACAAGCGCGAGGAAGACAAAGACCGCGGTGATGAGTTTGAGATCGTTGGGATCGAGCCCCCAACGCAGGGCGATGGCGACAATCAGGCGGAAAAGCAGCGAACCCATGATCGCGCCGGTGATGACGATGCCCGTGCTTTTGCTCCCGACCAGCGCCTCGCCGATGATCACGCTGGCCAGTCCCCACACGACCATCCCGATGCCCATCTGCACATCGGCGAAACCCTGGTATTGGGCCAGCAGGGAACCGGAGAGCGCGATCAGGCCGTTGGAGACAGCCAGGCCGAAAATCAGGATGAAGTCCACGCTGCCGCCCAGCGCGCGAATCATCTGCGGATTGTCGCCCGCCGCGCGCATGGCCGTTCCGAATTCGGTGCGGAAGAACAGGTAAAGGATCATCCCCACGCCGGCCACCATGGCGCCGGCCAGGCAGAGTGCCGCAGCATCCCGTTGGTTCACCTCCCACCCGAAGACCCCCACATCACCCGGCCCGAAAAGCATGCCGAGGAAGGATTCGGACTGCGTGACGAGCGTCGTCTCCTCGAGCAGCGGCAGATTGCTTTTGCCCATGACGTGCAGGTTGATCGAATAAAGCGCGGTCATGACGAGAATGCCGCTGAGCAGCCCGTTGATGCGGAATTTCGCGTTGAGCAAGCCCGTCACCGTTCCGGCGAGCACACCGGCGAAAAATCCCGCCAAGGTGGCGAGGGCCGGAGGCCAGTTGAGGATGAGCAGCGAGGCCGTCACCGCGGCCCCCAGCGTGATGGATCCGTCGGCCGTGATATCGGGAAAATTGAAAATGCGGAAGCTCAGGTAAACCCCGAGGGCAAGCAGCGCGAGGATCAACCCGACCGTGGAGGCTCCAAGCAGCAGCGTCATGACGGTTCCTCCCCGCTGGAAAATTCCACCGGCGCCATCCATACCGCACCGCGCATCAACTCCGTTTCGCCAACGCCCTCAATCTCGCGATCGTCGCGCAGCAGATGCAGCACCGTCCTGGCCATGCCGCTCGAGGCGAGGCCTTCCGCGGTGGGCACCAGATCGAGTTTTCCGGAAGGCAGCGGACGGTAGGGAAAGACGGCCGCGTGGAAGTGTCCGGCCAGGTCGCCGCGCGGATCAAGCGGCCGCAAAAACGGCGAAAGATCCGCATCGGGTTGCCGCGCGGCGAAGCCCGCAATGATGACCACGGTGCGCTGCTCGTCGCGTTCGCTGGTGAAATTAAGCCAATTCCTCACCCCGGGGAAAGAGAACGGAGAAACGCCGGCCGCCGCGGTGGGGGAGCGGAGCAAAGTGGCGCCGATCACCCCCGCGCTCTCCGCGATGACAACAAAGGCGCCGGCCTCGTATCCGCCACGCTTCATCGCCGCCGCGACCAGCGGGGAAAGCCCGATCGTGCCGCGCACACTCTGCGACGCTTCGAAGCGCAGTTGGCGCGAAAACGTACCGCGGGCCGAGAGACCGTAGAGCAGCGAGGCCTCGGGCACCATGCGCGCTTCGGCCAGCTGGAAATCGGGAACACTGCTGCCGTCGGTCGGCATGGCCAGGGATGCACCGCCTGCGGAGAGCAACTCCCCGAAACGCGTGCCCGTGGTCCCGGCGGGGCCGAAGGCGCCGAGCCCGACGACCACATCATCCAGACCCAACCGCACTTTCGCCCCTTCGCCGGCACATGCCCCCGCGGAGAACTTTTCCGGATCACCGTGGCGCCGTCCGCGCAACACGGAAACCGGCGAAAGAACGTGCTCCTCGAAACTGGTGCCTTCCCATTCCCAAGCTTCGGCCGCCGGTTCCGGCGCGGAAACTTGTTCGAGAAGCACGGCGGCCAAGCCGGAAAGTTCCAGCACCGACATCACGTTCTCGTCCGCCCCGACGATACGCAGATTGCCGCGGGCGGTGCTCAAAGTGCGGTGATATTTGAAAAGAATCCGCACACCGGCCGAGCTGATGTAGTTGACCCCGGAGAGATCGAGCTCGATCTGCCGGTGACCGCCCCGGATCGCTTCCTCGATGGCCGAACCGACATGCGGGGCCCAGTTCCCGTCGAAACGCCCGGCCAACTTGAGGCCGAAAAAATCTTCACCGCGGTTCGAAGTGATCTCCATGCCTAAGGTTTCTCCTCTTTCGTGGCCCGCGCGACCAGTTCCGGCGGAAACGAAATGCCGAGTTTGCCCGCGGCATCGTCGTTCAGCCAAATGACATTCTCGGCCACGTTGAGCATGGGAATCGAGCCCGGGCTTTCGCCGCACAAAACCCGTGCGGCCATCCCGCCGGCCACCACGCCGGGCTGGCGGAACCCGAGACCCACGCAGGCCAACGCGCCGCGTCGCGCCGCCAGAGGATCGTCGGTGAAAAGCGGGAGTTCCGCGTCGCGCGAGACCTGGATCACCGCGTCGAAACCCTGCATGACCGTGTTGTCGGTCTGCGTGTAGATGGCATCCACGCCCCGGGCGACGAGGGCCTGCGCGGCCGTGCCCACTTCCGAGGAACTCGCCACGGTCACTTCCTCGAGCGTGAATCCCGCGGCACGGAAAATATCGCGCGCCACGCCGATCACCTTGACCGAATTCGCCTCGGAGGCATTGTAAATCGTCCCGACTTTTTTGGCCCCGGGGAGGATCTTGCGAATGGCATCGACCATGTCTTGCACCGGAGGAAAAGATCCGGTTCCGGTCACTCCGGGCAAATGATCGTCCAAAGACTTGCCCGCGCCCGCCGCCACCGGGTCGGTCACGGCGCTGAAGACAACGGGCTTGTTTTTGACCAGACTGCAGGCGCCGCCGAGCACAGGTGTGGTCATGACGAAAATCAGATCACGATCGGACGATTCCAGGTTTTTGAGCATGGAGGGTACATTGGCGATCTCGCCCTGCGCGTGCGTGCGCGTCACATCGAGATTTTTTCCCTCCTCGAAACCGGCGGCGCGCAATCCTTCGAGAAAACCGGCCAGACAATTTTCCTGGTTCTCCTCGGAAGAGAAGTAGGCCACGCCGATTTTGTAGACGGTTCCGGGCCGCGGTTTGGGCAGGGCGGGGGCGGTGGCGAAGCGGGAAAGATTTGTCTCGGTGGCCGTGATGTATCCGTCGGCTTTGGCGCGGACGGAATCGGGGATGGTCCAGCGGTCGCGCAAGCCCCCCAACACCGTTTCATTGTAGAGGAAGGCCTCGGGCACATAGTTCTCCACCGGGATCGTCGCGGGATCTTTGCCGTCGAGGACATCGGCCGCCAGCTGGCCGACGGCGCGGCCGACCTCCACGTAGTTCGCGCCCAGATCGAACAGCGCGCCTGATTTGATGGTGAGCGGCAGTGAGCTGAACACGGGAATACGTGATTTCTTTGCCGCCGCGATGATCGGCTCGGACGCCGTGGAAACGGTGATGTCGCCGCTGATCCAGATCGCCTCCGCGCCGCGGGCCAGCACCGAACCTGCCGCCTCGATGGCGCCGGTGGAGTTGTCCGCATTGGCTTCGATCAATTCGATGCCGAGATCGGAGCAGACCTTGCGCGCGATGGTCGTCTGGGCCACCGAGTTCGCCTCGGCCGGGTTCCAGACGAGTCCCACCCGCCGCAGTCCGGGACGCATCGTGCGGGCCATGCGGAAGATCGATTCGACCGGTTGCAGGCAGCCGTAGCCGGTCAGGTAAGGCGGATGCTCGAGATGGTTCTCGCGGCTGATCCCGACACCCGCACCGTAGGGATCGCTGACCAGGCCGAACACGTGCCTGGTCTTGGCTCCCGTTTTGTTCGCCCCCGCCACGGTCTGCAGCGAGATGGTGCTCATGCTGAGGATGAAATCGTAACTGCCGCTAGTCACCTCCCGCGCGATGGTGTTCGCCGTGGCGATGTCGTTTTCCGCGCAAAAGCGGGACAATTTTATGCGGTCTCTATCGGCGTAGCCGCGCGCGGCCAAGGCTTCGATCGCACCGTTGGCTCCTTCCTCCAGCGCCCGCACGGAGGCGTGCCCCACCAACGCCACCCGGATCGGACCTCCCGTATCCTTTCTCGATTCGCGCGATCCGACGTCGGTGTAGAGAAGAGTCGCGGACGCCAAGAGGATCAAAATCAATCCGAGGGCGAGTCGCTTGAAAGTTTCGAGCATGGCGGCGGGTGCAGCCCTCCATTTAAGGGGCCGAAAATGTTTTGTCGCCACAAATCACAAGAGGCGGAGTCGACTCGCGGATGGCCCTTCCCGTACGGAGAAACTCGAGACATTGGCATGCGCTTTCAAACATGTGGCGGATGAGCAACGCCCGGCCGCCACCAGCGTCGACTACGGCCGCGAGCCGCGAAAGCGTCAGCCCGTCATTGATCCACCAGAGGCCCGCCGTACCGCTGCAGATAGACACCGCCCAAGCCTGTGCCCCGCAGGGGTGCTCGTTCTCAGGACAAGCATCAGCCCTGCCAAAGGCAGCCCGTAGGGCGACATGGGCGGTGCGAAGGGGTCAACTTAATCGGCGAATCCGAGGCTTTTTCCCGGACTGTCTCCGGCCGTCTTTTGGTCTTTTAGTCTTCTCGTTTTTTCTTTGCCAGCACATCACTCCACGGTCGCCGAAGGCGGGATCGATCCTGGTTTTTGTTTGGATCAGATGACGGTCCAAGCCGACCAGCGAGACGTTGAGCAGCGGGCAGTCACGAGCCAGCGTCTGGCGGATGTTGGCCGCCGCTTTGGCCACGATGCGCGGATCGAAAGTGCTCTGCAAAACGAGCTCCTTGAGCGAAGTGTGATTAGCGGCCTTGGCTAGGATCGTCCGGAGGACTTCCAGCCGGATCGACGGTGTCCGGATATTGAGACTTTGCAGGCTGCCTTTGAAAAGCAGATGACACAGGGCGTCGGCTTCCTCCTTTGTCCGGATCTTGCCGATGAAAAACTGCAACGCAGGAACGTTGCAGGCGAAAGTATGTCGGATGCTGGCCGGCATCGAGCGGTAGAGTTGCAGGAGTTGTTTCCCGCTCGGCGGGACCAGACAGCGACGCAATTCCGAAGTCGGAACGCTCGTCGCGCTGAATAACAACAAATTCGCTACTGTGGCCGGTATTCCGGACATATCTTTCGCGTAGGTTCGCGACCAGAGGAGACAGTCGGGAATGCGGCTCGTCGGGAACTCCCGCATCACTTTCTCGAGGGCGGCACCGGCGCCTTGGGCGCGCGAAGAGGTAAGGTAGCCGGTGTAGAGGTAGCCGTCCTTCTTTTTGGCGAATAAGCGCCGCAGCGCGCCGATCTGCCTGGCGGTCATTTCATTTTGCGAAACATTCAGTTGCCGCACTTCGAGTCCGGAGTTCAGCGCCGCGATGAGAACGTCTCTTGCCGCACCATCCAGCGCATTGTGCTCGATGCTCAGCGCGGCCAGCCCCGTGGCGTTTTCCGCCAGCGTGTGGAAAAACTTCCGCCAGCCCCGCGGCGTCGCCTTGATCTCGGCGAGATTCAATTCCATCGGCGGCTTGCCGCCTGCTTGGCGCTCGCGCAATGCTTCGGCCAGCCGCAGGAGAAACGCATCCCTCAGTGGATTGTTGCCGACATTCAGTCCGATGAGATGTTCGTTTTGCACCAGCGGCAACACGTGGCTCCCCTTGAGCGCATTCGCCGCGAGCGACAACGTGCGGACCCGCGCGCCCTTCAGTGCGGCCACGAGGCGAGGCAGACCTCTCTCGGTGATGCCATTCTGGCCAAGGTAAAAAGTCTGCAGCTTGCTCTGCGGTGAGAGTGCGGTGCAGATGGCCAGTGCTCCCGCGTCACCCAAACCCGTGCTGAGCATGTCAAGGCAGTCCAGCTCGTGAAGCCCTTTCCACGATGCCAATACCTTGCCCCCGGTCGCGCCGAGCGCGTTGCGGCAGAGATCGAGCTCCTTCACGCCGGCAAACCGCGGGAGCAGCGCCTTGAGCGAAGAAGGTGTGATCCCGCAGAAATCCAGCCAGATCTTCTTCGCGCGCACCGCAGGGCCGCGGGCGATATCCACCGAACCGCTCGAGGCGAAGCGCAAGGACAATCTCCCGCGGCAGGGCAAGAGGAGGCACTTCCCGATCGACTTCTTTGAGAGGAACGAGCCCCGTTCGAATTGCACCGATTGCAGCTGGCCCCAACCGCACAAGAACCGGTGAATCAGGTCGAAGGTGCGGTCGTCGCGCAGCATGACCCCCGGGAACAAAAACGAATCGAGCTTGGTCAAGCGTTTCTTGTTCTGTTCGAGGAAGGTGAAGACTTCCGCAAACTGCTCGCGCTCGAAATGCCGGCCGCTGAACTGCAGCCGGGCCAAAGATCCTCCCGCCTCGCGCAACCTGCCCGCGACCTCCACCGTGGTCTCCCAAGGGAACACGGTAAGCGCACTGCTTTTTCGGGCGGCCGGCACTTTTCTTTTTGGCATGCGGTCCGGAGGTTGGCGACCCTCTGACTGCAGAGTCAAGATGGAGTCTCCATGGCTGGTCATTGACTCTGATGCCTTGGGGTATTTCTATGGCGGCATGAACGTCATCCTTCGTCCCTTTCTCGGGCTCATCCTCGCCCTCGCGCCCTTGCATACCGCGCCCGCCGCCGAGTTACTCTACGTGCCCCTGGTTTTGGATGGTGTCGTCCTTACTTATGACATCTCGAGCCTCAACGCCGTCGGGGTCAAGAACTCCGAGCGGACCTTCATCAGTTCCGACATCATCGGGCCGAACGGTATCGCCTTTGATCCGTCCGGCAACGTCTACGTCTCGAATGGTGCTTCCAATTCGATCAGCAAGTTCGACTCGACCGGCAACTTCCTTTCGACCATCGGATCATCAATTACGCTGGCTGACCCCGCCGGTCTGGCCGTCGATTCACAGGGCAATCTCTATGCGGCGAGCTTTGGGGTATCGGCCGGTGTGAGCAGCACCGTAGCCAAGTTCGACCCCGCCGGAGCATTCGTTGGAGCGATCAGCAACAACGTCAACCGCCCCTTCGGAGTTCTGGTCGACGCCGCCGACAACCTCTACGTCGGAAATTGGTTCACCAACAAGATCAGCAAGTTCGATTCGAGCGGAACTTTTC
>CAIZMQ010000084.1 GCA_903934135.1 uncultured Verrucomicrobiota bacterium
AGCATCGCTTTCTACACCCAGCATAAAGTCACCACCACCCGTTGGTTTAGCTACGGGGAGGGTTCTATCTGGAGTGACAAGTGACGAGTTCAAAAGAATTCATCGGTCTCCTCCCGCACGGAAAACCGAGCACTGAACACATCCCAAGATATGTCACTTCTCCTTAAAAACGCCGACATCATCAACGCCGACACGCGTTACACCGCCGACATTCTTTGCGAAGGCGATACTATCACGCGGATCGACCGGAACATCACCCCGCCCGCCAGCACCGAGGTTATCGATGCGGCCGGCAAATACGTTTTCCCCGGCTTCATCGACCCGCACACCCACATTTACCTGCCCTTTATGGGTACCGTTTCGAAGGACAACTACGAGTCCGGCACAAAGGCTGCGCTGGTCGGAGGCACCACCACCATTTTCGAAATGGTCTGCCCCGCGCGCGACGTGTCGCCCGCCGACGGCTTCGCCACCTGGCAGGCCCAAGCCGAAGGGAAGGCCTGCTGCGACTACGCCTTCCACATGGGAGTGACACGGTTCAATGCGGAATCGGCCGGACAGTTGCGCGAGATCGTCAAACAAGGCGTCAGCAGCTTTAAAATCTTCCTCGCCTACAAAGGCGCCTTCGGTATCGATGACACCGAACTCTGGCACACCCTCAAACTGGCCAAAGAACTCGGCGTCATCGTCACCGCGCACTGCGAAAACGAATCCCTCGTCGCCCAACTGCAAAAGGAACTCCTCGCCAGCGGACGCACCGGACCCGAGGCCCACCACGACAGCCGCCCGCCTCGCGTCGAAGCCGAGGGCGTGCACCACCTCATGTCCTTCGCCGCCCTTACCGGAGCGCACACCTACATCGTCCATCTCAGCTGCAAGGAAGCCCTCCACGAAGCCATCGCCGCCCGCGAACGCGGCGTCCATGTCTTCATCGAAACGCTCATCCAGTACCTAGTCCTCGACAAAACATACGCCGAAAAACCCGACTTCGAGGGCGCCAAGTTCGTTATGTCTCCGCCCCTGCGCGACATCTCGAACCAAAATGTCATGTGGGACGGCTTGGCCAACGGACTGATCAACACCGTCGGCACCGACCACGCCCCGTTCGATTTCAAAAGCCAGAAGCCGATGGGAAAAAATGACTTCACCAAAATCCCCAACGGTATCCCATCCATCGAGGACCGCATCAATCTCCTCTACACCCACGGGGTGAAAAAGGGACGTCTCACCCTCCAACAATTGGTCGCCGTGGCCAGCACGAACGCCGCGAAAATTTTCGATCTCTACCCGCGCAAAGGCGTCATCCAACCCGGCGCCGACGCTGACCTCGTCATCTACGACCCGAGCTACCGGGGCAAACTCTCCGTCAAAACCCAGACCCAAAACGTCGACTACAACGCGTTCGAAGGCTGGGAAATCGAAGGCCGGCCGTCCATCGTCACGGTCCGCGGGGAAGTTGCCGTCCGCGACGGCAAATTTGTCGGCACCGTCGGCCGCGGACGGTTCCTCCAGCGGACCCCGGATCACTTCTGAGCGCGCACGCTTGCCCAGCGCGTAGCAGAAGTCCATGACAGAAGGTGCAGTTATGCATCCCGCCCCCGAAACCCACGATCCGCGCCTCTGGAACGAGGACCTCGCGCCTGTTTCCCAGGATCGCCGCACGTGGACCACGTGGAACATAGCCGCGCTATGGATCGGTATGTCGGTGTGCATCACGACTTACACCCTGGCCAGCGTCCTGATCGAACAAGGAATGAATTGGTGGCAGGCCACCCTGACCGTCTTCCTCGGCAACCTCATCGTGCTCATTCCCATGACGCTCAATGCGCACCCGGGCACGGCTTACGGCATTCCCTTTCCCGTCCTGCTGCGTGCGTCCTTCGGCACATTCGGTTCGAACCTCCCGGCCCTCATGCGCGGCTTCGTCGCTTGCGGATGGTTCGGCATCCAGACGTGGGTCGGGGGCGCCGCCATCTACGCCACCGCGGCGGTCATTTTCGGTTTCGACCCCGCCGCACGCCAGGCGCTACCCATCCTCGGAATTTCCGCCGGGGAATTTCTCTGCTTCATAATTTTTTGGGCGATCAACGTTTACTTCATTGTGCGGGGGATGGAGTCGATCAAGTGGATGGAAACCCTGAGCGCGCCATTCCTCCTGCTCGTCGGAGTCGTGCTCGTCTGGTGGGCTTGGCAGGCGGCCGACGGGTTCGGACCGATCTTCACCCAACCAGCGACGCTTGATACTGCGGCAAAATTCTGGCCGGTCTTCGGCGTGGGACTCACCGCGATGGTCGGTTATTGGGCGACGCTCTCGCTCAATATCCCGGACTTTTCCCGCTACGCGCGCTCGCAGCACGACCAAATCGTGGGCCAGGCACTCGGCCTGCCTGCCACCATGACGTTTTACGCTTTTATTGGCATCCTCGTAACCAGTGCCACCATCGTCATCTTCGGCACCGCCATCTGGGACCCGGTGCAAGTCATCGCCAAGTTCGGCAATCCCTGGGTCTCCGCTTTCGCCCTCATCACCCTGGCCGTCGCCACCCTCTCGACCAACATCGCCGCGAACGTCGTCTCGCCGGCCAACGACTTTTCCAATCTCGCCCCCAGTCGCATCACCTTCCGCACCGGCGGCCTCATCACCGCCTTCCTTGGAATCCTCATGATGCCCTGGAAACTATACCAGGACCCCAGCGGTTACATCTTCACCTGGCTCATCGGCTACAGTGCGCTGCTCGGACCGATCGCCGGAATCATGATCGCGGACTACTTTGTCTGGCGGCGCAAAAAACTCGATGCACCGGCACTTTATCAGCGGCACGGCCCCTACCGCTACACCGGCGGATTCAGCTTGGTCGGCTTCGGGGTTTTGGCCGCCTCGGTGCTGCCCAATCTCCCCGGCTTTCTCGTCACGATCAAAGTGCTCCCCGCAGAATTGTTCCACGCGTGGCTGGTTGCCAGCTATCACTACGCTTGGTTTGTCGGTTTCACTCTTGGCTTTGTTCTGTATAATTTAATCCGACCTGTATTTCCGAACCGATGAAAGAACCGAACCTCCCCCCCTGCCAACACCAACCCCGTTCCTATGCGGGCCCATCGCCTGAGGACGTGCTCGCCCTGCGCAAGCAGTTCATGAACCCGGGCATCTTCCTCTATTACAAGAAGCCGCTCATGGTCGTGGAAGGCCACCGTCAATACGTGTGGGACGAAAAGGGGAAGCGCTACCTCGACGGCCTCGGCGGTATCGTCACCGTGAGCGTCGGTCATTGCCATCCCCACGTCATTTCCGCGGGCAACAAACAAAGCGAACTCTACCAGCACTCCACCACGATCTACCTACATCCCAACGTGGCGCAATACGCGGAGAAACTCGCGTCGAAAATGCCCGGCAACTTAAAGATGTGCTACTTCGTCAATTCCGGTTCCGAGGCCAATGACCTCGCCCTCATGATGGCGCGTGCCTACACCGGAAACTACGACATCATCGCGCTGCGCAACGCCTACCACGGCGGTAACCAGTCGACCATGGGCATCACCGCCCACAGTACCTGGAAATACAATGTGCCCCACGGCTTCGGTTTCCACCATGCCCTCGCGCCCTATCCCTACCGCGGAACATTCGGTTACGACGATCCCGAAGCTGGAGCGAAATACGCCAACGACGTGAAAGAGCTCATCGAATACGCCACCCCGGGCAAAATCGCCGGCTTCATCGCGGAATCCATCCAAGGCGTCGGCGGGTTCGTGGAGTTCCCCACCGGGTATCTTGAGCACGTCTACGGCTATGTCCGCGCCGCAGGCGGCGTGTGCATCGCCGACGAAGTGCAAACCGGCTTCGGTCGCACCGGCACGCACTTCTGGGGATTCGAAACGCAGGGCGTCATCCCGGACATCGTCACCATGGCCAAGGGCATCGGCAACGGTTGCCCCCTCGCCGCGGTGGTGACCACCCCGGAGATCGCGCAAGCTCTTGTCGGCAAAGTCCACTTCAACACCTTCGGCGGCAATCCCGTGGTCAGCGCCATGGGCAAAGCCGTGCTCGAGGTCATCGAAAATGAAAATCTTCAGGAGAACTCCCGCAAAATGGGCGCTTACATTCTGGCCGGCCTTAACCGGCTGAAGGAAAAACACCCGATCATCGGCGACGTCCGCGGCAAGGGCCTCATGCTCGGCATCGAAATGGTGAAGGACCGCAAAACCAAGGAGCCCGCCACGGCCGAATGCGCGCAAGTCCTCGAGACCGCCCGCGATCTCGGACTCCTCCTCGGCAAAGGCGGACTGCGCGGACAAGTCATCCGCTTCGCCCCGCCCATGTGCATCAACCAAGCCGACGCCGACTTCCTCCTCGAAGTCCTCGACGAAAGTTTCAGCCGGTTGTCATCTGCTGCCACTTCCAACTGACGCCCCCCCGCCGCCGACCAGCTGACGGGCGGGGCCATTCAAATATTTAAGAAGTTCAGGCGTTTGCCATGGCCTTGAGCCCAAGCTACAGTCGGACTTCGTGAAACTTACCTTTATTTTTCTCGGCCTTTTGGTCCTGGCCAGCACTTCCCTCCTAGCCCAGCGCAAAGACTGCGGGTGCAAGGCCAAGTGCTCCACCACCTGCCAATGCAAGCATGGCGAAAAGCCGGAAGCACTGTGAACTCCCTCGATCCGCGGGCCAAGCGCTTCCGTGCGGCTGACAAGTCCCTGCAGCAGGCCAAAAATG
>CAIZMQ010000085.1 GCA_903934135.1 uncultured Verrucomicrobiota bacterium
CAAACAAATCCCGCAAAACGCCTGGACCCTCTGGAGCCATCTTCTCATCTGGCACGGACGCCGCCGCTGCCCGGCTCGCAAACCCGACTGCACGCATTGCGAAGTGCGCGGCTTGTGTCCGTCTGCAGACGGTTCCGCCATAAGGCCGGAACTCAAGTCTTCCGCCGGGCGAGCACGGCAAGCGAAACGAGCGAAGCGGCCAGCATAAGCGTGATCAAAGACGCGGCGAAGAGCTTGGGCTCTCCCGCTGCGTAAGCCATCCACCCGGCGATCGAACGCCAGGAAAAGGCGGCAACAAGGAGCAGCGTGCTGACCCATGCAGCGACTTTGGCCCAGGCGAAACCTTTCATCATGAGCAGGCCCCAGATCGCGGAGAGCCCTCCGAAAGTTCCGCCCGAGATCAGGGCAGTCTTGGCACCAACCGGATTGGAGAGATAACCCGCCACCCCGCAAAAGATAAGAAAAATGCCGAAACCGAGAAACCAGCGAGCGGTAAAACTCATAACAGTTTTTGCGCGAGAAGATCCCCCACCATGACGGGATTCGCTTTGCCCTTGGACAGCTTCATCACCTGGCCCTTGAGGAAGTTGAGCGCGGCGGATTTGCCGGCTTTGAAGTCTTCCACCGATTGCGGGTTGGCTGCGATCACTTCGTCGCAGAGGGCACCGATCGCACCGGCGTCGCTCTCCTGCTTGAGCCCCTTCTCCTCCACAATGACCACCGCATCACGCCCGGTGGTCAACATCTCGGCGAAGACCTCCTTGGCCTGCTTGCCGTTGATTTGCCCGCCGGCCAGCAGCGCGACCAGTCCATCGAGTTGCGCGGGCTTGACCGGACAAGCGGTGATCGCCTGGCCTGCCGCGGAAAGGGCACTCTGCAAATCGTTGAGGATCCAGTTGGCGATCTGCTTGCCGCGCGGGGAACCCGCCGCGGCCTGCTCGAAGTAGGTGCCCAAATCGGGGTTGTCGGCCAGCACAGCGGCATCGTATTCGCTCACCCCGAAATCCTTTTCATAGCGCGCGCGCTTCTCGGCCGGTAACTCGGGCAGCAGTTCCTTCGCGGCGGCGAGGAGCTTTCCCGTTTTCACCGGCATCAGATCCGGATCCGGAAAATAGCGGTAATCGTGTGCCGACTCCTTGATGCGCATGAGCTGCGTCTCGCCCAAGTCGTCATCCCAGCGCCGCGTCTCCTGCTGCAACGATCCTCCGCCGCGGAGGACCCCGCTCTGACGAACAATCTCATAGGCCAAAGCACGTCGGACGCCGCTGATCGTGTTCAAATTTTTCAACTCGATCTTGGTGCCCCATTTCTCCGTTGCGGCGGGACGCACCGACACATTGACGTCGCAGCGCATCTGGCCCTTTTCCATGTCAGCATCCGAGACGCCGGCGTATTGCAGGTGCTGTTTGAGTGAGGTTAAATAGGCAAACGCTTCTTCGGGGTTGGCGATGTCCGCCTCGGAAACAATTTCCATCAGCGGCGTGCCTGCCCGGTTGAAATCAATTCCGGAAGAATTTTCCAAGTGGAAGCTTTTGGCCACGTCCTCCTCGAGGTGAATGCGGGTCAAGCGGACCACTTTGTCCTTCGTCGCAATGCTCTTCTGAGCGTCTTTCGGGTAGGCCAGATCGTGCAAGGGCACGCCGCCGCCGAGGCAGAGCGGCATGTCGTATTGCGAGATCTGGTAGTTCTTCGGCATGTCCGGGTAGTAGTAGCTCTTGCGGTCGAACTTGCAGACCTCGGCAATTTTGCAACCGAGCATGAGACCGGTCAGAATGGTCAGCTTGAGCGCCTCTTCGTTCATGACCGGCAAGGCACCGGGCAAACCCAGACAGGTCGGACAAGTATGGGTGTTCGGTGTGGCGCCGTATTCGACCGGGCAGGCGCAGAACATTTTGCTCCGCGTTTTCAGCTGCACGTGGACCTCGAGTCCGATGGTGGCAATGTAGTCCTGACTCATGGCGTGGGAACCGGCGAAGGTGCCGATTCTTGCAGGGAGTAGTCGAGAGCTTTTTGCAATTCGAAGTTCTTGAAGGTCTCTTGCACCGCGGGATCGGAGGCCACTTCGGCCAGCTTCGGATTAGTCAGCAAGGCAAAATAGTTCCCCTCCGCCGCTGCGCCTGCCACGGAAGGATCGGTGAAGAATTCGACCAGCTTTGATTGCCTGAGGAGATCCTGCGTTCCCGGATACGCAAAAAACCGCGCCGTGGCCTCCGGCGATTGCGTCACGCGCATGAGTTCGGTGACCAGCCCGTAGATATCGGCCGGCACAATATCGACTTTGTCGACCAGACCACCGGTCGCTCCCTCCTCAAGAGATTCCTTGATCGCGACGAACTGCGCGTCACCCGGAGCCGTTTGCCGCGCCTCGGCCACCGCACCCAGCGTGCGGAACATGGAAATGCCGCCCCACAAGACGAGCAGTCCGAAGACCAGCCCGAACAATCCCCCGCCCGCCCCGTAGAAAAGCCGCACCATCCCGGCACTTTGCTGTGACGTCTTTTTGAAGAGCAACGACGAAAGCACCACCGCTGCGAGGTAAAACGCCAACCCCGCCGCGAGGCCGAAAAGAAGCCGTCCGCCGGGAGGCGGCAGCGGCACAATGCGGTCCGAAATCATTCCGGTCATCCAGGCGAAGATCCACCCGATACCGCCCGCGACGAGCAGGGCAAAAACGCTTACCCCATGCCGCACCACCCCGCGCCGCCATCCGCGCCAGATTTCGAAAAGCAAATAAAGCCCGGCCGCGAGCCAGAGCCAAGAGGAAGTGGGCATGGCGGTTTTTCGCTTATCTTGGAGCGGCGCTCTATGAGCTTCGGTGCCCTCGTGCCGTAATGTTCCGACGGTTATAAACCGCCGCTACAAATTTCGCGTAGCTCATACCGCTCCCTGCGCTCGCTGCCGCAGGGCGTGATCAGCCAACACGAGCCAGACCATCGCTTCCACAATGGGCACGGCGCGCGGGATGACGCAGGGATCGTGGCGTCCGCGGGCGGCCAACTCCGTGTTTTCGCCGGAGGCGGTGACCGTCTGCTGGGCGCTGGCAATGGTGGCCGTCGGTTTGAAAGCGACGCGGAAGGTGATGTCTTCGCCATTGCTGATCCCGCCCTGTACCCCACCCGACCGGTTGGTCACCGTGCGGGTGCGTCCCTCGCGCATTTCAAAGGCGTCGTTGTGCTCGAGTCCGGTCAATTTGCTTCCCTCGAAACCCGAGCCGATTTCAAATCCTTTGGTCGCCGGCAGGCTAAGCATGGCTTTGGCCAGATCGGCCTCCAGTTTGTCGAAGACCGGATCGCCGAGGCCCGGCGGGCATTGGCGAACCAGGCATTCGATGAGCCCGCCGATCGAATCGCCCTTCGATCGTGCTTCTTTGATCCGCGCGATCATCTTTTCCGCCGCAACGGCATCAGGACAACGGACCGCATTGGCTTCGACGGCTTCTGCGGTGACGCTGGCGGGATCGACTTGCGATTCGATCTGATGCACCCGACTGACCCAGGCCAGCACCTCGATGCCGGGATGGAGCGCGTCGAGAACCTTGCGGGCCACCACACCGGCGGCAACCCGCCCGATGGTTTCCCGGGCCGAGGCGCGGCCCCCGCCCTGCCAATTGCGGATACCGTATTTGGCCTCATAGGTGAAATCGGCGTGCGACGGACGGAAGGCCGTCTCCATTTCGCTGTAGGCCTCCGGTCGCGCGTCCTCGTTGCGGACCAGAATGGCGATCGGCGTGCCAAGGGTTTTGCCTTGGAAGACGCCGGACAAAATTTCGCAGCGGTCGGCTTCTTTGCGCGGGGTGACGATGTCGCTTTGCCCCGGGCGCCGGCGATCGAGTTCTTTTTGGATGTCGGCTTCAGTCAGAGCGAGCTGCGGCAGGCAGCCGTCGATGACCACCCCGACCCCGCCGCCATGGGATTCCCCCCACGTGGCGATACGGAAAAGTTGGCCGGTGCTGCTGGACATAAGGAAAGTCTAACCAAAAGGCAGGGCCACGGATAGCAGAGGATTAAAGAGGATATTTTTTGCGCCGGAGACACCGGCGCAAAAAGGCCCATCCAAGCTGTTTATCTTCTTCATCCGTGGCTGGATTTATCTTCAGGGGAGTCGGGGAAACTTCGAGAAGTCGGGTTTCCGCTTTTCGATGAAGGCCTGCTTCCCTTCCTTGGCTTCCTCGCTCAGGTAGTAAAGCAAGGTGGCGTTGCCGGCCATATCGAGCAGACCGATCTGTCCGTCGCAGTCGGCATTGAGCGCCGCCTTCAGACACCGCAAAGCCATGGGCGAAAGCTCGAGGATTTCGCGGCTCCACTTGAGCGTTTCTTCCTCGAGTTGCGCAAGCGGGACGACGGTATTGACCAAGCCCATGTCGAGGGCCTGCTGCGCATCGTATTGACGGCAGAGAAACCAGATTTCGCGCGCTTTTTTCTGTCCGACAATGCGCGAGAGATAGCTCGAGCCGAGCCCGCCGTCGAAGGACCCGACGCGCGGACCAGTCTGGCCGAAGCGCGCGTTGTCCGCCGCGATGGTCAGGTCGCAGACCACGTGAAGAACGTGTCCACCGCCGATGGCGTAGCCCGCGACCATGGCAATGACCGGCTTGGGGAGGCTGCGGATCTGCTTCTGCACATCAAGGATGTTAAGCCGGGGTACGCCATCTTCGCCGAGGTAGCCGCCGTCCCCGCGCACCTTCTGGTCCCCGCCGGAACAGAAGGCCTGGTCGCCTTCCCCGGTGAGGATAATCACGCCGATCGAGGCATCGTCGCGGCAATGGTCGAAGGCGTTCTTCATTTCCTCGACGGTCTGGGGCCGGAACGCGTTGCGGACCTCGGGGCGGTTGATCGTGATCTTGGCGATCCCGTCCGCTGTCTTTTCCAACTTCAGATCCGTGTAATCCTTGATCTTGTGCCAGACCGTTTTTGCCATAGGGGAAGGAAAGCAGAAGATGGAGTGTTTCGAAAGTAGAAGCATCGTCCTCCCACTTGCTCGCAGAGTCAGGAATCCCAGGAGCCACCTCTGTTTTTCAGATCGCTACAGCCCGGAGGAGTAAGTCCACGCAGCGGGCCGCTTCGCTGGCAAAAGTAGCGGCATGGGCGAGAAGTTCGCGGCCGAAGCTGCGGAAACTGACATAAGGGGTGGCCAGGATGAGGAGCAGGGAAAGAACGAGCAGGTTCATCATATAGATGACGGTGAGGGAGAAGAAGGTCCCGCCGTAGGCGAGGTCGGTCTGGCCGCGGGGGATCATGGAAAGGGTGAAGGTGGCGTGGAAGGCCCAGGTGAAGCCGAGCAAGCCGTAAAGAATTCCGGTGGCCAACTCGGCGTGGGGTTGGAGATCGCAAAGCAGGGAGACCAATCCGTAGAGGAGAATGACGCCGACGCTGTAGATGGGGACGAAGTAGGGGGCGAGCGCGATCCACGTGTTGATTTTGGAGGACACGATGTAGCCCCCGTCGCGGCCGACGCTGAAATCGGAAACCCGTCCCCCCATGAGTTTCACCGTGATGGCGTGGGTCAGTTCGTGGCCGTAGACGTAGACGATGAGCGGCTTGGGCAGTCCGAAATAAGCAATGAGCCAGCAGACCAGCCCGAGGGAAAAGAACCAGAACTCCGCGGTGGCCCAGAAGTGGGGACGTCCGGAAGCCTGTGAAGTGAGGGCATCGAGAAGCGCGCTGAAAAACGCGGCGGTCAGGATGTAGCAGAGCGGGAGGAGAAAAAGCCCGACGACAAATTTCACCCAGCGCACCGGCACGACGAGCGCGGCTTCGGCTGGGGCGGCGAACGAGGTGTTGAGACGCTGGCCCTTCGCGGCAACTTTGCGGCGGCGGTCGCGCTTGGCCATCGGGCGGGGCGGCGTCAGGCGCGGCCCATGTAGGCGCCGTTGCGCGTGTCGATTTTGATCATCTCGCCTTCCTTGATGAAGAGCGGGACATTGACGATGAGGCCGGACTCGAGGGTGGCCGGCTTTTGCACATTGCTCGCCGTGTCGCCGCGGAGGCCTTCGGCGGACTCGATGACTTTCATGATGACCGAAGCGGGCACCTCGACTTCCACCGCCTTGCCTTCGGCATAGAGAACTTCGACTCGGAGATTTTCAACCAGATAATTTTTGGCTCCGGCGAGGAGGGCTTCGTCCAATTCCACGGTCTCGTAGGACTCGGGGTCCATGAAGTGGTAGCCCTGATGGTCCTTGTAGCTGAACTCGAGCGGACGGCGCTGGAGGTCGACGAGTTCGACTTTCTCGGTCGAACTGAAGCGGACATCGCTCGACTTCCCGGTCTTGATGCTGCGGATGATGGCTTGGACAAAGGCGCGGAGGTTGCCGGGGGTGCGGTGGGTGACTTCGAGCACAACATACGTGTCGGTGTTGTATTTGATGGCCATTCCTTTGCGGAGATCGTTGGCTGCGGGCATAAAATGATCGGGATGAGGTTGTGGTGTTGCAGGTCAGACACCTTGGAGGCGCGAGAGGTCCTGCGAATCGATGATGCCGACC
>CAIZMQ010000086.1 GCA_903934135.1 uncultured Verrucomicrobiota bacterium
GTGTCGACGAGGATCAGCTTTCCATCGCCATCGGCAAGAAGGGGCAAAACGCCCGGCTCACCGCGAAGCTGACCGGCTGGGAAGTGGACATCGAGAAGGACGCCTCCAAAGAGCAGGCCTTCGAAAACCAGGTTTCCAGCGCGACCGAAGCGTTCAAAACCCAACTCGGACTCGACGAAGAAACCGCGGCCAAACTCGTGCAGAATGGTATTCCCAGTCCGCAGGATCTCGTGGCCGGCGGTGTCGAGGCGGCCGATCTGGTCGGTATGCTCGGCATCGATGAAGCCAAGGCGGTCGAAATCGTCGAACGGGCCAAAGGCCTCGAGGCCAAAAAATCCGAGCCCGCCGCCCCAGTTGAAGTGGCTGCCGCGGAATAATTTTGTCTACCAACCGCATGCCTGCCAAAGCGCCCGCCACCAGAAAGCCCGCCGCGCGAAAACCCGCCGCGAGGCCGGCGCCTCCTTCGTCCAAACCTGCAGCCGAAGCCAAGGCGTCCAAACCCAAGCCGGCCCCCAAGGCGCCGGTCGAAGTCCTTTCGCTCATCGACGAGAAGCCGAAGAAAAAATCCCTTCAAGAAACGCCCTCCCTGCCGGAGCCCGTTGCGACGCCCGTGCCTCCGGCGGCCGGCGAGATGGAGTTAACCGAGGACGGCAAACAAATCATCAACATCAAGCCGCCGATCGTGGTGAAAGACCTCGCCGCGGCTCTCGGCATCAAGCCCTTCGTGGTCATCAAAGACCTGATGGAGGCGAACATTTTCGCCAATCTGAACCAAACGATCGAGCCGGCTGTCGCTGCGCAGGTGTGCGAGAAGCACGGTTTTGTTTTCGAAAAAGAGAAGCGCCAAACGGGGGCCGGCGTGCACAAAGCCGAGCCGGTGGTTGCCCCGCCTTCCGAACCCACGGTCGTGGTGGCCCAAGACGAACTCGAACCGCGCCCGCCGGTCATCACCTTCATGGGCCACGTCGACCACGGCAAAACGTCGCTCATGGATTTTATCCGCAAGGCGCGCGTGGCGGCGGGCGAAGCGGGCGGCATCACGCAGCACATCGGTGCTTACGCCGTGGACCATGGCGGTCACAAGATCACTTTTCTCGACACACCCGGCCACGCGGCCTTCACCGCGATGCGGGCCCGCGGAGCCAATGTCACCGATATCGTGGTGCTCGTTGTGGCGGCCGATGACGGCATCATGCCTCAGACCGAGGAGGCGATCAGCCATGCCAAGGCCGCTGGGGTGACCATCATTGTCGCGGTGAACAAAACCGATTTACCCTCCGCCAATGTCGATCGCGTGAAGCAACAACTGCAGGAGTTCGGCCTTGCTCCGGAGGACTGGGGCGGTACGACCATTGTTTGCCCGGTCTCCGCGACCAAAGGCCTCGGGATCGAGCACCTGCTTGAAATGATGAATTTGCAGGCCGAAGTCCTCGAGCTGAAAGCGAGCCCGAAAGTGCCGGCCCGCGCCACCATCATCGAAGCTGAAATGGAGCCCGGACGCGGGCCGACGGCCACGGTCATTGTGAAAATGGGCACGCTCAAGGTCGGCCAGGCCTTTCTCTGCGGGGTGCAATGGGGAAAAGTCAAATCCCTGATCGACGATTTCGGCAAGCCGGTCAAACAGGTCGGTCCGGGTATGCCGGTGAAAATCCTCGGCTTCGACGGTCTGCCCCGGGCGGGCGACGAGCTCATGGTCATGGATTCCGATCGCGCCGCGCGCACGTTGAGCGAGGAGCGGCAGGAGGAGGAGCGCAAAGAGAAGCTGGCCGCCCCGCAACGCGCGACCCTCGAAAGTCTTTTCGACGATCTCGCGGCCGAACAACGCAAGTCGCTGCGTGTCGTGCTCAAGGCCGACGTGCAGGGCTCGCTCGAGGCTCTGGTCCAGGCACTCGGCGAGATCAAGGCCAAGCAGATCGACCTCGATATCATCCACGCCGCCGTCGGGCCGATCAGCGAGTCCGACATCCTCCTTGCCACTGCCTCCGATGCCATCGCGGTCGGTTTCGGGGTCAAGACGGAGAATAGTGCGGCGACGGCAGCCAAGCGGGAGGGCGTGCAGATCAAACTTTACTCGATCATTTATGAATTGATCGACCAGCTGAAGGATGCCATGGCCGGCCTCCTTGATCCTGAACTCCGTGAGAACGTTATCGGCCACGCCGAAGTGCGTCAGGTGTTCGATCTGACCAAGGGCATTGTGGCTGGGTGCATGGTGACCGACGGACGCATCCTGCGGACCGCCCGGGCCCGCGTGTTGCGCCGCAAGCAGCCGATTTACGATGGAGGCATATCCACTTTGCGCCGCTTCAAGGACGATGTGAAGGAAGTGCGCAACGGTTTCGAGTGCGGCATCAAGCTCGGTGATTACGAGGAATACGAAGCCGGTGATATCATCGAGGCCTATACCCTCGAGAAGGTCGCCCAGAAACTCGAGTAACCCCGGGCCGGGACGTCCTGCATCCCGGAACTCGCAACCCGCAACTGTTGAGATGAAAAACCGCATGGTCCGCGTCGCTGAAATTCTCAAGCGCGAGCTGAGTATGGCCGTCCTGCGCGAAGTGCCGACCGGTGGTGCTCTTATTACCGTGAATTCCGTGGACGTCTCGCCCGACCTGCGCAACGCCATCGTCTTCGTCGGAGTGTTGGGCAACGCCGCAGAGCAGAGACAGGCCTTGGAGCGCCTTGAAAGCAGCCGGCGTGTCCTCCAAGCGGATGTGGCCAAGCGCGTCGTCCTCAAATTCACCCCGCATCTGCACTTCAAATTGGATGCCTCGATCGAGCGCGGGTCCCGCGTACTCGATATTCTCGAGGAGTTGGGAGTCGAAGGGGAGGAGTCCGCGGGATGAGCCACGGCATCGACGCCACCTTCGGCCAGATCAGGCACACGCTCGATGCGGCCACCCGCATTCTTGTGTCCTGCCATGTGAGACCCGACGCGGATGCTTACGGGTCGGCCATCGCTATGGCTTTGCACCTCAAGGCGCAGGGCAAAGAGGTGACGCTCTGGAACGAGGAGGGAATGACGGAAAAGTTTCGCTACCTTCCGGAGAGCAGTCTTGTCCAGGCCCCTCCGGAACAAGGGAAGCACGATTTTGATGTCTTTCTCGCGCTCGACACCTCGACCAAGGAACGCCTCGGCCGTGTGCTCAGGGCCACGGGGCGTGTGAGTACATGGATCAATCTCGACCATCACGTGAGTAACCATCGCTATGCGGACCTGAACTACATCGACGATAACGCACCGGCCACCGGCCAGATCGTTTACGATTATCTCGCCGCAGCGGAGGGCACGATCACATCGGCCATCGCCGGAAATCTCTACGCGGCCATTTCCACCGACACCGGGTCGTTCCAATACGCCAAAACTTCACCGCACACTTTCCGGCTGGCGGCGGATTTGGTCGAGAAGGGTGTCGATGTTCCGGAACTGTCCCGCAAGATGTATGACAGCTATCCACGCCGCCGCCTCGAGTTGCTCAAGGCGCTGCTCAATTCCGCCCGCTTCGGTTGCGACGATCGCGTGGCGAGCTTCAGCCTGTCTATGGTGACAGCGAAGAACCTCGCCGTCCTGCCGGAGGACAATGAAGGGTTGATTGATCACCTCCGCGCAGTGGAAGGGGTGCAGGTCGCGGTGTTCTTCGAGGAGCTTCCGGAAAACAAGGTGCGCGTCAGCATGCGCTCAAAGGAGCCGCGATTTGACGTTTGTAAAATTTGCGGCCTATTTGGGGGCGGCGGGCACCCGCAGGCTGCCGGGGCCCGCTTGTCCGGCCCGCTTGATGCGGCGGAAGAAAAGGTATTAGAGGCCATTTGTCATGAAGTCCGAAACAATGATTGACGGCGTTCTCCTTGTCGACAAAGCCCCCGGCATGACCTCGCACGACGTGGTGGCGATCACCCGTCGGGTGCTCAACACCCGCAAAGTCGGTCACTGCGGCACGCTCGACCCTCTGGCTACCGGCTTGCTCATCATCACGATCGGTCGCGGCACGAAGATCCAGGATCTTCTCATGAGCGAGGACAAGGAGTATGTCGGCACGATCCGCCTCGGGCAGACCACCACGAGCCAGGATGCCGATGGCACGGTGCTTGAGGAAAAGCCGGTCCCGGAGGTAACGCGCGGGAAGCTGGATGAAATTTTCGCCGGTTTCCACGGAGACTTTTACCAGACGCCGCCCATGGTCTCGGCGATCAAAAAGGACGGCGTGCCTCTCTACAAGCTGGCGAGACAGGGAAAAACGGTCGAGCGTGAACCCCGCTTGGTGCACATCTACGGCCACGAGATTCTCAATGTTGCCCTGCCCGAGGTGGAGTTCCGCGTGGTTTGCAGCAAGGGGTTTTATGTGCGCACTTATGCGCACGATATCGGACAACTTCTCGGTTGCGGCGGGCATCTGAAGGCTCTCCGCCGGACGGCGTCTGGAAAGTTTCGGGCGGATGGTGTTCTCACGGTCGAAGAATTGCGCACCTGGCCGCTGGAGCAGGTCAGAGCACGTGTTATGAGCCTGCCGGAAGTGTCCCGTTTGCGCGGGGTCTGAGCGGCATGGAGGTCCTCCGCGATTTGGAGTCGTTGCGGTCCTTGCCGGGGCCGGTTTACCTGGCCATCGGAATTTTTGATGGTGTGCACCGCGGGCATCGTGCGTTGATCGAAGAAGCACAAGCCGATGCGAGGAAATCTGGTGGCACCGCCGTGGTCATGACCTTCGAACCGCATCCCATGATGTTTTTCCAGCGCTCGGAGCCGCCCTTGCGTCTGTCGAATCCGCGTCACAAAGAGCTTTTGCTCGAGCGTCAGGGCGTCACGCATCTGGCCGTGCTGGCTTTCGAAGCGGGACGCGCGGGTCAGACGGCGGAGGAATTCGTGGCGGATTTGCGGGCCGCCTGCCAACCGCTCGGCGGCATCGTGGTCGGCGCAGATTGGAAATTCGGCAAAGGTCGCGGTGGCAATGTTGAGTTGCTCAAGCGCCTCGGGGGTTTCGAGGTAGACGGAATTCCCGCGGTGGCGATCGATGGTGAGGTCATTTCCAGCACGGCCATCCGGCTCGCCGTGGCCCGCGGCGACCTGGGGTTCGCGGAAAAGTCTCTCGCCCGTCCCTACGCCGTCCTTGGCAAGGTGGTGCCAGGACAAAAGATGGGCCAGAAGTTGGGTTTCCCCACCGCCAACATCGACGCCGCCGGATTGCAACTGCCCCCGGACGGTGTTTACGCCGTGCGTGTCCACACCGGCGAAAAAGATTTCCAAGGCATCGCCAACCTCGGCATCCGTCCCACCGTCTCGCAGGACAGCAAGCGTGTGCTCGAAGTCCATCTTTTCGCATTCGACGGCGATCTTTACGGCATGGACGTCGAGGTCGAGTTCCTCCGCTTTGTGCGCGGGGAGAGGAAGTTCGATTCCTTGGCCGACCTGCGTGCTCAGATCGAGAAGGATATTGCCGAGGTCAGAATGTAGCGGTGTCGCCCCCGCCGCTACAGGCGATACTCCTCGCAGAGGGCCTTCATCTCTTTTACCGCGGTGGCGAGACCGGTGGTTAGGGCGCGGGAGATGATAGCGTGGCCGATGTTGAGTTCCTCGAGATGAGGTACGGCGAAGAGTTCGCGGACGTTTTGGTAATTTAGGCCGTGGCCGGCATTGACGCGCAACCCGAGTTGGTGGGCGAGTTTGGCGCTTTCGATGAGGCGTTTCAGTTCTTGTGCGCGCGTGTCGCCGGTGGCGTTGGCGAAGGCGCCGGTGTGGAGCTCGATGTATTCGGCTTTCAGATCGCGGGCGGCTTGGATTTGGTCCGGATCGGGGTCGATGAAGAGGCTGACAACTGTGCCGACGGCGTGGAGCTGGCCGATCGTTGCGTTCAAGGCGGCGTAGTGAGTGAGGCAATCGAGCCCGCCTTCCGTGGTTACTTCGTTGCGATTTTCCGGAACGAGGCAGGCATCGTGGGCTCGGACCTGGAGTGCGATGGCCACGATCTCCGGTGCGTTGCCCATTTCGAGATTGAGCTTGGTCTGGAGCGATTCCTTCAACCGGAGGATATCGCGATCTTGGATGTGGCGGCGATCCTCGCGCAGGTGTGCGGTGATGCCGTTGGCTCCAGCTTTCTCCGCAATGAGGGCGGCGGCGACCGGATCGGGTTCGACCAGGATGCTCTCCGGATCACGCGCGTACCGCGCCTGGCGCAGGGTGGCCGCGTGGTCGATGTTGACGCCGAGGCGGAGCGGCATGGTCAGACTTTTCCGCCGTAGGACGCGTAGTCGTCCAGGTCGAGCCAATCGAACCACGTGGAGATGTCGTCACGGTCCGGTGCGATGTCCTTGTGGGTTTGGTTGAAGTATTCGCGCTTTTCCACGCCGGATGGCGCGCGGTCTTCCATGTAGCGGGACCAGAGGTGGATTTCGTGCGGGCTGCGCTTGGTCCCGGCGTTCTTGCGCACCCATTCCAACAGCGCGGTGTCACCGAGTCCGGCTTCGATCTGTTTTTTGAGGGCCTCCGGATCAATCGAGGTGAATTCGAAAAACTCCATGTCGAGCGGGCAGGCGTAGTTGAATTCACCGTTTGTTCCGGCAATGACTGCGCGGCCTTTGTCGATGATGCGGGGCAGCAGAGCGTAGCCGCCGAGGCGGGTGCGGGTGCTGCGGGGCGGGCGTTTGGTCAGATCGGTGGGCGGTGTGATGTTGCTCATTGGAACGAGCATATTTTGCCAAGGGCGGCGGTCAAGCGGGCAACCCGGTGACGAGTGACGGGAATCGGCACTGCGCGCACTCGCCGTGGTCGCGCAGACAGAAATCGGCGTAGATTTGGAGCAGGCCTTGGTGGATGAAGAGGCGCTTGGGGAGAGCGGGGGGCAGCGGTCCACCGAAGAGTCGGGCGGAGACAATTTTCAAGGTGGCGTTGGACGGTCCAGAGGGGAGATCGCGCCAAGATGGTTCCTGGCCGCGGCACAGGGAAAGGGGCAGAACAACATTGGCATAAATCTCACGGACGCGATCCGGGCCGAGCAGGGCGAGCGGGGTCTGGCGCCGTGGGCTGGTCCAGGAGGTGGAGAAGGACCAAAACTGGTGCTGGAGACAGCCCAGCGTTTCTTGCAGGTGTGCGGGGTCACCCGATTCGAGAGCGGCCCGCACGCTTTTCCACCGTCGGGCGATGGCGGCGAGCGCGCCGAGGCGCCGGAGGGGATGATTGGCCGGACGAAGTCCGGTGAGCTTCCAAGTACTTCGAGGAAGGATCGCGTGGGTGTGGGGCGCGCGGAGCTTCCACCACCGGGACCAAAGTGCGGCGATTTCGTGGCGGGCGGCCCCGCGTGGCGGTTCCGGCCTTTCGAGAAAGCCGGCCAGGCCGAAGAGCAACGCTTCGCCGCGGGCGGAAGCGGCGATTTTTAGCGGGACGCGCTGGGCAAGGAGTTGGAAGGGGAGCTTGTTGTTCTTGTAGCCGAGGGTGATGGCCAGGGCTTCGTAAAGCGCGGCGTCCACCCCGCGGGCGCCCATCATAGCAGCGAGGACGGCAGCTTTGCGCTCCAAACGCCGACGAGCGGCGACGGCGAGAAGGTCGGACAACTGGTCCACGGACAGGGCGCGCAGTGGCGCGGCGCAGCGTCCGGGGCGGGCCGCGGCGACGGACTCCCACTCGGGCGCACCCTCGTGGTGGTCGGCGAGGCAGATTTGCGGGACTTCGCGGTGGGTGGCGGTGCGCGAGAAGTGGCGCTTGGCCGGGCGGCGCACGATGACGTGGAGGATGACGTTTTCGTAATCCGGGTTGGTCGCGTGGCGGTGCTGTTCCCAACCGGACGCCTCAAGATCGACTTCGATCGCACCGTGGTGTTCGCGTCCGTCGAGTTGCACGGCGGCGCGGACAAAGTCCGGTCCGGCTTCGCGGTTCCATTCCCCGAGGTCCGAGATCACGGCCTTCGCGCCGGAGGTTGTGGTGAAGGCGCGTCCGCAGGCCCCGGAAAACCAGCGGGCTTGCCAGGCGAGTTCGTTGTCGTCCTGTGGCGCGGACTCAGAGACGCGAGCGATACCGCCGCGCAGGGCTTGTTCGTAGGCGCGGCGGAGGGGGGTCACGGTTTCTTCGGAGTGGGGGACGGTGGCGGCGGAGGCGGAGCAATCTCGTTGCGAATGTCGGCGAGAAGCTTCGCGCGGTCGGGTGGCTGGATTCGCCGCAAAGAACGGTCGATGAGTTTGAGCGCTGCGGTCTTATCGGCGAGCGCTTGCATGATGCGCAGGCGCTCGATGAGGGTGCGGAAGGATTTGGCCGGGTCTTTGTAGAGCGTGCCGGCCAACTCGAGTGATTTGAGCGCGGCGCGCGGCTCATTGTGGAAACTCTGGAGCATGGCGAGGGCTTCGTAATTCAGTCCGCTCGGATTCTCCCGCGCGAGGCCCTCAAGGTAGAGTGCCTGCATGGGCCCCGAGCGGGTGCCTCGGCGCAGTTGCTTGCCCAGAGAGAGCCAGGGTGCTGTGGTTGGGTCCGGTTCGCGCTGCCAGCCGCTAGACTGTGCCTCGGCAAAGGGGCGGTAGAGGGGGTCCCCGACCACCGTGGTCATCCAGGATAAAACCTTGAACGACATGTAGGCGCTCTCGGCCAGGGTGAATCCTTGGAGGAGTCTCTCGTTGAAGACGTCGAGGTGCGGGGTGAGATCAAGATAGGGCTCGTAGACGTTGCCGAGGGTGGCGGCGGCCCCGCGGGTGATGAGCGGGGCGGCCCAGTTCGCGTTGGGATCGCGGAGGGTGCCAGCGCTGAAGGAATGGATGTGCACGGCGACCGCGCCTGGGACGAATTGCGGGGCGCCCATGGCTCCACCGGCCGTCCA
>CAIZMQ010000087.1 GCA_903934135.1 uncultured Verrucomicrobiota bacterium
CTCGTCATCCGGTGTGCCCGGGTCATCCCATGACTCCACGTGAAACCAGTCCCGGAACCGCGAAGCCGCCCCGTTCTTCCGCACGTCCTCGAAGGCGAAAAATCCGAGGCCGGCATGGTTGAAAACGCCGTCAATCACCACCCGGATTCCTCGGGCATGCGCCTTCTCGATCATCGCGAGGAACAAATGGTCCGCCGCGGTCCACTGCCATGTCGCAGGGTCCTCGGTTTCCCCGGCCATGAGGGCCAGATCGCCGCCCGGATCCGGACCGAACCATGGATCGACGTGGTGGAAGCTGAGGGCGTCGTATTTGTGATGCGAGCCCGACCAGAAGACAGGATTGAGATAGATCGTGTTAATCCCGAGGTCGCGCAGGTAATCGAGCTTGTCGATGATTCCTTGGATATCTCCGCCGTAGCGCCGGTCGCCGGCCGCCCCAAAAAAGTCATCCGACTTGGCCTGCTCCCAGGCGTCACGCGCATACCAATCCGAAGTCCAGGCGCGCGTCCGCCACGAATGCGGAACCCGCTCCTTGCTTCCGAGGCTGTCTCGCACCGGATCGTTGGACGGGTCGCCATTGCGGAAACGCTCGGGGAAAATCTGATACCAAACTGCGGAGTCCTGCCAGGCCTTGGGATCCGGCTTCGCGGAGAAAGCAAACGCATGGGGCAGCACGGCTAGATAAACCGCGGCCAGCAGGCCAAGCCGGATCACCCGAGACCTCCCATCCGCCGAAGGGTGTCTGCCTCCGCGGGAGTGAGCGGCATCACACTGAGCCTCGATTGCCTGAGGAGGGCGATGTCGCGCAGTGAAGGTTCGGCTTTGATCTGCTCGAGGGTGACAGGCACGCGGCAGGCCTGTCGCGGAACAAGATCAACACACGACCAATCTCCGTCCGCCGCAGACGGATCGCGGTAGGCCTCGCGGGTCACCTGCGCGGTTCCGACCACCGACTTTCCGGTCACACTGTGGTAGTAAAAAACCTCGTCGCCTTTTCTCATCGCGCGAAGATTGTTGCGGGCCTGGAAATTCCGCACACCCGTCCACGCCGTGCCCTTGTCGCGCACGAACTGGTCCCACGCGTAGGCGTCCGGCTCCTGCTTGACCAGCCAGTGCTTCATGGTGCGACCACCGCTTCAGGCCGCAGGCCGCCGGCCAGAAAATCGTGGATATTTTGCACCGTGCCGAGGTTGATCCGCTCGATCGCCTCGATGCTGTTGAAGCCGACGTGTGGAGTGAAAAAAACGTTCTCGTGGGCCAGCAGTTGCCGGTTGCGCATAATACCCTCCAGCTCCCGCAGTCGTTTCTCGCGGCGCAACGGGTCACCGCCCGGAGTGGACATCGCGTGGATTTTCTGCACGATTTGGTCGCCGATGATCCGCGAAGCGTCGTTGCGGAAGGCGTTGTCGTCTTCGAGCACATCGAGACCCACGCCTCCCACCTGCCCGCTTTGCAACCCAGTCAGCAGCGCGTCAACGTCAACCAGGGCCCCGCGGGCCGTGTTGATCAGAATGAAACCGGGTTTGCCGCGGGCCAACCGCTTTGCGCTGAGCAGGTGTCGCGTCCGCGGATTGAGCGGGACATGCAACGTGACGATGTCGGAAGAACGAAGCAACTTGTCGAGGGACACGTAACGGAAACCGAGAGTGGCGGCCAGATTGGTGTCGGGTTTTTTGTCGAACGCCACGCACTCCATCCCGAACGCCCGGCCAATGGAAAGAACCATGCTTCCGACGCGCCCGGTTCCCACGACCCCGAGGGTTTTGCCCCGCAGTTCGAGTCCACGCAGGCGTTCTGTCGCGCCGCGGCCGCGGTTTCTCGTATCGAGGCAGTGCCGCAAGCGGCGCGTCACCCCGAGAATCAGCGCGAAGGTGTGCTCGGCCACGGTCGCCGCGCCGTAGTCCGGCACGCGGGCCAGCACCACGCCGCGGCGCCCCGCCGCCTTGAGGTCGAGGTGGTCGCTGGCGGAGGAACGTGAGGCAACCAGCTTCACCTTGGGATGGCGGCGAAAAAACTCCGTCCCGACCCGGGAGTGGATGAAAACGGAAACAATTTCGGCATCCCTCGGCACGTCGGCAATGTCGTCGACGAAATCGACGTCATGACCGGCCAAGCTCCGGGCAAAAAACGGCTGCTCGTCATCCTCGGTTTCGACAAAAACAATTTTCATCGGTGTGCGCTGCGAAATGCTTTTGCTCCCGCCAGACGAAACGACTTTAATCCCCAGGCGGCATGAAACGAGGCCTATTTGTTACTTTCGAGGGTTCCGAGGGCTGCGGCAAATCTACCCAGATTCGTCACCTCTCCGCTTGGTTGGACAAGACCGCCCAGCCGTGCCTGACCACGCGCGAACCCGGCGGAACTGCTGCGGGTGACCGCATTCGCGACCTGCTGCAACATGCCCCGGAGGGACACGCACTCGTCCCCGAGGCCGAGCTCTTCCTTTTTGCGGCCAGCCGCGCACAGCATGTGCGTGAAGTCATCCGTCCCGCCCTCGCGCGCGGCGAGGTGGTGATCAGCGACCGCTTCCACGACTCGACCACCGTCTACCAAGGCGTGGCCCGACAACTCGAGCCCGAGATGGCCCGCACGGTCAATGGATTCGCCATCGGGGACACCCTGCCCGACGTCACGTTCCTCCTCGATATGGACGCTGCGGAAGCCCACCGCCGCATCGCCCAGCGTGACCAGCCCGCCGACCGCATGGAAAGCGAGCCCCTTGCCTTTTACCAGGCCGTGCGCCAAGGCTATCTGCGCGCTGCGGCCGATGAACCGGCCCGTTTCGTCGTGCTCGACGCGACCCGACCCGAGGAACAACTGGCCGCGCAGATACGCGGTATTCTTAACGAAAAATTCCATGGCTTTTTTGCCCGCTGACATCCTCGAGCGCCTGCGCCGCGCCCGTGAACTCGGCCGCTTGCCCCACGCCATGCTCATCACCGGCTCCCCGGGGAGCGGACGGGCCCGTCTGGCCCTGCAAATCGCGGCCATGGTCAACGACACCACGGCAGAAAAAGCGGCGACGCACCCGGATATCCATCGGCTCGAACCCGGTTCCAAGTCGCGCCGCATCTTGGTTGAACCGTTCAAGGAGTTCTGCCTCCCTTTCTTCTCAACCAGCTTCCAAGCCGGAGCGGTCAAAACCGGCATCGTCCTCGACGCCGACCGCCTCCACCTCAACGCGGCCAACGCCTTTCTCAAAACCCTGGAGGAACCACCGGCCAACACCCTCTTCATTCTGGTCACTTCGAATCCCGGTCTCCTCCCCGTCACCATCGTCTCCCGCTGCGCCCATTTCCCCCTGCGCACGGCGGCCATGCCCGCCCTCGACGGAGCGGCGGCCGTGGTGGCCGCGGCCACCGGACAACTTCTCGCCGCGCCGCCCCGGTCCCGCCTTGGGGCCGGGCTCCTCCTCGCCCGGCGCTTGCAGTCCCTCCTGCGCGAGACGCGGGAGACGGTCGAAGCAGAAGTATCCGCCGCGTTCAAGCAGGAGAAAAAGCGCCTCGGCGACACGGCCGATGAGGATTGGATCAAGACCGAGGAGGGTCGGCTCAAGGCCCTCACCGAGGCCCGCGTGCTGGCCACCCGTCAGCACCTGGCCGGCATCGTCGCCGAGCGCGCCGCCGACGTGCTCCGCGCCCGGCATGGTGTGACCGCCCTGCAATTTCCCGCGCTGGCGGCCGAATCCGGGCGTCTGGCCGCCCTGCTTGACGACGCGTCCCTGCTGCGCATCCTTGACGGCGCGGCGCGATTACGTCTTTTTCTGGAGCGCAACGTGAAGGAAGATATCGCCTTGGAGGCCGGCTGCCTCGCCCTCGCCCGCTCATGAAAAAACACATTGTCGTCAAATTTGGGTCCGGTGTCCTGACCACCGATGCCAGCGGGCTGATGCTCGACGGCGCGCAATTCACGCGGCTGGCCGGGGAAATTGCCGGACTCGTCGAGGCCGGTCATTCGGTCGTCGTGATCTCCAGTGCGGCCGTGGCCGCCGGGGTCGCCGCCCTCGGCTTATCCGCTCGGCCCGAAGCGCTGCCGGCCAAACAGGCCTGCGCCGCCGTGGGCCAATCACAGCTCATGCGGACCTACGAGGAGGCGTTCGCCCGCCACGGACTCACCGCCGCCCAACTCCTCCTCACCCACGGTGACATCGACAGCCTGCAGCGCCGCAGCAACGCCGAAAACACCCTCAGAGAACTGCGTGCCTTCCCGCGCGTCATTCCCGTGATCAACGAAAATGACTCCGTGGCCGTCGAGGAACTCCGCTTCGGCGACAACGACCGCCTCGGCGCCGAGGTCGCCCAGCTTTGCGGCGCGGCCCTCTTTCTCATTCTCACGAGCAGCGATGGTCTGCAGGCCGAGGGTCAACGTCTACCCGTCGTGACCGAACTGACCGAGGCCCGCCGCCATATCACCGGGCAAAAAGGACCGCACGGCACCGGCGGTATGGCGAGCAAACTTGATGCCGTCGAAACCGCCACCGCCGCCGGAATCGAAACATGGATCCTCGACGGGCGGCGCCCCGGCCAGTTGGCCGCCGCAACTTCGGGAGCCGACGTTGGAACACGTTTCCCCGCCAAGCCATGATCCGCCGCACCGCCACCATCGCCGCCGTCACCTGGACCGAGCTGGTCAGGCTCAAGGTTTTCTATTTCCTCATCATCTTTGCCCTTCTGGTCATCGGAAATTCCTTCTTCCTCGCCCGTTTCAGCTTCGAGGAAGAATTCCAGATGCTGAAGGACATCGCGCTGGGAGCGATGAGTGTTTTCAGTTCCCTCCTGGCCATCCTCGCCACGGCCACCCTCCTGCCCAAAGACATCGAGGACCGGACAATCTACACCGTCCTGGCCAAGCCCGTCTCCCGCACGGAATACCTTCTCGGGAAACTCTCCGGAGTTTTTCTCCTCCTCACTCTGGCCGTCTTGCTCATGGGAGCCGTTTTCGCCGCCGTGCTTCTCCTCCGCACCCAGACCCTCTTGCACTCGGCCCAAATCGAAATGGCCGCGTTGCCGCCGGCCGAGTTGCAGGCCGCCCTGGAGAGAATCCGCGCCACCGGGTACGACCCCAACCTTTTTGCCGGCGGGGTCGTCATTCTGGTCAAAGCCTGGCTTCTCGCCGCCTTGACCATGTTTATCTCCACCTTCGCCACCTCGACTATTTTCACCACCATCACCGCTTTCGCGGCTTACTTCATCGGACATCTCCAAGCGACCGCCCGTGAATATTGGCTTGCCGCGGACACCTCCGGCTTCTTCACCAAATCCGTTCTGGCCATTGTCTCCCTGGTCTTTCCCGACCTGCAGGCTTTCAATCTGGTCGACGATATCGTGACGGGCGCCGCCATCCCCGCGGCCGTTTTCTGGAAAACCCTCGCCCTCGGTGCCGGCTACATTGCCGTCTACACCGCCTTGGCCGCCGCCGTCTTCCACCACAAGGAACTTTGAGCCATGCGGCCCGCCGTCCTCTGGACCTTAGTCGTCGCCAGCCTCCTTCTCTTCGGCCTGGCCCGCTTGCCTTTGGAAAAATCCCTCGATACCGCCCACCGCACCGCCGGCCTGCGCACCGCGACGCTCAACATCGAATTGCGTGAACAAATCGGGCAACTCTCCTACGCGGCCGCCCTCAGCGGTTTCCGCTCCTTGGTCGCCGCCTTTCTCTGGATCGAGGCCCACACCGCGTGGGAACAAACCGCGTGGGGGCGCATGGCCGGGCTCTTCCAGAGCGTGACCTCCCTGCAGCCGCGCTCCCTTGTCTACTGGGACCTCGCCAGTTGGCACATGGCTTGGAACGCCTCCATCGCCGCGCGGGAAAACCCGAAGGAGCCCAGCGAATTCCTTCGCCAGCGCGCCGAACGGGAATACCACCAACTCGGCCGCGACTTCCTCCTTCGCGGCATCGCCAACAACCCCGACCAACACATCCTCCACGAAAGACTCGGCATCATGTTGCGCGACAAATTCAATGACCCCTGCGGGGCCGCCGACGCCTTCACCACCGCCGCGGAAAAGCCCGGCGCCCCGCCCTACGTCAAACGACTCGCCGCTTACGAGCTGGCTGCCTGCCAAGGGCGCGAACGCGAAGCTTACGACAAACTGCGCGCCATCTACCTCCTCGGCGAAGCGGAACGCATGCCCCGCGTCATCACCCTGATCAACGAACTCGAAGCACAACTCGACGTCCCCGCGGCCGAACGCCTTGCTCCCCCGGAAGCACCATGAGGCCGCGTGATCGGGATTGCCATGGGGCTTTGGCCATCGGAGTCTGACCCCGCACCCGCGTCCCATGCGCATCGCCATCTTCGGTGACATCCACAGCAATCTCGAAGCCCTGCAATCGGTTCTGGCCGACGCGCAGACCCAAGGGTGCACCCATCACATTTGCCTCGGTGACTTGGTCGGCTACAGCGCGGACCCGGTGGCCTGCATCAACCTCGTTCGTTCGCTCGATTGTCCGGTGATCAAAGGAAACCACGACGAACAGGCTGCCATGTCCGGTTCGCTCGACGGCTTCACCGAACTCGCCGCCGCGGCCATGAACTGGACGCGCGGCCAAATTGGCGAGCAGGACAAGGAATGGCTCCGGTCACTCCGCCTGCAGCGCGTCATCCGCGACTTCACCGTGGTCCACGCCACTCTCGATACCCCTCACAAATGGGGTTACATCGTCACCCCGGCCGACGCCGCAGCCAGCTTCACCTACCAGCACACGCCGGTCTGTTTTTTCGGCCACACCCACGAACCGTTCCTTTTCTCCACCGGGATTGCCGTGACGAAAAAGACGTTCGACCAAATCAAGCTCAACCCCGGCAAACAATACCTCATCAACAGCGGCAGCGTTGGCCAACCGCGGGACCATGACTGGCGCGCCGCCTATGTCATCTACCAGCCCGAGACCCTCGAGGTCGAACTGCGCCGCATTCCTTACGACATCGAAACCACCCAGCGCAAAATCCTCGAAGCCGGTCTGCCCGCCGAACTGGCCGAGCGCCTCGCCCTCGGCAAATGACTGCCCACGTCCCTCAACGCGTCCTCATCCTCAAGCCCAGCTCGCTCGGTGATATCGTCCATACCCTGCCGGCCGCCGCCGCCTTGCGCGCCGCCTTCCCGTCCGCCCACTTCACGTGGATGGTCAACCCGGAATGGGCGCCGCTTCTCGAGGGGAACCCGCATCTTGACGAAACTCTCATTTTTCCCCGGGCCGATTTTCGCGGGCCTGCCGGATGGCTCCGCTTTCTCCGCTGGCGGCGCGATTTGGCCAAGCAAAGCCGACCCGACCTCATCCTTGATTTCCAGGGACTCCTCCGCACCGCTTTGGTCGCCCGTGCTTTCCGGGGCGTTCCGGTCATCGGACTCTCGGACGCCCGTGAAGGTGCGCGCTTTGCCCAGACCAGGACCGTCCCCGTCAGCCCGAAGTCCCATGCCGTCGAACGCTACCTCACTCTCGCCGCGGCCGCCGGGGCAACCCTCGCCGGACCACCCGTCTTCCACCTCCCGCCCGGCAACCAACCCTCCGATCCAATCCCGCCCGCGCCTTGCGTGGTCTTGCACCCTTTTTCCCGCGGCCGCGGCAAGTCGCTCCCCCTGGAGTCGGTCACGGCCTTTTGCCGGGCGGTCAATTGCCCGGTCATCCTGGTCGGTCGCGCCGGGAATGAACTCCCCGGCCTCCCGCCCAACGTGACCAACCTCCTCAATCGCACCAGTCTGACCGAACTCCTCTGGATTCTCCGCCGTGCCGCCTTCGTGGTCAGCGTCGACAGCGGGCCGATGCACCTCGCCGCCGCCGTCACCGGTCAACTGCTGGCCATTCACACCTGGAGTGATCCCTGCCAGGTCGGACCGTACCGTCCGGGCAGCCACGTTTGGAAGGCCCGCAACTTCTTCCCCGCCCTCGACCCGCTTGCCTCCTCCGCGCCGACCGTTATCCCGGGCCCGGACGACGCCGCAACCATCGCCCGCTGGGTGCGACAGCAATTGTAGCATCCCCGGGCTATGCCCCCGGTAAGGACACAGCCCGTCGGCTGATCTTGCGTTTGACCAAGGCCATCGCCTCCCGCGCTTCCTCGACCCGCAACAAGGCACAGATCACAAAATAAACTGCCGCCGCTGCCCCGATGATGGCCAGCAACGACCAGGCACGGTCGACCAGCGACTCTGCCCCCAACCACGGCTCCAGCCATTCCCGCCCGAGGATGCACACCGCGGCCAGGCCCGCCGCCGCGACCAGAATCCGCCCGAACGAGCCAACCACCTTGAAGGTCTCCATGCCCCCCGCCGCCCGCCGCATGAGGAAATAGAGGATGATGAAATCAATCGTCGCGACCAGCCCGGTCGAAAGAGCCAGCCCTTTGTGTCCCAGTCCCATGCGGAAAGTCAGTTGCCAGTTGAGGACAATGTTCAGCGCAATGCCGAAAAAAGTCACCAGCATCGGCGTCCATTTGTGATCCAAGGCATAAAAAGCGGGCGACAATACCTTGATGCAGGCATAGCCCATCAACCCGACCGCGTAAAATTTCAGCGCCGCCCCCGTTTGCATGGTATCCCCCGCCGAGAACTTCCCGCGCTGGTAAATCAAGCCGATGATCTCGTCACTCATCAGCATCAATCCGATCGTGGCCGGCAGGGTGAGGAAGAGCGCCAGACGGATCGCTTTGGCCAGCGTCTCGCGGAAGTGCACCATGTCGCCGCCCGCCGCGATCTTCGCCACCGCCGGCAAAGTCACAGTGGCCACGGCCACGCCGAAGATACCGAGCGGCAACTGCATGAGACGGAAGGCATAGGAGAGCCAACTGACCGCGCCATCCCCGAGGTAGGAGGCAAAGATGCTGTTGACCATCACATTGATCTGCACCGCACTGGCCGCGATGACCGCCGGCAGCATCAACCACAGCACCCGCTTGACCTGCTCGTCGCGCCAGCCGAAGTCGAAGTGGAAGGTGAAGCCGACTTTTTTCAAGCTCGGGATCTGCACCGCGAGCTGCAGGAATCCGCCGATCAACGTGCCCACGGCCATGCCGAGCAGGGCGCGCGGACCGAACGTCGGGTCGATCACCCAGGCCAGCGTCACGCCGCCGAAAATCGACCCCAGATTGTAAAAGCTGGAAGCCAGGGCCGGCACGCCGAAGACATTGCGCGAGTTGAGCATGCCCATGACCAGTGCCGCCAAGGACACCATCAAAATAAAGGGGAACATGATGCGCGTCAGCTCGATCGCGAAGACCGATTTGTTCGCGTCGAATCCCGGCGCGAGCACGGCAATCAGCGCCGGGGCGAAAATGATCCCGAGCAAAGTCACCAAAGACATGAAAACAAGGACCATGGTCGCCATCTTCCGCGCCAGCTCCCACGAGGCCTCGTAGCTTTTTTCCACGCCGAGCTTGGAGAACACCGTGACAAATGCCACCGACAACGCCCCCTCGGCAAAGAGGTCGCGGAGCAAATTCGGGGCACGATACGCCGTGATGTAGGCGTCCATCCCTCGGCCCGCCCCGAAAAGTGCGGCAAAAATCAATTCGCGCGCCAGCCCGAGCACGCGACTCAGCATGACGGCCAACGCGACGATGCCCGCCGCCCGTGTGTTCAGCTTTTCTCTAGCCATGCGCCGCCCTGCGTAGCCGATCCATGATGGCCATGCCCAGCCCCGATTCGGGAATAGTCCGGGCGTAAATGCGCGCTACCCCGCACGCATCGAGCCGGCGCAAGGCGGCAAAAAGAAGCGGGGCTGCCTCCGTGGGATCCGATGGCAAGACCTCGGCCGCGGCAAAACCCACATCGACCGCACCGAAGGCCAACACACCACTGGTCGACGCCTCCTCCGGCCATGCCGCGTCATACGACCACAAACGCAAAGGCGTGCGCGGTGCGTAGTGACTCTCGAGCATGCCCGGCGCGGCCACCGGGCCGATGCGGGCTGTCCGCTCAACCGGCGCAAACTGTTCCAGTTCTTCCACCGTGACCGGACCCGGACGCAGCAAGACAAGCCGCCCCTCCGCCACAGCGACAATGGTTGACTCCAAGCCATGGCGGCAGGGTCCGCCATCGAGCACGAGCGGGATCCGGCCACCCAGCTCATCTATCACGTCTTTCGCCGTCACCGGACTGATCCGCCCGAAGCGATTCGCGCTCGGCGCGGCCACCGGCCCGGCCAGTTCGGAGACGAGGGCCGCCATGACGGGATGCGCACTGCAGCGCAGCGCCACGGTCGGCAAACCCGAACGCACCAAGTCGGGCACCAACTCCCGCGCGGGGAAAATCATGGTCAACGGCCCCGGCCAAAATTCAGCCGCCAGTTTTTGCGCTAACCGGGCAGCAGCGGCGTCCGGCTGGGCCAGCCTGCCAATCCACGAGGCGTCGGCCACATGGACGATGAGCGGATCAAAAGCCGGACGCTCCTTCGCGGCAAAAACTCTGGCTGCTGCCTCCGCGTTCAACGCATCGCAGGCCAACCCGTAAACCGTCTCGGTCGGCACAGCGACCACCTCTCCGGCGCGCAGCAGCGCCGCAGCTTCCCCGACCGCCAAGGCAATCTCGCGCGCACTCTGCGCAGCGAGTCGTCGCGTCTTCATAGAGCCTCTTTGTTTGCTCGACTTATTTATAACTAAATGATGATTAGATACTTGAAATTTAAAGACCCATCCATTGGGAGCGTCCCTGACCACCCCCTGACGGGCACGGCACGATGACCGGACCGGTTATCTTTGCCAATAAGCATTTGACCATTCTGCATCGCTCCACCATATACCGCACCGGGCGCAGAGTATCGCGTCAAAAACCAGCCCCGCCTCCATGCCCCAAGGAATAGTAAAATGGTTCAACAACAAGAAGGGATTCGGTTTCATCGCCGACCCCAGCGGAGCCAGCGCCGATATCTTCGTCCATTACTCGGAGATTCGCGGCGATGGTTTCAAGACGCTGGAGGAAGGTGACAGCGTGGAGTTCGAGCTCAGCCCGAGCGACCGCGGACCAAAAGCCCTGAATGTGGTGAGAATCTGAACGTGTTTCGCAATCTGGTCCTCGTCGGGTTCATGGGATCCGGCAAATCCAGCGTCGGCCGGATTTTGTCATCCCTCACCGGCTTCGCCCTCGTCGATACCGACACCCTGGTGGCCCGCGAAGCGGGACAATCCATCCCCGTCATTTTCAAAGAGCACGGCGAAGAACATTTCCGCGCCCTCGAAACCAAAGTCCTGCAGGGCCTCGTCGGACGCATCGGCTTGATCGTGGCCACTGGCGGCGGGATCATCACTTCGGGACAAAACCGTGAACTCCTCCCGCAAATCGGCCCCGTGGTCTGGCTCGATGCCAGCCCCGAGCATCTTTACCAGCGGGTCAAACACAGCAATCGCCCGCTCCTGCAGACCGCCGACCCGCGCCGCACCTTGGAAGAACTCTACGCCGAGCGGAAATCTCTCTACGCCGGGACCGCTGCCATCCGCATCGACTCCACCGCCCTCACCCACCGCCAAACGGCCGAAGCCGTCCTCGCCCACTTCCAACAACAGGCCCAGCAGCAATAATTCCCGTGGTTGAAATAAAAAGGGCTCGCCGCTAATCTTAATCTCTCTTTGATGCCTCGTGGTGTAACGGTAGCACTGCAGATTCTGGATCTGTGTGTCATGGTTCGAATCCATGCGAGGCAGCCATCCGCAGGATGGCGGACTCAATCCCGTGCCACGCGCAGCCACCCTCGGAAAGGTCGCGCTCGCGACCAATCCATGCGAGGCAGCCATCCGCAGGATGGCGGACTCAATCCCGTGCCCGCGCAGCCAACCTCGGAAGGATCGCCGCAGTCCCCTTGCCGCCGTGTCCCCCTCATGCCGGCATTGACCTCGGTTTCATTGAATCCCTCAGCCTTGATTTTCTCCTGCCGCAACGCAGGGTAAGCGCTCTTCCGGTTCGAAGTTGTGCCCAGACGCAATGCTCTGACCAAGAATGACCACGCGAACCGGATCGCCGACCCGTCTCGCCGTCGGTAACAACCGCACCCCGAGACAAAGCGTAAAGACCTCCGCGCCTATGAGACCCTCCCAAGAAACCATCAAACCGCCCCTACCGAGAGCGAGTCTGCTTCCGCGACGACCTTGGGGTCTTCCTCCTTCGCTCCCTTTCCATCCTGCGGCGCGAATTCAATGAACATCCCCACGCAATGTCCCTTCAGTGGCCGGAGCCTCGCGCCGGACGACTCCCCGCTCCTCGCGGACGAAGCGGGCCACCCGGCCGATCCGGTCAGGGCCGCGCATGCCTTTCTCGATCAATTTGCGCGGGAAAACCACACCACCTCGGACGTCGCCCGCCGTACACAGGTGGCCGAAGAAATCCGGCATGGCGGCTTCTACCGACAGACCCCGGAAGAACTCGCCTTCGCCTGCCGCCTCGCCTGGCGCAACAGCCGCCGCTGCATCGGGCGCCGCTTCTGGGAGTCCCTCGATGTGGTCGACGCGCGGGACGTCACCACGGCCGAGGGAATTTTCGAGGCCTGTATCGCCCACCTCCGGCGCTCGACCAATGGCGGACGCATCCAACCGCTCATCACCGTTTTCGCCCCCTCGGGGCCGGACGCCCCCGGGCCGCGCATCCACAATTACCAACTTATCCGCTATGCGGGTTACCGCGCGGCCGACGGCACCATGCTGGGTGATCCCGCGGAGACAGACTTCACCGCGCGCCTCCTCGAGGCCGGTTGGACCCCGCCCCGCAACCGCTCGGCCTTCGATATTCTTCCCCTCCTCATTGAAGTCCCCGGCGAAAAGCCGCGTTTCTTCCCCGTGCCGCCGGATGCCGTGCTCGAGGTTCCCATCACCCACCCGACCCTGACTTGGTTCGCCGACCTTCACCTGCGGTGGCACGCACTGCCGGCAGTTAGTAACATGAGCCTTGAGACCGGCGGCGCACGCTACACCGCGGCGCCCTTCAGTGGTTACTACATGGTCACCGAAATCGCCGCCCGCAACTTCGGCGATCCGCATCGCTACAATTTGCTGCCTCTCGTGGCCGACCGCCTCGACCCGCAACTCCGCTCGCAAGATCCTTTCTGGCGCGACCGCGCCCTGATCGAACTCACCGCCGCCGTGCTCCATTCCTTTCGCCTCGCCGGCGTCACCATGGTCGACCATCACACCGCGTCGCGCCAATTCATGGACCATCTGGCCAAAGAAAAAGACGCCGGCCGTCCCGTGCCCGGCGACTGGTCATGGCTCGTGCCACCAATTTCCGGTTCCGCCAGCCCCGTCTTCCACCGCGCCTACGACCCCCGGCGGCGCTTGCCGGATTTTGTCTTGGAACCACGGAAGACCTGATAGGGTCGCGTTGTGGCAGGCTGGTCGCGACCGCTCCGCGTCGGCCGTTCGCCCGCACTCGGCAGCCCAGGCTCCGCCGCTCCAACTCCATGGCCCCAATGAAACTCCGCAAACGCCTCCTGACGCTCGCCCTCGTGCTGGCCGTGCTCGGCCTCGCCGGATACGCGGCGGCTCGCGTTCTCCTCCCTCGAGTCCTCACTGCTTGGGTGGCCGGGCCGCAGTTCGAGCGCGTGTTGGCCCATGCGGTCGACCACGCGCTAAAGGTCGACGGAAAATTCGGCCCGCTCACCCTCAATCCCGACCTTTCTGTCACCGCGGCAAATTTTTCCAGCACCGGCTGGCCCGGACAAGCCATCGGCGGGCTCGACACTGGTCGCGCCACCGGTTGGCTTAATCCCGCGGGCATCCTCCGCGGCCGCTGGGAGGTCGACCGCATCGACATCGCCCAGGCCGATTTCCGCGTTGTCGCGCCGAACAACGAATTAAAAAAGCAGGACCCCGTCATCCCGCCCAAGCCTTGGTATGCCTTCCTCATGCCTTCGCAATTCCACTGCGGATGGATCGAGTGCCCCGATATGACCATTGAATTGCCCCTCGGCACCACCCCGGTCCGCGGGGCTGGTATGCACCTCGGTGCCATGATGGTCGGGAGGAATTTCAAATACTTCGGCCGCGGGGGCCATCTCGTCCTGCCCGGATATCCCGACCTCGCCATCGACGGGATGCAAGTTTATGTCACGCACGAAGTGATCGATGTCGGCTACCTTTACCTCCGCGAACCGGCTTCCCCGCAGAGCAACCTCGAACTCAAAGCGCGCCTCGGCCAGCAAACCGACAAAAGCATCGACGCCTCCGCGCAGATCACCGCGCTCGACATCCTGCCCTTCCTGCCCTCCGACCTTGCCGCGGTGCTCTCCGGACAACTCGACGGCAAACTGACCTACCGCGTCGACCCCACCGGGAAAAATGCCTCCGGCGAGGGCAATATCGCCCTGCAAAATGCCCGGGTGCGCGACTGGGACTACCTCGACCGGCTCGCCACACGCGCCGGCCAGCCCGCGTGGCGCGACCTTGCCCTTTCCCATGTCTCACTCGAATACCAGTTGGAAGGCGACCTCCTGCGGGCAAAAAATGTCGTCGTCACCGCCCCCGGACTGGCCGACTTGCGCGGGGCCGGATCTTGGAACATGGAAACCTCCGAGGCCGAGGTGAACATCTCCGCCTCGCGCATCCCGCTCGGCGCTTACCTCCCGGCTTCCCTCGCCGGAAACCTCGCCGGGGAACTCACGGCAGAAGCCTCGTGGTCCTGGCGCGGGGCGAACGTCTCCGGAGGGCGCGGCGGCGGAACCCTCGGTTTCACCGGTGGAGAGCTCCAAGGATTCCAATTCCAAAAATTTCTCGACCGCTTTCTCAAGTCGGACGCCTACACCACGATCAAAGTGTCGCGCGCCTCCGCCCATTGGAAGGAAGACCACCGCGGACTGCACGTCGATCAGTTGGATGTCCTCTCGCCGGGAAAAGCCGGACTGCGCGGCGCGGTGCAGGTCGCACCCGACGGTTCCCTCAGCGGCAAGGTCATGGCCGGGCTGCCCGCCTCCGCACTCACTTGGTTGCCCGATGCCACCAAGTCCGTCTTTGCCCGGCAGGAGGAAGGACTCCATTGGTGCGAGATCGAACTTTCCGGCACAAAGAAGAAGCCGGTCAACAATTTCACGGCACAACTTATGCATCAGCTGGAGAAACATCCGCTGGCCATGGCTGAACTCGCACTGCGCGGCCTCAGCTGGTGGTTGGGTGATCACCTCGGCACGGAAAACGAAAGTTGAAGACCATCGGCCCTGGGGGAAATTTTCCATTGGCGCAGCCGCCCTGCGCGCCACACTAAGCCTGATGACTCCGTTTTCTCCGGTTAATAAAGTCGCTTTTCTCGGCGACTATCCCCCGCGGCAGTGCGGCATCGCCACCTTCACCCGCGATCTGCGCGATGCCGTCGTTGCGGCCAATCCGGATTGGAGCTGCCCGGTCATCGCGGTATCCGACCGCCCCGGAAACTATACCTACCCTCCCGAGGTGCGCTTCGAAATCCCCCAGCCCGATGTTGCCTCCTACGTGCGCGCGGCCAACTTTCTCAACCTCGCCCACATGGACGTGCTCTGCCTGCAGCATGAATTCGGCATCTTCGGGGGGGCGGCCGGTAGCCACATCCTCGCCCTCCTCCGCCGCGTGCGCATGCCCGTTGTCACCACCCTCCACACCGTGTTGGAAAACCCGGACTCCAACCAGCGCCGGGTCTTCCACGAACTCGTCGACCTTTCCTCGCGTCTGGTCGTCATGGCCGAGCGCGCCCGCGGCATGCTGACCAGCCTCTACGGCGTCGCCGACTCGAAAATCGCCGTTGTCCCGCACGGCATTCCCGACACCGGCTTCACCGATCCGAGCTTTTACAAGGACCAGTTCGAAGTCGCTGGGCGTCCGGTCATGCTCACCTTCGGCCTGCTCTCGCCGAACAAAGGGATCGAATATGTCATCCGTGCCCTGCCCGACATCGTCCGCGATCATCCGCGGCTCGTTTACATTGTGCTCGGCGCCACCCACCCGAACCTCGTCCGCGAGGAAGGCGAGAGCTACCGCCTGCAACTCGAACGCATGGCCCGCAGCATCGGCGTGGAAAACAGCATCCGCTTCGTCAACCGCTACGTGTCCAACGAGGAACTCCGCGAATACATCGGCGCGACTGACATTTACATCACCCCCTACCTCAACGAGGCCCAAATCACCTCGGGCACGCTCTCCTACTGCTTCGGCGCCGGCAAAGCGGTGGTCTCGACCCCCTATTGGCACGCCGCGGAGCTGTTGGCCAACGAGGCCGGTGTCCTCGTCCCATTCCGCGATGCCACCGCGGTCGCCCGCGAAGTCGGCGCCCTGCTCACCGACGAGACCCGGCTCAATGCCATGCGCAAGCAGTCCTACCTGGCCGGACGCCACATGATTTGGCCCGAGGTCGCCGCCGCCTACACCCACCTATTCGCCACCGCTGGCGACCACAACGAGATCCACGCCCACCACAAACCGCGCCCGGCCGCACCCTTCGGAGAACATTCGCACCTGCCGCCCTGGCGGTTCGATCATCTCCTGCGTATGACCGACAGCACCGGCATCTACCAGCACGCCATTTTCACCGTGCCGTGGTTCGACCACGGCTATTGCGCCGATGACAACGCCCGCGCCCTCCTGCTCTCAGTTCTCCTCGAGGGCCTTGACGAATGCCCGCCCGAAATCCGCCTCGCCCGCGCCTCTTACGCCGCCTTCCTCCAGCACGCGTTTGTCCGCGACACCGGGCGTTTCCGCAATTTCATGAGTTTCGACCGCAAATGGCTCGAGAAACACGGCTCCGAAGACAGCCACGGGCGCACGCTCTGGGCACTCGGTGCGGTGGTCGGCCGCACCCGCAGCGAGAGCCTCCGCTCGTGGGCCGCACCGCTCTTCAACGAAGCTCTGCCCGCCGTCGCCTCCTTTACTTCCCCGCGGGCCTGGGCCTTCACCATTCTCGGCCTCCACGAATACCTGCGCACCCTCGAGGGCGACCTGCTCGCCGCCCGCATGCGCGCGGACCTCTCCGCGCGCCTCTTCGGGCTCTGGAAACGTGTGGCCACCCCCGAATGGCCGTGGTTCGAGGAAGTCGTTACCTATGACAATCCTCGCCTCTGCCACGCTCTCATCCTGACCGGCCGCTGGACCGGCAACGAAGAAATGCGCAAAGCCGGCCTCAACTCCCTCCGCTGGCTCATGAACCACCAGCGCGGCGAAGGCGGATGTTTCCGTCCGATCGGATCGAACGGCTTCTGGCGCAAAGGCGGACAACCTGCCGCTTTCGACCAGCAGCCGGTCGATGCCGCCGCGGCAGTCGGGGCCTGCATCGAGGCTTACAACACCACCGCCGACCAGAGTTGGCGTGCCGAGGCCATCCGTGCCTTCGACTGGTTCCTCGGGGCCAATGACCTCGGCGAATTGCTTTACGATCCGGCCACGGGCGGCTGCCGCGACGGGCTGCACCCCAACCGCACGAACCAGAACCAGGGCGCCGAATCCACCCTTTCCTTCCTCCTCGCCCTCGCGGAAATGAAGGCTCTGGACAACGCCAGCGCCGCCTTCTCCGAACGCCCGACATGAACCTCCGCCGGCAACCTTTCGAATTGCGGCCCGATGCACGCCGCGTCCTCCTCCGCCCCTTCATGGCCTCGGTCGTGGTCAAACCGACCGGCCATCCCGAACCCAGCCGCCGGCTCCTTGATGTGCTCGCCCGCGTCCTCATGCTCGACGATGACTCCGTTGCGGAGACGCTCGAGAGCGTGCTGGCGGAATTTCACGACCGCCATGTCGACATTCGCGCCATCTTCCTCGAACGCTTCGCCAAGCTGGCCCCGCTGATTCCCGTCGACCGTCCGCTCGACGAGGCCCGCAAGCTTCTCATCGGTTCTTATTTCACCAACGAATATTCCCTCGAATCCAGCGCTCTCTTCAACCCGAGCATCGTGCCCGCCCCCGACCAATCCGGGCTCGCCCCCGGGGAATTGCGCTTCATCCTCAGCCTGCGCGCCACCGGCGAGGGACACATCTCGTCGATCACCTTTCGCTCGGGCATCGCCGCGGCTGACGGCACCGTGCGACTCGACCCGGTCTCGAAATTCGTCCACTCCCCCCGACCCGAACCCGCCGCCAAATATGACCTGCGTCTTTTCCGCCGCAAACTTTTCGAATTGGGGGTTCCCCACCACGCGGCCCGCGCCGCCACGGCCGACCTCCCCGATGTCTTCCACATGCCGGAACTGGTGACCCGCACCGCCGCCCTGCGCCGTGACGGCAGCGACCCCGAGATCGTGCGGGCCGGCGAGCGCGCGGTTTCCCTCGCCGAAGCCAACTATACCGTGCGTTTCAAGGACGGCCTCAGCCTCTCCGAGAAAGTTATTTTCCCCTACTCGCCGCTCGAGAGCAACGGCATCGAGGACGCCCGCTTCGTCCGCTTCACCGATGATGACGGCAAGGTCACCTACTACGCGACCTACACGGCCTACAACGGGGCGGACGTCTTCCCGCAGATTGTCGCCACCCCCGACTTCTGCACCTTCCACGCCAGCACATTGAACGGCCCCGCCGTCGCCAACAAGGGCTTCGCCCTCTTCCCACGGAAAGTCAACGGCCACTACGCCATGCTCAGCCGGCAGGACGGGGTCAACATCCACCTGATGTTCTCCGACCATCCCCACTTCTGGTATGAGTCGCAGGTCATCGTCCGCCCGGCGCAACCCTGGGAATTCACCCAGCTCGGCAACTGCGGCTCGCCCATCGAGACCGATGCCGGCTGGCTTGTCCTCACCCACGGCGTCGGCCCGATGCGCAAATACTGCATCGGCGCCGTCCTCCTCGACCGCAATGATCCCTCCCGGGTTATCGGACGTCTCAAAGAACCCCTCCTCCGCCCCGCCCTCGACGAGCGCGACGGCTACGTGCCCAATGTCGTCTACACCTGCGGCGCCCTCGTTCACCACGGCGTTCTTGTCATGCCCTACGCCGTTTCCGACACCGCCACCCGCTTTGCCTCCGTCGACCTCCACGAGTTGCTCGACGCCCTGCGCCGCGGCAGCCACTGAGGCCCCGGGGCGCCGCGCAAAAAAAAATTGACCGGGCCATTTGCGCGGGGATTCGACCGGTGCGAGGTTCCGCCATCAACCACGCGCCCATGCTCCGACCGCTCCTCCTTGCCGTTGCCGTGTGCCTTCTCGGCACGAACCCTCTAGCCGCCTCTCTGGGAACGACCAAGGCGGCCGCTTGGCGGGCCGATGCCACACGCACCGTTGAGGCCCGCCGGTTCGAACCCTCACCCGCCCGCCGCACACCCTCCCCCCGTGCCAGTTATCCGTGGAGGCGCAACATCATGACCACCGTCTTCTGGATTGGCGAAGCAGCGGCGCGCAACAATCCCGTGCCCAATGACAAAAGTTCGTGGGACACCCGATGGGCGCACAACTACGGCGGCTATGACAATCCAGATCCATCGGCCCGTCGCGGCTTCTTGCCCGCCGCCTTCATCCCGCGCCAAAATCCGTTTTACATTGCCCTTCCCTACAACGATGTGACCCGCGGCGGAACCAAGGCTGAAGCGGCTGCGATCATCCCCTGGTTCCAAGACACTTTCGTCCGCTCCGGGCAAAGCGTCTGCAAAGGCCGCTGGCTGGCCATTCACTACCGCGGCCGCATTGTTTACGCCCAGTGGGAGGACGTTGGTCCCTTCCGCACCGACCACTGGGAATACGTCTTCGGCGACGCCCGCCCTACCCCCAATCGCAATCAGGAAGCCGGACTCGATATTTCTCCCGCCGTCCGCGACTACCTCGGCATGAAGACCAACGACCACGTCGACTGGCGCTTCGTCGAATTCTCCGAAGTGCCCATCGGTCCGTGGTCCCTTCACGGCGACAACAACTGCTTCGTCAAACTCCGCCGCGGCACCGGCCGCGACCTGGCCGACGCCCGCACCACCCCGAGCACCACCCGCGCGAACTGAGGCGCAGCCCGCCGCCCCGCGTGATCCGCGCTACTTCGGCAACCGCGCCTCGAGCAGCCGGTAAGCCGCTCCCGCTTTGTCCGCTTGCCGGGCGGCCCCAGCGAAGTCCCCGTGGTCGCCATCGTGAGCCACCGAGGCCCATGCCTTGGCCGCATTGTTCGCCATGCCCTCAATGCGCTGATTCCCCGTGCCATCCGCCTCGGTGAGCAAACCGGGAATGGCTTTCACGCAAGCCACCAGCACATCGGTCGCCGCATGAGCCCCCTGGGCGTCGCCCGCGGTAAGCAACGCGGTGAGTTCGGACTGTTTGGACGCGATCATCGCACGCACCTCGGGCAGGGTGGATGGAACCTCGATCTGCTCGTGGCTGTGCCCGTGGCTATGGCCTTCGCCCGCGAGCAAGTTGAAGGGAAGGATCAGGATGGCCAGAAGGACGAGGTATTTCATGGTTGGGTTGGTATGGGTTGTGGAAAGGCGCCGGGTACGAGCCGCGCCGAGGCACGACGCCCAAATTGCCAGAAGACCATCGGCCGCACGAGCAAATCAAGCAGCGTGCTGGTGAAGAGACCGCAGAAAATGACCACCGCCACGGGATGGAGAATTTCTTTGCCCGGCTGCCCGGCTCCGAGCAGCAAGGGCAAGAGGGCCAGACCCGCGGTCAGCGCCGTCATGAGCACCGGAACGACACGCTCCTGCGTGCCGCGCACAATCATCTCGCGGCCGAAGGGCATCCCCTCCTCACGCATGAGGTGCAGGTAGTGGGAAATCATCATGATCCCGTTGCGCGCAGCGATTCCGGTCAAAGCGATGAAGCCGACCATCAAAGCGACGGAAAGCACCCCGCCCGAAAAAAACTTCACCCCGAAGACCGCGCCGACAAAGGCCAGCGGGATGTTCAGCATGACTTGCGCGGCAAACGCGCCGCTTTGGAATTGCATGTAGAGGACAAAAAACATGGCGACCAGACTCAGACCGCCCAGGAGAAGGATGAGTCGCGCGGCCCCGGCCTCGCTTTCAAATTGTCCGCCGTAAGTGACATAATATCCCTCGGGCAGCGTGACCCGCTCCGTCACCGCAGCCTGTGCCTCCCGGACCACCGTGACCAGATCCCGCCCGGCCGCGTTGGCCGAGACGTAGATGCGTCGCTGCGCATTCTCCCGGTTGATCATGTTCGGCCCCATGGCCTCACTCACTTCGGCGATCAGCCCGAGGGGAACCAGTTGCCCGGCGAGCGTATCCACCGGAATGGACCGGATCGCCTCCACGTCTTGCCGCGCTTCATCGGTCAGTCGCAGCACCACGTCAAAAGTCCGCTGCCCCTCGAGCACCTCGGTCACGGTCGCCCCCTTGATCGCCAGCTCGGTGTAGCGCGCCGCCTCACCCGGTCGCAGCCCGTAGGCCGCGCATTTCGCGCGATCGAAACGGACATGAATCTGCGGCACCAAGGTGACCCGCTCGACTTGCACGTCGGCCATCCCCGGGACGGCAATCACCGCGTCACGCACCTCCCCGGCCAGCCGCCGCAACACCCCGAGATCATCGCCGAAAATTTTGATCGCGATCTGCGCCTGCACTCCGGAGAGGATGTGGTCGATCCGGTGCGAGATCGGCTGGCCGACACTCACCCCGACGCCCGGCAACGTGGCCAACCGCGCGCGGATATCGGCGAGAATTTCCGCCTTGGAACGGGCGGAGGGGTCCAATTCGAATTCGATTTCCGTCGTGTTGACCTCCATGACGTGCTCGTCGCCCTCGGCCCGTCCGGTCCGGCGGGCGATGGTGCGGGCTTCGGGCACGGCGGAGAGCAACACCTCGGCCATGCGGCTCACCCGGTTGCTCTCTTCCAGCGAGGTGCCCGGAGCCGAGACGACAAAAGCGGTGATGCTTCCTTCGTTGAACTCCGGGAGAAACTCACGCCCGAGAGTGGGCAGGATGACCAGCGCCGCGGCAAAAAGGGCCCCGGCCGCGAGATAGACGCGGCGCGGTGCGGCGAACCCGAGGTCGAGCAACCGCGCTTCCCAGTCCTTGATCCTCCGCACCAGCCACCCGTCCCGCGGTTGCTCCATGCGTCTCATCCGCGGCAGCAGCAAGGCGCACAAGGCGGGCGTCACGGTGAGCGAAACGGCGAGCGATGCGAGAATGGACACGATGTAGGCCACGGCCAAAGGAGTGAAGATGCGCCCCTCGATGCCCTGCAGGGCGAAGAGGGGGAGAAAGACGAGCACGACCAGCACGGTGGCATAGACAATGGAATTGCGGATTTCCCGCGAGGCCGAGACCACGACATCGAGCACCGGACGCGGGTTCGCCGCCTGGCGGTTCTCGCGCAGGCGGCGGAAAACATTTTCCACATCGACGATGGCGTCATCGACCAGTTCGCCGATGGCCACGGCCAGACCGCCCAGCGTCATGGTATTGATCCCGAGACCGGCCGCATGAAAGACGATGAAGGTGGTGAGTAGCGACAGGGGAATGGCAGTCAAGGTGATCGCCGTAGTGCGGAAGTTGAGCAGGAAAATGAAGAGCACGACCGCCACCATGAGACTTCCATCGCGCAAGGCCTCCTCCACATTGCGCACGGCCCGGGCGATGAAATTGCTCTGACGAAAAATGTCGGTGTGCACCTTGACCCCGTCCGGCAGCGACCTCCCGATGATCTCCAACTCGGCCTCGATCTTCCGGGTCAGGGCAATGGTGTCCGCCCCGGGCTGTTTCTGCACCGTGAGGATCACGCCGGGACGCCCGTCGATGCCGGCATCACCTCGCTTGTTGAGCGATGCCCCCTCGCGGACCTCGGCGATCTGCCCGAGGAGAATGCTCGATCCATCGGGCAGCACCTTCACCACCGTGATGGCCAGATCCTCCGCGCTTTCCACCCGGGCCAGATTGCGGATCAACCGCTCATTGTGCGCGTCGGGCAGAAAACCTCCTGAGGAATTGACGTTCGACTCGTCAATGGCCGACTGCACCTCGTGCAAGGTCACGCCGGCGGCCACGAGCAACGCGGGGTCGACCAGCACCTGGTATTGCCGCACGTCCCCGCCCATCACGGTGATTTGCGACACGCCGGGAATGCTCATCAGGCGGCGACGCATGTCCCAGTCGGCCAGAGTTCGCAGTTCCATCGGACTGACCGACGGGTTTTCACTGGTCAGGCCGATGGCCATGATCTGACCCATGATCGAGGAGACCGGCCCGAGGAATGGCCGGATGTCCTGCGGCAACCGCGGGGTCACTTCGGCGACTTTTTCCGCCACAATCTGGCGCGCCCGGTAAGTATCGGTCTCCCAGCCGAATTCCACGAAGACCAACGATAACCCGATACCCGACATGGATCGCACCCGCTCCACGCCCGCCGCGCCGTTGACCGCGGTCTCCAGCGGCACGGTGACGAGCATTTCCACTTCATCGGGCGCCAACCCGCCCGCCTCGGTGAAAATTGTCACCGTGGGACGGTTGAGATCGGGAAACACGTCGACCGGAATCTGGGTCAGCACGTAGCCGCCATAGGCCGCGATGAGCGCGGCGGTCGCCACCACCAAGAGGCGGTTGCGCACGGAAAAGGCAATGAGGCGGTCGAACATGGGCTCAGTGCGCGTGGTCGTGACCTGCTTCCGCCTCCGCTGCGCCGCCCGCCGCGGCATATTGCAATTGGTAATGCCCGTTCGTCACCACGATGTCGCCGGGCAGAACGCCTTCCACCATTTCGACCCGGTCGCCGCTGACCAGCCCGGTCACCACCTCGCGCCGTTCGAAGTGCAACGGCTCGGTCTGGACGAAGACGAACTTGGCCCCGAGTTGACCGAGCACCGCCCGGCGCGGTACAGCAACCACGGTTTCCGGCGCACCGGTTTCGACCAGCATGCGCCCGCGGTAATTCGGGTGAAGCTTGTCTGCTTCGTTCGGAACCAGCGCGTAAATGTGAAAGAACGGGCTGCCTTCCGCATGGCCCGGATCGACCCGTTGGACCAACCCCTCAAATCGTTCGCCGGGGAAAACATCGAGCAACAAAACGGCCTTCTGCCCCGCCGCCACCCGTGTCAGCTCCGGCGATTGGTAAAAGCTGCCCCGGGCCAGCAACTCCCGGTAGTCGCCGGTTTGCATCAGCGTGGTCTCCGGGGTGAAAGGCAGACCAATGACCGCCTCCTGCTCGAAAACCACCCCCTCGAGCGGTGCGCGGATTTCTTGCGGCGGGCTTCCCACGGCCAAAGGCGCGACGCGCAGCAAGGGCTGACCTTTCTCCACCTCCTCGCCGAGCTTGGCCAGCAGTTCGGTCACGCGTCCGGCGAACGGTGCGGTGATCCGCGCATGGCGTTCCGGCGGGAGGACAAAGACCGCGGGCACCTCCAGCACCGGCGCCATCTCGGCGATCTCCGCTGCCACCGTCTCAAGCTGCAGATTCGCCGCCTGCGTCCCGGTCAGCACGACCGGTCCGTCCACCGCCGCGCCGCCGGATCCCGGTTCGACCGGATGGTCGTGGCCCGGCCCGGCCCGCAAGGTCACGGCCGCGACGGCCAGTGACAAAACAAGGGTCAGTATCTTCATGGTTTTTTCCTCCGATGCAGGGGTTTTTCCTCCAAATAGGGAGCGGCCAAGGCGGGGTGCGTTCCGCCCGCAGCCTCCAGATCGATGAGCGCCAAAGCCAAATTTTCGGTGATCCGTGTCGCCTCGACCCGCAGGGCCGTGCTCTCGGCGCGAACGAGGAGCAGGTCGCGCGCCTCGACCCGCCCCTGCTCGAAACCCTGCAACATCTCGCGGCCCGCCTCGTCGATCACCGGTTGCGTCTCCCGCCCGTAGCGACGCCATTGCTCCTCAAGCAGCGAAACACGGCGGCGCGCGGCGGAAATATCATTGCCCACCTCAAGTTCGAGCGCACGCACCCGCGCCGCCCGCTCCTCTTCCGTGGCCCGCGCCACTTCGATGTCTCCGGTCTTGTTGTCCCAGACCGGCAAAGGAAGGCTGATCTTCACCCCGAGAAAATAGCCCGTGTCGATGCCGCCCGGCGCATTGACCCCGCGATCCTGCATGTATTCCACACCCACCCGGATCCCCTCCCAGGCCGAGGCCTGGGCCAAGCGCGTCTCCGCCCCGGCGCGGTCCAAGCCGAGCAGGGCCAATTCCACATCGGGACGGATGGCAACCCCCGCAGCACCGGCGCGGGCCCGCAAATCCTCCACCGCCGACTCGAGCGTTTGGGTCAGCGCAAGCGGAGCTTCAGCCGGCAGGCCGGCCGCCGTTTTCAAATCGAGCAGCAGCACCTCGGCCTCGGTCGCCGCGCCCGTTGCCATGTTGCCCCAGCGTTGTTCCTCCACCCGGGCCAGGGCGGATTCCGCCAGCGTGCCCTGCCCCGCCGAGAGCCGGGTCGCCGCCAAACCGGAGGAAGCCGCGGCATCCGCCCTCGCCTCATCCGCCGCCGCCGACCGGAGCCGCGCGGCCTGGGTCCGCACATAGAGCTCTTCCACCCGGGCAATAAGTAAACGTTCGTGGTTGCGCACCTCGCGCAGCGCCTCGGCCACCCCGACACGGCTCACCTCGCGGGCGAGCGACAGTCTCGCGGTCAGCGGCAGAACCTGATGCAAGCCGATGATAAATTCACCTTCCCCGTCACCACTGGCGATGAAATCACTGAAACCGTTGAACTCGATGTCCGGATTCGGCAGCAAGCCCGCCTGCCGCAAGCGCCCTTCCGCCTTGGCCACCACGAAGCGCGCGGCCGCCAGATCGCGGTTCCCCATCAAGGCGACCTGCACCGCACCCTCCATGGACAAGGCCGCACCCCGCGCGGCGCCGTATGCGCAGCAGGTTACGAGCAGCACCGCGCAAAGCGGACCGGGCAGCCAAAATGTCATTCGTTTTTTCATTGTCCTGATGACCGGCGGATTCAAAGTGCCGCGCCGGTCGGCGGCATGGGGCATCGCTTCTCGGATGCCGGACCCGGAGTGCATGGCGGGCCGTGGTACGGGCACACCTCGCCCGTGGATGCTCAGGACAATCGAGGCGGTTGGTCGATGGACGCGGCCAGGGCGGCAGGAGCACCGGGAAATTCCGCGAACAACAAAGCAACCGATTCCGCAACAGTGAGGACAAAGGCCGCCCCGGACAGCGCGGGGGCATGATCGTGCGAGGTGCAGCCGTGGTCATGCTGCGGTCCACCCTCGTCATGGTCGGAAGATCCGTGGTTGTGGGCGACGCATTGCGCATGCGTCGCGATTTCCCAGTGCTCATAGGCATGAACCCCTTGGGCCACAGCCAGCAGCGCCAGGCCGACCAGCCACAGGGCACGGAAATAAGGCAGACCCGACATAGAGGCGAAACTAAGCGCGCCCCTCCGTGAGTCAAGGCTTCAGCCGTTTCGGCCGGACCGCCGTGGGGCCCGCCCGGTGTCGGACTTAGCCAGCCCCCGGTTCCGGCCATCCCTTCGAGGCCGCCGCGGCACCGTTTGGTCCGTCTTCAACCACTCCCACCCGTCCGCCGGGTAAAGCGCACTCAAGTCGACTTCAGGGCGCACGATTGGCGGAACGGGTACTTCCTTTCTTTTCATCGCTCCCGCAAAAAAGCAGCCTGCCCCTCGTCCTTCCATGGGGAAGAATACCCAACCACTGCGGCATGCCGCCGGACTCAGGCGTGCTCGTTGGAAAACGCGACCTGCTCGCGCACCGTGACATTCGCTTTGACCGCCCGTTCGAGGATCAAAATCATGTAACGATGGCGCGACATGCCGGATGCCTCTGCCAGCTCGTCGAGACGCTTGATCGTCTGGGGCGGCAACTGCACGGCAATAGCTCGCGTCTTTCTTTGCGTAGTCACAATGGTATTTCAAACTTGGCCCAGCGCGATGGATCACGCAAGCGCAGAAAAAGTGATATACCGGCGCAAATTACATTTTCGATTTCTATCGTCTTGATATAAATAAGGCCCTCTATGGCTCTCCGAAGTGATCCTGAAAAAGAAACAATCTTCGTCCACGATCTCACGCCGGAATTGGAGCAGGAACTCATCCACCGGGCGCGGGCCCGCCACCGCGACCCATCGACCGAGGCTTCGGAAATCATCGAACGACACGTAGAGGAAGAGAGCAACGGCATCGCTTAACCCTCCCCTTCCGGCTCTTTGTGCAGAGCCTGCAGTCGTTCATCGACCCAGCGCGGATCGCCGAACAAAGGCTCCTCCGTCTCGTTCCTGCGGACCGCGTCTCCTGCCGCCACCGCGCCATTGCTGAAATTGTCGAGGATTTGCATCGGGGGCAAGATGGCGCCACGAGAGAAGACGCACCATGGGGTGAAGACCCGGCAGCCGGCACCCGCCTCGTGCCGCGACAATGGCGCGATGAAAAAACCCAAACATTGGTCCCAGTCCCGCGAGCGGGTTCACGTCCCGGCCGATGACCGGGCGCGCACCTGGTCCGGAAAAACCACCGACAGCAAAGTCCGCAGCGAAGGGCGCTACCTCGCCGCGCTTGAAGCCAAAGCCGGCACCAAACGCACCCACCAAGCCAACGAAGCAAAAGACAGACCGTAAAGCTGCAGCCACCGATGGGAGAGGATAAACGACCGGATAAAATTTCACCCGACTGGCGTCGGTCGATGTCAACTCGGGCCAGGATGTCTTTTTTTCTCCGGAGGTCACCCCGAGGAAAATCATCTTCTTCCCTCTTCTTCTATCCGTGGCCTGTTTTTTCCTCCGTCGCCCCGCTTCACACGGCACTCGCCACAAGTCACTCGTCACAGAGCGCGCTTCGCGCGCTCACAGCCACCACCAATCCTCAACGGCTTTTTCGTAACCCCTTCGCGCCGGCTCGCCCGGGCACCACTCGGCCAAGCTTTTGCCGCCGCCGGGTGACGAGGCCGGCGCCTTCCAAGGCCCAGCCTCCGTTTGGGTTGCCGCCTTGGCCGTTTTCTTTTTCCGGCCGGAATCACGTTTGGTTTCCTCGCGTGTTTTCATCGGGTCAAGCGAACCACCGGCGCCGACTTGGTGCGATGGGGCCTTGACCCGACCGCACTTGAC
>CAIZMQ010000088.1 GCA_903934135.1 uncultured Verrucomicrobiota bacterium
CGTGAGGAGCAGATAGAGGAAGTTCTCGGTCGCGGTCTGCCGACTTCTGCAGAAACTACTACCGAGGTCGGAGGAAGCGATGAAGCGACGGCAGTCACGGATCCGCTCCGGTCCGGAACGCCCAAAAATACGCTCCCATCCGCCCGCGAAACTTCCCCCGTGGCCGATGTCTTGCAGGCCGAAGATGCGGCCAGCCTGCAGTCAAGCGCCGGCTTGGAGGTGGCGGTTGAAGGAGTGGTCAAAAATGTCGGCCAGGATGCCAGCGGCGGAATCACCTTCCTCAACTTCGGCGACCGGAAGTCCGGGTTAGTGGCGGTGGTTTTTCGCATGTCCTACGACAAGTTTCCGGAAGGTTTTGACCAATACGTGAACCAGCGAGTCCTCGTGCGCGGCACGCTCGAGAACTACAAAGGCCGCCAGCTTCAGATACGGATCAGTACCCCCGATCAGCTGGAAATCGTCACGAGCCAGCCCTGATTGCGGGGCTCAGCGCTCCGTCCCGCGTGTTTCCAGCAGGCGCTCCACGTATTTGGCGAGAATATCGAACTCCAAATTGACCAAATCGCCGGCTTCGAGGTCGCCAAGGTTGGTGTTTTCCAAGGTGTGGGGGATGACCCACACAGAGAAGTCTGATGGATTGACGGCCGCCACGGTGAGGCTAACGCCGTTGATCGCGATGGATCCTTTGTAAACCACATAGCGGGCAAATTCCTCAGGGAGCGCGATATCGATGCGCAGATCAGGTCCTTTTTCTTCCAGAGCGACAACTTGGGCGGTGCCATCAACATGACCCTGGACAAAATGACCGCCAAGCCTTCCGTCCACCCGCAGGGCGCGCTCCAAATTTACCGGGTGCCCGGGTTTGAGATGTCCGAGGTTCGTCCGGTCGAGGCTTTCGGCCAGCAGGTCGAACATAAACTGGCCCTCGCGCTGGGCGGTTACTGTGAGGCAGCAGCCATTGACCGAGACACTCTCGCCAACCCGCACTCGTGTGGCCGTGCGAGGGCCTTTGACTAGGAGCTGCACAATGCGGTCGGAGCGGCGCAACCAAACAACCTGACCAACTTCGCGTACCAAACCCGTAAACATGATTGGCAATAATGACACAATCATCCGTGGAAGGGAAGTTTCGACAACGCGAAAAAGGGCCTCGCCTGGCTTTGGCCGGGGAGGGGACGGACGAGGTCCGGGTGGTTGTCCCCCATCCGGTGCAGATGCCGCCGGACCGTCCGCCGGCCAGTTCAGCGCTGGAGATTGCCCTCGATGGTGTAGCCAGGCAGAGGTGATGCCTGCCACACACGTCCGGTGGCGGCACGCATTTCACGCGGCGCGAAAGTCAGCAGGTCGAGACGTAAGCGGAAAAAGGACGGCGACAAATCCGGATTGCCGTCGGGATCAAGCAAGTCGAGAACCGGGCCGGACTGCTCCTGCAGGCGGCCGAGCAGGGGCATGATCCATCCCGGGGGTTGACCCGAGGAACGGTATTCCAAAGCGGCAAACCACATTTGCCAATCCAACCTGGGCATGTGAGGCAGCAAAAAGGGCAGGTTGTTTTTATCCGCCGCCATTTGGTAGCGGAAACGGTAGGGCTGCCAAGTATGGCCGTCCACGCTGCCTTCGATCGTGATTTCCGGTCGTTCGGTCGTCATCACACTGAAGAGTCCGTACGAATTCGTACTGCGCAGTGGGGCAAATGCTCCGAGCACGGGTGCAACCGCGGGCGGACGGACAAACCGCAGAACGACGAGCAGTTGCAGGGTGGTGAGAGCCACTATGAGCATGGCAAACCAAGGCAGAAGTTTGCCTCGTAGGCGCGCGGGCCACGCCGCTGTGGCCACGATACTCCCGGCGAAGCGCCGCCGCAGCCAAGAGGGCCAGCAGGCGTCGTCGACCAAACTGACGCAGAGAGCAAGGGTCAGCAGGTTGAAGAAGCCGTAGTGGCCGGAGGCCATGATGAGAGCCATGAGCAAGCTGAAGGCCCAAAATGCGGCCATGCGCAGGCGCCGCGGACCGATCATAAAAAATGGCCCGAGCAATTCGATGGCGAAGACAACGGTGAGGGAAAGAACATGGAACCAGTCGGGGCATTGCGCGAACCACCAACTTGTCCAGACCGGAATCGGCTGGGTGAAATAGTGGTAGTCCAGCGCGGTGCCTTCGAGCCATGTGTTGCGTCCGGTGGCGTCGAAGCCGTAGAGCTTGACCAAGCCGGATTCGAACATCAGACGAAAAAGCAGCCACCAGACGAGAAGACGGGCGGCCCGTGGCGGGGCCGAGGCGCCGCAGGGCGCGCGCAGTGACCAAGGAACGTAGAAGACAACCAGCAAGCCGGCCTCGAGCAGGAGTGCATCCCACTGGAAATTGAGAAAAAGCGGCACCCCCGAGGCAAACGAGAGGTAACAAATCCAAGCGGTGAAGGCGGACGCCGCCGGGAGCAGGCCGAGGACGAGTGCCACCGAGGCTGCCGTCCCTGCGGCAAGCCACACGTGGAGCATGAGGTCGCTCGATCCGAACCAGAGGAGGCTTGGTACAGCCCACCAGGCAGACCATGGATGGTCTGCAGCCGTGAAGCTCTCCTTCACCGCGGTGAGGTGAACCTCGACCGGCAGGATTCCCAGGGACCCGGCCAACCCGTCGATCTGCGACCAGAGCGAGAGGAAAGCGAAGACATAAATCAGGCCGATGAGACGGGGGAAAAAATATCCGGAAATGCGGTATCTTGTGACCAGCGTTCCGCGCCCCCAGAGCAAGTTGGTCATGTTTGCGCACCAACTCCGGTGTCGGGCCACCCAATGGTAGGCGGCTTCGGTGATCTGGCGGAACAGCGGCAGGGTGCGGTAAGCACGCAGCAGCAGACTGCTCCCGGGTTGGTCCGCGGCCAGAGCGGCCAGTGCCGCGTGGGCGCCGGTGATGAGGGACCCGTCCGGGCAGGACATCACGATGCGCTGGAAAGGCTCGCCACCGGCCGCGGCCATGACGTCGGGCGGTGCCGCTTGCAGGGTGCGATAAATGACCGCTTCGCCTGAGGCAGCTTGCCACCGCTCGACCCAGCGCCGGCAGAAGGCGCAGTCCGCGTCCCAGTAAAGGACGGACTGGTTCTGGCTTCGGCGTTCGTCCATCTTGGCTAACGACCCTGCAATGGTGTAGGGTGCAAGTCCAGTTGTCTTGGCCCGGTGCCCGTTCGCGGGTGTCAGTGCTCGCCGGCTGGCCAACATCGCACACAAGGCATGCCAAGCCAGAAATACTCTTGGGAGGATGAGCCGCCGCCGCGCCGCCGACGAGCTTGGCGCTGGCTGTTGCTACTGCCCTTGCTTCTCATTCTGCTCGGTGCGGCCGTGGGTGCCGTCGTCGTCCTTTCGGCTCGTTCCGAGTTTCTGATCCTGGCCGGGCAGTTTGATCTCAGCCGGCTCGAGCGCATGGAGTCAGCCTCGCTCATTTACGACCGCAAGGGCGACCTGATGGGTAAGATCTTTATCCAGAACCGTGATCCGGTTCCATACGAGAAGCTGTCCCCTTGGCTGGTGAAAGCGGTTGTCGCGGCCGAGGACCAACGATTTTGGGAGCACACGGGCGTGGATTATTGGGGTATTGTCCGGGCCGCTCAGGCCAATTGGACGGCAGGTCGTATCCGTCAGGGGGCGAGCACGGTCACGCAGCAACTGGCGCGCAATTCCTTCGACCTGAAAGAGCGGACCTACCGTCGCAAGCTCCTTGAGATGGCGCTAGCCGTGCAGATCGAGAAAAAATTTCCCAAGGAAAAAATCATGGAGATGTATCTCAACCGCGTCTACTTCGGCGGCGGTCTTTACGGTGCGGAGGCGGCGGCGCGGGGCTATTTCGGGGTTTCCGCTGCGGAACTTACAGCTTCGCAGGCGGCCACCTTGGCCGGCCTTCTCAAGAGCCCGAACAGTCTCTCTCCCTGGGCCAATCCCGCAGGTGCCCGTGAAAATCGCGATGTCGTGCTCAGGCAAATGCGCGACATGGGCTTTCTCACCGGCCTCGAATATCAGAAAGCGATGGCGGACCAGCTGGTGATTCGCGAGCGGCCCAGGCCGGTCAAAGAGTCTTACGCGCTTGACCACATCCGCCAGCAAGCCATTGCTTCGCTTGGTTTTGAGCGGGCCATGAATGGCGGATTCCGCATTTACACCACCATTGATGCGGAGATGCAGCGCGTGGCTGAGCGCGCACTGCAACGACGGCTCGCCGAAGTCGAGAAACGGCCGGGTTATGCCAACGAAACATTCGAGGAGTTCCGCCGCCGCTATGACGCGCGCCCGCCGAAGCCGGGTGCTTCCAATACCATGCCCCCGACCTACCTGCAGGGAGCCGTCCTCGTGCTCGACAACCTCAGCGGCGGTATCGTCGTCATGGTGGGCGGTCGTGATTTTCGTCACAGCGAATACAACCGCAGCGTGCAAGGCCGCCGTCCTCTGGGCACGGCCTTTGTCCCCCTTCTCTATGCCGCAGCCTTCGAGAAAGGCGTCTTCCCCGGGGCGGTCGTGCAAGACTGGGCACTGGACAACCGGTTGGTCGGCATCGGTGGCAGTTCGGGCGTGCTCGGGGAGTGGGGAGTGGAGCGGGCCGACAACGAATACGAGGGGGAGGTCACGGTGCGGGATGCCTTTGTGCGGGGTAAAAATGCCGCGGTGGTCCGGGTCGGTTTCAAAACGGGCCTCGATGCGTTGGGCAAGCTGACCAAGGATGCCGGGATCGGCTCGCCGCTGCGCCCATTTGCCAATGCCTACCTTGGATCGAGCGAATTCACCTTGGAAGAGTCGACCCTTGCTTACACCATGTTCCCGGGCGGCGGGTCCCGTCCCGCACGAACGCACATCATCGACCGTATTGATGACGGCGAGGGGGAAACCATTTACCGGCGGACGGAAGAACGCAAAGAGGTTGTTTCCGCTGCCACCGCATGGCAGGTGCACAGTCTGATGACCGACGCGCTCGCGCGGGGGACTGCGTCAAAGGCAATGACCGACTACGGCTTGGCTGTGGCCGGGGCGGCCGGCAAGACGGGAACATCCTACGGGTTCACCGATTTATGGTTTCTGGGCTACGATGAGAAGCTGACCTGCGGAGTGTGGATGGGGTTTGATAAGCCGCAGCAGATTTTTCGCGGCGCCTTCAGTCGTGACCTCGCCCTTCCCGTCTGGGTCGACGTGATGAATGCTTCACGCGGGGATTTTCCGTCCAGCCCGCTCAAAGCCCCGGTCACCGTCGAGCAGGTGCAGGTGTGCCGCCTCAGCGGGGACCTCGCCACGGACAAGTGCATCGAGAAAATCAGGCGCCCCGACGGGACGGAGGTCACCGAGTCGACGGCGTACACCGAATACGCGCGCATTGGCAAAGCGCCAAGCGCCGCCTGTCCTCTCCACTCGGGCGGGCCGCAATCTTACGTGAAGGAGTTTTCCGAGGAGGAGTGGCCGCGCGCCGCCGCCGCGATCGACCTGAGCAAGATCCGTCCGGTCGATATTTCCTCGCTCCCGGTGGTCGGCGCGGCCGATCCCTACCAAAGTGTTTCCCCCGCTTCAATGGGGGGTATGGCCGCGGAAATGCCGGTGGCTGAAGCCGTGGCTGTGAATGCGTTTGTTCTACCAGCCGGAACGGCGGGCGGCGCGGACAGTGCCATCCCGGAAGTCCGTCCTGCTCAGGCCGCCGGGGTTTCGGCCGCGGTGCAAACAGAGAGGCCGGCCATGAGTCTTCCGGCGCCGCCGCCGATCCGCTTCTAAGCGGCGCTGAGTCGGCAGGCGTGGGCACTGAACCCCGCGCCGAACGAGGTGAGCCACCAATCTTCCGATGGTCGCGGCCGGTCTTCGCGCAGCGCTTCGGCCAAGGCAAAGAGAACCGAGGGGCTGCTCATGTTGCCGTGGCGACGTAAAATTTCCCGCGAAATGGAGAGGTCGTGTCCGGGCAGTTCTGCTTCCAGGGCGGCAAGCACGTCTTTGCCGCCCGCGTGGCTGAGGATACGGGCGATCGGCGGCCCATGGCAGGAGGTTGCGCGATGATAGAGGTCTCGTACGGCACCGGCGGCCAAGCGGGGTACGGAGGGATGGAGCAAATTCCGCAGCTTGCCACCGCGTTGCTCGAACCGGATACGGTCGCGGTTTTCCGGATCGTGGTGCGTGTCGAATGAATGGCATCGGACGCCCGCAGGGCCCGGTTGCGAGCGCCAGACGCTGGCCGCCGCGCCATCCCCAAACAAACATGCACTGATGATGACGCCGGGGTCATTGTCGAGGTAGAATGCGGCAGAGCAGACTTCGACCGCCACGCAGGCGACGGTGGCCGCCGGATGGGAGGCCAGGACACTATTGACCGCCCGGAGGGCGGGGATAGCTGCACCGCAGCCGAGTCCAACCAAATCTTGAAGCCACGCATCGTTCCGCAAGCCAAGGGACTCCGCAACATAGCTACTCACGCCGGGGCAAAGGTAGCCGGTGCAGGTGCACACCACCAAGGCGTCGACTTCGTGCGGCGCCACCCCGGCGGCATGCAATGCGGGGCGGAGTGCCTGGGAGGCCAGGGAGGGGGCAGAATGACGGAATTCCTCGTTCAGTTCATCTGCTTCCAGCGCGAAAAGTCGCCCGACATCGCGGACGGCGAATTGCCGGTGCGCGATGCCCGAGTCGCCGCGCAGAATGCTCGAAAGCATGAGGCGGGAGCGCCGGTCCAGATTCCGCTGCAGAGCCGGGGAGCTGCGCACGAGATCGAGGCACTCGATTTGGGTCAACGAGTGGGGTGGGGTGGCCGTGGCCAGAGCGTGGAGGTGCATGGCGCTCAATGGCAGAGTCGGTAAAGGGGTCCGAGGGGCAGAGCTCCCCAGCGGTGCAACAGGTGAACAACCCGACGACCATGCGGGGCAAGAAGCCACGGGTGAAGAACCCGGCCCCAAGCCAATTTTCGGGCGAAACGCCGGCGCAGGTCCTGCTGGAGTAGGGCGAGCGTTTCGTCCCAGGCAAAACGTCCCCGTGCCCATGGTTCGAGGCGGCGTGCCGCGAGAGCGGCGCTTTGCATGGCCACGGTCATACCGTGACCGGTGAAGGGAGGAATGAGTCCGTGGTAGTCGCCGAGGGCAGCCAGTTGTGAAGCTGGCCGGCCATAGTCGAGGCCGGCCACGGCGCAGGCGCTCGCTTCGACCGGGGTGGCGGACTCCAAACGGAGCGCGAGGGAGGCGAGTCCGGCCGCGCGCACGCGGTCGATTAACCCGCAGGCCTCACCACGGCCGGGACGCGGAAACAAGCCGCACACATTGACGGCCCGGCCTTCGATCCGGGTGAGACCCACGTAAGCCCCTTGACCAAGATGAAGCTCCAGGTCCTCCCGCAAATCCAACTGATGGAAATGCTGCTTGAGGCCGACCCAGCGTGAACCGGCCTGGGGACGTCTTCCGCTGGCCATGATGCGCCCCGGTTTCGCATCGGACGGACCGCGGCACCCCGTGCGCAAGTCACCGCCGGCCGCAGCGAAGGCGGAGGCCATGGATTCATCCAAGTGGTAGCGGCTGAGACAAAGGGCCACCTCGGGTAAATCATGCCGCACGCTGGGGCGCCCCGGTTCCGACCAAAGGACACCGCGGGCTTGGCGTGCTCCGGCCAGAATATCGGTCAGTTGCAATTCCCGGCGGGTATCATGGTCGAGGCCGGTGATGAACTCGCCACAGACGCGATGTCGCGGGTACTTGCCTGCTTCGATAATGCGCACGGGAACGCCCCGGGCGCGGAGTCCGAGGCCCAGAGCCAGCCCGGCCAGTCCACCGCCGATGATTTCCACCGTATGCATGGTCAAGGCAGGTGCACGAAGATGGTCCTAACTCCCGTGGCGGCTTTTGGTGCCGGCGGGATGAATGAGAAGCGAGAGGGGTTCAAACGAGTGCTGGGCGCGTCTCCAAAAATACACTGCTGCTTCGGAAGCTTCCTTGGGCAGGCGACGCCGGATGGCGATCTTGTCGATTTCCCCGGCCCGGGGTTTCATCACGCCAGGCTTGAGCAGAACACGATAAAGGATGGTGACGGAGGCGGAGCGCGGGCGGTCGAGAATGTCGATGGCCGCAGCGGTCGCGATTTGCATGCCGATTTCCTCGCGCACCTCGCGGCGCAACGCATTGATCAGAGCTTCGCCCGTGTTGACTTTGCCGCCTGGCAGGGACCAGCGGCGGCTGCCCTTTGCTTGCTTGACCAGGACAACAGCCCCGTAGGCGTCCTCAATCCAGGCCATAACCGACAGGCGCTTGCCTGTCTTGCTCGCGGGGGTGGCGGCCATCTCAGTCTGGGCCGCGTCCAAGGGCCAGAACGCAACTTTTTGCCACGAGGCGAACAACCGCGTGGTCTTCGAGTTGCGGCCCGGTCCCGGGTTGGTGGATGTCGTGCGGTGAAGATTGTGCCGTGTCGGCCAGCAGCGACCAGCGGTAATCGGCCGGCAGGCCGGGAAGTGTGAAATCGAGAGCCTCGGTGTGCATATTGAAGGCGGCGTAGAAAAAATCGCCACGCCCGCCGAGGGCGCGATCGTGGCCGCCGCAGATCAGGAAGGCAAGGGAGTGGCTGCGCTCACTCCAGTCCGCCTGAGCCGGTTGGACCCCGTGCCAAGAAATGTCCGCGTAGCCGCTGCCGACTTCGTCCTCCCCGGTGAACCAGTCGGCCCGGTGCAAACTGGCATGGCCGCGCCGGAAGGCGACAAGCAGGCGGACATAGCGCAACAGGCCGGCCTCCCGGGCAGCCAGTCCCCAGTCGAGCCAGTTCCATTCCTCATCGTGGCAATAGGCATTATTGTTGCCACGCTGGGTGCGCCCCATTTCGTCGCCCATAAAAAGCATGGGCACGCCTTGGCTGACGAGAAGGAGGGTCATGGCATTTTTTGCACAGCGCAGCCGCAACTCGTTGATCGCGCCATCGTCCGTGGGTCCTTCAGCCCCGCAGTTCCACGAGTAATTCTCGTTGCCACCATCTGCATCATTTTCGCCGTTCTCGAGATTGTATTTTTTTGCGTAGGCAAAGAGGTCGGCGAGGGTAAACCCATCGTGGCAGGTGATAAAGTTGACCGAGGCGGAGGGCTTCCGGCCACTTTCGCGGTAGAGGTCTGGCGAACCCATGATGCGTTGCACCATTTCAGCCGCGGAATTGTCATCGCCGCGCAAGAAGCGGCGGGCCGCATCACGGTATTTGCCATTCCATTCCATCCAGCGTCCGTAGCTGGGGAAATTGCCGACCTGGTAGAGCCCACCTGCATCCCAGGCCTCGGCGATGAGTTCGCAATGAGCCAAAACCGGATCGTGGGCGATCGATTCGAGGAGGGGCGGGTTGGGCAGGGGATGGCCCTGCGAATCACGGCCGAGCACGGACGCTAGGTCGAACCGGAAGCCGTCGATGTGATATTCGGCCGCCCAGTAGCGGAGACAATCGAGGACAAAATCGCGGACCACCGGGTGGTTGCAATCGAGGGTGTTTCCGCAGCCACTGAAATTCAGGTAGGCGCCGTCCGGAGCGAGGAGGTAATAGGTTTTGTTGTCCAGTCCGCGGAAAGAAATGACCGGCCCGGTGGCGTCTCCTTCCGCCGTGTGGTTGAAGACGACGTCGAGAATCACCTGGATCCCGGCCGCGTGAAACGCCTTGACCAATTCCTTGAGTTCGTTGACCTCCTGACCGTGCCGGCCGCCGGCGGCAAAACCGGCCTTGGGAGCGCGGAAGGCCAAGGTGCTGTAGCCCCAATAGTTGCAAAGCCGTTCATTGGTGAGGGGATTCACCCGTGTGCTTTCGTGCTCGTTGAATTCAAAGACGGGCATGAGTTCGACACAATTGATTCCGAGGTCGACAAGATGAGGAATTTTTTCGCGCAGACCGTCAAAGGTTCCCGGATGAGCCACCCTGGAAGACGAGTGGCGGGTGAAACCCCGGACATGCAGTTCATAGATGACCAGTTCGGATACAGGAAGGTCGAGCGGTCGGTCGTGTTCCCAGTCGAAGTCGTTTTCCGGAATCCGCCCACGGTGCGGAAAAATGTTGCGAGGCCCCGATAGCCCGCCAAAAACCGGACGTCCGCCGACGGAACGGGCGAAAGGATCGAGCAGAATGTGATGCCGGTCGAAACGGTGGCCGGCGCGGGGATTGAAGGGACCCTCCATGCGGTAGCCGTATTCGATGCCATGGGGATTGAGATCGAAGACCATCATGGCGAAGACGTCACCCATCCGGAATTCCGGCGGGAAAGGGATCTCGGCGAAAGGGCGTAAAGCGTCCTTTTCAAACAAAACCAGCGTGCACGACGTGGCGTGCGAGGAGAAAACCGAAAAGTTGATTCCCCCGGGAACAAGACTGGCCCCGAAGGGTAGCGGGTGGCCATAGCGCAAACGGAAGACGCCGTGGTGATGCGTCGGGTGGTGTTTGCGGGCGGCGACTGCGGGAGTCTCGCCGGGGGGAGATGCTACTTCCACTTGATGTTGCAGCCCATACTCGGGTGTTGCGTTTCTACCAAGGGACGTCCGGCGAGCAAGGTGTCCAACGAGCGGCGGAGCTCGGAGCCATCGCAAGGCCGCCCATTGCCGGGTGTGCTGGCGTCGAGGCGTCCATGATAGCGCAAGGTACGCCCCTCGTCATAGACATAGAACTCGGGTGTGCAGGCGGCCTCGAAGGCACGTGCCGTTTCCTGGGAGGCATCGTGGAGGATGGGGAACGGAATGACGTGATCTCTCGCCATTCTCGCGAGATTTTCCGGCGAGTCGTCGGGGTAGCTTGCGGCGTCGTTCGAACTGATGCCGACGAAAGCTGTGCCACGGGGGAGGTAATCCGCGGCAAGGCGAAGGATTTCGGGCAAAACATGGACGACATAAGGGCAATGGCGGCAGAGAAAAATAACAACCAAAAGAGGCGAAGCGGCAAAATCTTTTGCTGTGACAGTGTGACCCGTGGTGACATCGGGCAGGGAGAACTGAGGCAAAAGAATATCCGGAGTAAAGGGAGAGCTGCTGGTCAGAGCCATGATCCCAATGGTTGTCGTCGCGGAGCGGAAAAGCAACTCTGGTTCCTCCGGACAACAATGGTGATTGACGCCGCGGGATGGGACGGAAAAATCTTCCTCGATGAAGATTCACCTCAGTCGCGCCGGGCAGTCGTTGGGACAATTCACCCCGGAGGAGCTCCGCACGGGTTACGGAGACGGAAGATTCCTCGCGGGCGACCTCGCATGGCGGGACGGGATGGTTTCGTGGCAGCCGCTTTCCGAGGTTATCGACGAGTTTGCTCCGGCCGGTGACCAGGCCCAAGCGGTGACAGGGGAGCCCAAGCCGCAGGCTGGTCCTCCGTGGGAATTCCGCGGCGAAAGGGGAATGCTGCCGGCTTTGTTTGAAACGATCCGTCTTTTTTTACTCGAGCCAACAAATGCCTTTACGGCCATGGGGCGCACGGGCGGGTTGGGCGCGCCGCTTTTTTACTACGTCATCCTCGGTAGTGTCGCCGGTATGGCGGCGATCTTCTATCAGGCCGTCTGGCAGTCGGTCGGCGCAGCGGAAGCGTCCGGCAGCGAAGCGATGCTTGCCTCCTGGATGTCTTCGCCGGTCATTATTGGTGCGTCGATTGTCATGCTGCCGCTTTACGTCATCTTTGAAGCTTTTTTTTCGTCCCTTCTGACCCATGGCGCCTTACTCCTGGTCGGGGGGGCGCGGCGGCCGTTTCAGGCGACATTCCGCGTGGTGAGTTATGCGGGGGGATCGTCCTACGTGTTGCAGTTGCTCCCCCTTATCGGGGTGCTGGCGGCCATGGCCGGCAATTTGGTGCTCAAGGTGATCGGCCTGGCGGTGGTGCACGAAATCTCGCGGACCCGCGCGGCGGTGGCGGTCATTTTGCCGGCCCTTCTCTTTCTGCTCTTCTGGGTCGCGATTGCGGTGTTGGCGACAACTGTCCTCCTCTCGGCCATTGGCCAAGCTATGCAGGGAGGGTGAGGCGGACCACGGCGGCAAAGGATTCGGAGATCCCGTCTTCCGGTGCGCAAACGACGTTGACGGTGGAATCATTCAAGGCCCCGCTGACGAGTGTGGCCGCCAACTCGGGACGGTTGCAGTCGCGGCTCAGGTGTCCGAGCACCACGTGGCGGAGGGTTGCCGTGCGCGCACGCACCGCGAGATCAGCCGCCGCACGGTTGGAGAGGTGGCCGTGCGGCGACATAATGCGCTGCTTGATGGAGAACGGTCGTTTCTTATCGGCCCGCAGCAGTTCTTCGTCGTGATTGGCTTCGATGAACAGGCAGTCGACACCGGTCACGTGATGAACAACCGAGTGGTTGGCGTGCCCAAGGTCCGTCAGGAGGCCCAGCGAAAGCGAGCGGCAGCGGATGGTGAAGCCCACCGGGTCCGAAGCGTCATGGGGTACGGAAAAGGCGGTGACCTCAAATGCACCGAGGGAAAAACGACCCCCAGTCGAAAAAATGCGCCAATCGGCAGTGGCATTGCGCCCGTCTTGCCCGCGAACCTCTTCGGCGGTCAGTCGCGTGGCGTAGACCGGGCACTGCAGGGACCGCAGCAGGACGGGCAATCCCCCGGTATGGTCCCCATGTTCGTGGGTGAGGAGAATGGCGGAAATTTCGCCGGGGTCGACGCCGGCCAAGGCGAGGCGCTGAAGGGTTTTCCGCGCGCTCAATCCCGCGTCGAGAAGGATAGTTTGTCCTTCTGCCCGCAGGACCGCGGTGTTTCCGCTGCTCCCACTGCCAAGGACGATAAGTTCCACACCGCGCAGGCTAACGACACAGTCGGGCTGGGGCAAACCGCTTCGGCGTTTCGGTCATGGCCAAAGCGGTTGCTCCTGAGCTAAAAAGCGGGCGTGCAAGAATACCATCGCCTTCTCAAAATGGTCCTCGAGCAGGGAAGTCCGCGCCGTGACCGGACCGGCACCGGCACCCTTGGAGTTTTCGGTGCGCAAGCGCGTTTCGACCTGCGGGAAGGGTTTCCTCTCGTCACCACAAAAAAAGTCCACCTGAGGTCGATCATCCACGAGTTGCTCTGGTTCCTCCGTGGGGACACCAATGTCGACTATCTGCGGCGGAACGGCGTGACCATTTGGGAAGAGTGGGCCGATGCCAACGGCGACCTCGGCCGGGTCTACGGAGCGCAATGGAGGACTTGGCGCGGCCCGGACGGCCAGACCGTCGACCAAGTGGCCGAAGCGGTGCGCCTGATCCGCACCCAACCCGACAGCCGCCGCATCATGGTCTCGGCTTGGAACCCGGCGGAGATCGGGCAGATGGCACTTCCGCCGTGCCATCTCCTTTTCCAATTTCACGTGGATCAAGGCGACTTGCGCTGCCAACTTTACCAGCGCAGCGCGGACCTTTTTCTCGGTGTGCCGTTCAATATCGCGTCCTATGCACTGCTCACCATGATGGTGGCGCAGGTCTGCGGTTTGCGGGCCGCGGAGTTTATCCATACCTTCGGAGACCTGCATCTTTACACCAATCATCTCGACCAGGCGCGGGAGCAACTGGCGCGAGCGCCGCGGCCATTGCCGCGGATGAAACTCGCCCCGGAGAGGCGCGAGTTGGACGAGTTTGTCTACGAAGATTTCCTTCTTGAAGGCTACGACCCGCATCCGGCAATCAAGGCGCCGGTCGCGGTATGATCGCCGTGGCGGCCATGGCCGTGAACCGGGTCATCGGTGATGCCGGACGCATTCCGTGGCATCTTCCGGAAGACCTGCGTTGGTTCAAGGAACTGACCATGGGTGGCACCCTGCTTATGGGGCGGGTAACCTACGAATCGATCGGACGGCCGCTCCCCGGGCGCCAGACCATTGTCTTGAGTCGGCGGGAGGGTTGGCAGATTCCCGGGGTGGCAGTCATTCGGGATTTGAGCCAATTGCGGCAAGCGTCCGGCGACAGCGAAGTCTTCGTGGTTGGCGGGGCCGAAATTTACCGCGCGGCCTTGCCGTATTGCCGGGATCTTTATTTGACCGAGGTGCGGCGCGAAGTAAACGGTGACCGCCGGATGCCGGTCTTCGAGGATGTCTTCCGATTTTCTTCCCAGCTGCGCGAGACTCCGGAGATGCGCATCGTCCACTTGGTCAATGACGAGGTGCGCGAACTGCCGCGCACGAGATTGGAAGCGCCGCCCTGATCAGCGGGTGGGTTTTTGTGAATCCTTGTACCAGAGCACCCCGTGCCGGCGCAGGTTGGCGATGAGTGCTTTGAGGTCGGTCGCGGCCTGGCGATCGTTGAGCATCATGGGTAGGGGGCCCGATCCGCTGCGGGCCGAGGCCATGAGCCGGCGTGCATCGGCCGCGGCGGCCTGAAGGTCTTTGCTCGTCTGGTCGATATTGGCAAAGCCCTCGCTGCCCTTTTTCAGATTGGCCAGGGTCTGCCGGAGATCTTGGAGCGATTCTTCGCTCAATGCGGTCTTGTCCAATCGCTCGAGTGTGGTGTTGACCGTGGCCACTGCCTTGCGGACGTCGGCCATCAAAGCGGCACTGTCCCGGGTGAGATCCTCGATGCCGGTCTCCCGTTGGCCCTCGACGGTCGAACCTGGCTCCAATCGCTGCCCGAGGTCGGCATCCGGCGGGACAATAACGTCAACGAAGCGGTTCCCGAGCAACCCAGAGCTCCCGATGATGAATTTGGAGGCGGAGGGAAGTATTACCTCCTCCCGCACTTTCAGTTCCACCGCAACTCCCTGCATGGCCGGTAAAACGCGCGGATCGCGGCCCACGTACCCAATGCGGGCGCCCCCGAGAAGAAGGTCGGCCCCGGCAAGCAGGCCGCTGGCGTTGGGGAAATCAACCTGCAGGTCATAGAATTTTTCCAAGCCCTGGCCGAGCCGTCCGAAGTAGACAACAAGAAAGGCCACCACGGCGAGGCCGGCAATGACGAAAAAGCCGACCTTGGTTTCGATGCGGGAATCGCGATTATACATAGTGTTCAGGGCTCATCGTGCGACCGGCCTTCTACAAAATCACGAATCACGGGATCCGTCGAGGCGCGCAATTGGTCGCAGGTTCCGTAGAAGTAGCAACGCCCCTCGTGGAGCAGGGCGACGTGGTCGGCGATGGTAAAAGTGCTTTTCATGTCGTGGGTGACCACAATGGAGGTCACCCCGAGTTTTCTCTGCAGCCGCCGGATGAGCAGATCAATGCTGTCGGCCACGATGGGATCCAGACCTGCCGTGGGCTCGTCGTAGAGCATGCAGCGTGGCTGGTTGACCAGGGCGCGGGCCAAAGCGACCCGCTTGCGCATCCCGCCGCTGAGGTTGACCGGCATCTTGGCCTCATGCCCGGCGAGGTCGACCATTTGGAGCGCCTCCTCCACCTTAGCGCTTACGATTGTCTCGTCCGTTTCGCCGCGCTCCCGCAGGGGAAAGGCCACGTTGTCCGCGACAGTCAAGGAATCAAAGAGCGCACCATTCTGGAAAAGCATGCCCATCGACCGCCGGACCTTGGCCAACTCGCGCTCTTGCAGGCCGGAAATGACTTCTTGGCCGACCGTCACGGTGCCGGATACGGGCTGCATCAGTCCGATCAAATGGCGCAAGAACACACTTTTTCCCCCGCCGCTGCGGCCGAGGAGAACAAGGGTTTCTCCCTGGTAAACTTTGAGACTGAAGCCGCGCAGGATTTCCTGACCGCCGATCGTCTGGACAAGGTTGTCGACCGTAATGACCTCGCTGGGGTGGGCGTGCTCGGTCATTTGCCGGCGGGGAAGAAAATGTTGAGGGTCATGGTGAGGAAAAAATTCACGACCAGAATGAAGAGTGAACCAATGACCACAGCCTCGGTGGTGGCGCGGCCGACACCAACCGCCCCCTCCCGGGCATTGAGTCCTTGATGGCAGCTGACAAAAACAATAACCACGCCAAAAACCATCCCTTTGATCAGCCCCATGGCCACGTCGCGACCCCCGGTGAAGTGGAGCATGTTGTGCACGTAATAAGCCTCGGAGACCCCGAGGATCTGCGTGGTCAGGAGGTAGGCGGCAAGGATGCCGACGCCGATGCACTCGGCCACGAGAAGCGGCATGGAAACGAGCATGGCGAGAAAGCGCGGAACGACGAGGTAGTCCACGGGGTGAACGGCCAGGGCGCGGAGGGCATCAAGTTGCTCGGTGACTTTCATCGTGCCAAGCTCGGCGGACATCGCGGCGCCCACCCGACCGGCAACCATGAGGCCGCAGAGCACGGGACCCAGCTCGCGGAACATCGAAACGCTGACCACCGGGCCCACTGCAGTGTCCATTTGCAGGCGATGGAATTGGAAGTAGGTCTGCGTGGCGAAGACCGCACCGGTGAACGCACCCGTGATGAGCACGACCAACTGGGAACGGAACCCCACCTCGTAGATTTGTTGGACGACCAACTGCGGCCGCACCTGTCCGTGGAAGATACCGCGCACGGTCTCCCCGGCGAGCAAGGCAAGGTCGCCAAGGTAGCGGGCGAAGGAGAAAATGAGGTCTCCGACGTAGCGGGCAGGCGCCATGGCGAGAAAACGGGCTAGGGACAAGCCACTTGGGCGGCCGGCTGGGTCGGCCCGACGAACCGCGCTTGGAGGTCGAGCTTGTTGAAAATACTGCGGATTTCTTCCAGAGAAATGGGGCCGTCGGATTCGAGAAAAATCATGTCATGCAGAGTGTCCGCCTTGTAACGCACCCCGTGGATGGCACCGAGTTCCAAATCCAAGCCCATCAGCTTGTCGGGAGCACGAACGCCGACGGCATAGACTTGCAGTTCCACCATACGTTCCAGTGTCGGGACCGGGGCCTTCGGCGGCAAGGATCAAGTGCCAGACCGAACCGGCGGATTGCACCGGACGCTTGGGCCGATTAGATAGGGAGGCCGCCTAAGTTATGCCTAAAGATCCATCCTTGCGTAAAATCCTCATCATCGGCTCCGGGCCCATCGTCATCGGTCAGGGGTGTGAGTTCGACTACTCCGGCGTCCAAGCCTGCAAGGCGCTGAAGGAGGAGGGGTATGAGGTGGTGCTGGTCAACTCAAACCCGGCGACCATCATGACCGACCCCGAATTTGCTGACCGGACCTATGTCGAACCGATTACTGCGGAGGCTGTGGAGAAGATCATTGCCCGGGAGCGGCCGGATGCCGTGCTGCCGACTTTGGGCGGACAGACGGCGCTCAATGTTGCCATGGAACTCCACCGCACCGGCGCCTTTGAGCGTCTCGGGACCAAGCTGATCGGAGCCAAGGCCGACGCCATCGAGCGCGGCGAAGACCGGCTCATTTTCAAGGAGATCATGCTGGAGATCGGGCTGGACGTCGCGCAGTCCGGGGTGGCCCACAACCTGGATGAAGCAAGGGAAGTAGCGGCGGAAATCGGTCGCTACCCCGTCATTATCCGCCCGGCTTACACTCTGGGGGGAAGCGGGGGCGGCATTGCTTACAACCGTGAGGAATTCGAGGAAATCGTGACCCGCGGGCTCGATATGTCGCCGGTCACCGAGGTGCTCATCGAGGAATCGTTGCTCGGATGGAAGGAATTTGAAATCGAAGTCATGCGTGATCGCGCGGACAATTGCGTGGTTATTTGCTCGATCGAGAATTTCGATCCCATGGGTGTTCACACCGGGGATTCGATCACGGTGGCTCCCATCCAGACGCTTACCGACCGGGAATACCAGGCAATGCGCGATGCGTCTTTCGCCGTGATCCGCGCCATCGGGGTGGAGACAGGCGGGTCGAATATCCAGTTTGCGGTCTGTCCAAAAACCGGACGCATGGTGGTTATCGAAATGAACCCGCGCGTCTCCCGCTCATCGGCCCTCGCCTCCAAAGCTACCGGGTTCCCTATCGCCAAGATCGCGGCCAAGCTCGCCGTGGGTTATACGCTCGACGAGTTGCGCAATGACATCACGCGCGAGACGCCCGCGAGTTTCGAACCGACGATTGACTATTGCGTGGTCAAGGTACCGCGCTTCACCTTTGAAAAATTCCCCCAAGCTGATCCTGTGCTGACCACGCAAATGAAAAGTGTCGGCGAAGCCATGGCCATCGGACGCACCTTCAAAGAGGCCATGCAGAAAGCGCTGCGCTCGCTGGAGACCGGGCGTGCCGGGTTCGGCGCCGATGGCAAGGATGCTCCGCCGCTGCGCCCGGACGGCTCCCTCGATGAAGAAATGCTCGAAAACAAGATCCGCGTTCCCACGGCCGAGCGCATTTTCAGCCTCCGGCACGCCCTCCTGGCCGGATGGAGCGTGGCGCGCATACACGAAGCCACAGGAATCGACCCGTGGTTCCTCCAGGGGTTGGCCAAAATCGTCGACGCGGAAAAATCTTGTCCGGCCGACTTGCCGGCCGTCCCATGGCGCCGCATGAAACGGCACGGATTTTCCGACCGGCAGATTGCCCACCTGACCAGGTCGGCCGAGGCCGCCGTGCGTGCCGCGCGGATCGCGGCCGGGGTGGAGCCGACCTACCGACTGGTTGATACTTGTGCGGCGGAATTCGAGGCTTACACCCCCTATTTTTATTCCACTTACGGCGACGAGGATGAAACGCGGCCGGGAGACAAAAAGCGGGTCATGATCCTCGGGGGCGGGCCCAATCGGATCGGGCAGGGGATCGAATTCGACTACTGCTGCGTCCACGCTGCTTTTGCTTTTCGCGAGATGGGGTGGGAAACAATCATGGTCAACTCCAACCCGGAGACGGTTTCCACCGACTATGACACAAGCGACAAGCTCTACTTCGAGCCGCTGACTCTCGAAGATGTGCTCAATATTTACCAGAGAGAAAAGTGCGATGCGGTCATCGTGCAGTTCGGCGGGCAGACCCCGTTGAACCTCGCGGCTGCCCTCGAGGCCAACGGCGCCAACATTATCGGGACTTCGCCTGCCAGCATCGAGATGGCCGAAGACCGCAAGCACTTTGCCGCGATGCTCGACAGGCTGGGCCTCAACGCAACGCAAGGCGGTACGGCGACCAACGAGGCCGAAGCGCTGGCGGTGGCCGAGAGGGTTGGCTACCCGGTGCTGGTCCGTCCGTCATTCGTTCTCGGTGGCCGCGCGATGGAAATCGTCTACTCGCCGGAGGATCTTCGGCGTTACATCCGCACGGCCGTGACGGCCAGTCCGGACCGGCCCGTCCTGGTCGACCGTTTTCTCGAAGATGCGACGGAAGTTGATGTCGACTGCCTCAGCGACGGGGTCGACACCTTGATCGGCGGGGTCATGGAGCATATTGAAGAGGCGGGCGTGCACAGTGGTGACAGTGCCTGTGTGATCCCCAGTTTTTCGCTTTCGCCGGAGGTTCTGGCCGAGCTGAAGTCCGCGGCCAAGGCCATGGCGTGCGAGTTGAAGGTTCGTGGGCTGATGAATGTGCAGTTCGCGGTGAAGGATGGCAAAGTTTACGTGCTTGAGGTCAATCCGCGGGCCTCCCGCACCGTGCCTTATGTCAGCAAAGCCATCGGGGTGCCGCTGGCCAAGCTTGCGGCCCAGGTGATGGCCGGACACAGCCTGAAAGAACTCGGCTGTTTGGAGGAGGTTGTGCCGTCACATTACGCGGTCAAGGAAGCGGTGTTTCCTTTCATCAAGTTTCCCGGCATCGATATCACCCTCGGGCCGGAAATGCGCTCCACCGGCGAAGTGATGGGTCTGGATCCCGACCTCGGCATCGCCTACGCCAAGGCGCAAATGTCGGCCCAACCGCCTTTGCCGGAATCGGGCCATGTTTTCATCAGCGTCAAGGATGCGGACAAAGACCAAGTCGTGCCTATCGCCCGGGAATTTAGCGCGGCAGGTTTCCAGATCCACGCGACGAAAGGTACGTTGGCGGTCCTCGAGGCCGCGGGTGTCGCGGCGGAATTAGTTTACAAACTCACGGAGGGGCGCCCAAACCTTCTCGACTTGATCAAAAACGGGGAAATGCAGTTCATCATCAATACCCCGCATGGCCAATCTCCCCGCCGGGA
>CAIZMQ010000089.1 GCA_903934135.1 uncultured Verrucomicrobiota bacterium
GGGAAAGGCAGGCTGAGCAGGAGGCCCCCAACCATGATCATCAATCCCATCAGGTTGATCATGCCCGGCCATCGCTGCAGGAAGTGCATTCGAGGCCGGACCAGCTTTTCCACTTTGCGGTAGAATGCGCCGGCAAAACCGACGATTTTTTTCAACATCTCGTGGCTCACCTCGCGCCGCATGATGAATTGGGGCATCCACAAGCTTTGACCCAGCCCGAGCCGCAACCCGCAGAGCGCAATGGCCACGCCGAAGGGAATGGAGAGACCCGGCAAGGGCAACGGAAAAAGAAAGGGCACACAGAGCAGCACGATGAGGGTGGGCAGGCCACGGAATTGGAGGTGCTCGACCACGGTGCGCAACTTCATCGGCTGCCCCGGAGCGATCTCCAAAAGGCTTTCCAGTTCCTCGCTGAGGCGCCGGGCCTGCGGGGGAGGATCGGTCTCGGTCGTCGGAGGGGAACTGCTCATCGCGGCCGCACTCTACCCTGCGCGGCGCCCGCGGCAAATTTTCAATCGCCGCCCGACCCCGGACCCGATAACTTAACCGTCGCACTATGCATTCGGAATTACTGACGGCGATCGACGAAGGAAAACTGACCAAACAGCAGGCGGAAATACTGGACCAACTCGCCCCCGGGGCTTTTGCCCTGCATAAAAGTTGGGGCTGCGCCCGGGTGGCCGGCACGGATTATCTCATCGGGCAAATCGAGCTCGAATTTCTGGGCGGACGCAAACAGTCCATGCAAATGGCCTTTGCCGCGACGTCCTTGACCCCCATCACTGAATCGCACGTCGAAGCCCAGCGCCTCTCCGACCACGCCTCCGTGCAGAAGGCGGCTTTGGATAGTCCAGTGGAGTTTGTTCATCGCGTAGTCTCCGACTTCCAATCCCGCCTCACCGTCGACGCGCTCTCCGATTACCTCGCCGCCGTCCTCCCCGACGGCGCTTTCCCCAAACCGGCGCCGGGAGCTTTCAAACGTTGGTGGACCTCCCTCCGCGGCAAACTCAAAAACGACAGCCGTTTCATTGTGCCCCCGAAGAAGACGGAATTCGTCGTGGTGCGCGAGCGTCCCGCCTCGCCTCACCTTGACATGGTCGACGCCTTCGAGAAAGCCCGCCAACCCAAGGAACAAGCCGCCGCGGCCGAAGCCCTCCTCAAAGGCTTGGAAACTTTCGAAGGCCAGCCCGACCAACTCCAACGCATCCTTGGTCTGCTCGCCAAGGCGGCCGACGACCACCAACGCCGCAATCCGGCACACTCCATTCACCTTCTCTGCGTGCGCGACGAAATCCTCGAGCGCCGCAAGACAGCCTTGCCCGAGGGCGCCCTCACCCTCACGGCATTCCTCTCTCATCCGCCCGCGCACCTGGCCGGTTTGCTCGCCCCGCTCCCGCCCGCCCGCATCCGCCACGCCCTCGAAGCCGGCGTGGCCCTCGGCGGAACGGCCGGCGACCGCCTCCTGCTCGACGTCCTGCAGGAAGGCGACAGCAAAGTGGTGATCGAAGCCACCCGACTGCTCCTCGAACAGGGCCATCTCGAACCCCTGCGCGAGCATCTGCGCCGCAGCATTTCGGAGCGCAACACCAACCCCGAGCTTCTCGCCTGGTTCCTTTCCAAGCGCCCCGAAGGACTGGCCGCCCTCGTCACCCCGGAAACCCTCGAGGCCGCCATCACCGTGGTGGAGCGCGAGACGATCAAGGACAGCAAACGTGCCACCAAACTGCACAAGGTTCTGTCCGACGATAAGGCCCTCATGGCTGTGGCCCTGGCCTCCGCCGACGGTGAAGCCACCCGTGACCTTGTCCGCAAGATCATGCGCACGGCCATATTTGAAGAAATGGACAAACGCGCCCTCCTCGCCCGCGCGATCAAGGCCCGCCCCGAATTGCAGGAACTTCTCGAAGTCAACGAAGACAAGTCCGCCACCTCCGCTCCGGCCGCGAAAATGCTCACGGTCTCGTGGGCCAGCCTCGAGCGACGCAAGAAGGACTATGACGACCTGGTCAACGTGCGCATCCCGGCCAATAGCCGCGACATCCAAGTGGCCCGCGAACAAGGCGACTTGCGCGAGAATGCCGGATTCAAATTCGCCAAGGAACAGCAAGGCGTCCTCCTGCGCCAGAAGGCGGAAATCGAGCAGCAGTTGGCCAACTGCCGCGGCACCAATTTCGAAAATCCCGAAACCTCGCGGGTCGGCCTCGGCACCACCGTGCACCTGCGCGATCAGGCCGCCGGCACGGAAGAACATCTCCACATTCTCGGTGCGTGGGACGGCGACTCGGCCAAGCAGGTCGTTTCCTACCTCGCCGCTGCGGCCACCGCACTGATCGGCCACCAGGCCGGCGAGACGGTGCGCATGCCCTCGGAACACGGCGAACGCGAGATGACCATCGTCTCGATCGAACCGTTTAAAAGCCTTGAAATTCTCTGACCAGCGGGACACTTTTTCCCGCTAGCGGCGCACCCGCCGATTCTTTCGTATGTCATCCACGCTCATCAAAAACGTCCGCGGCCGCGAAGTGATCGACTCGCGCGGCAACCCCACCGTCGAAGTCGAAATCACCCTGCAGGGCGGCGCCACCGGCCGTGCCATTGTCCCGAGCGGCGCCAGTACCGGCGAGCATGAGGCCTGGGAGCTGCGGGACGGCGAAGCCACCCGCTACCTGGGCAAAGGCGTGCAAAAAGCCGTGGCCCACGTGAACAAAGCCATCGCGGCCACGATCATCGGCTTCGAAGCCACCGACCAAGTCGGTGTCGACCGCGCCATGCGCAAACTCGACGGCACGGCGAACAAGAAAAAGCTCGGGGCCAACGCCATCCTCGGAGCCTCCATGGCCACCGCCCATGCCGCGGCGGCGCAACTCGGCCAACCCCTCTTCAAATACCTCGGAGGACCGAACGCCAAAGTTCTCCCCGTGCCGATGATGAATATCGTCAACGGCGGCGCGCACTCCGATGCCCCGATTGACTTCCAGGAATTCATGGTCATGCCGCGCGGGCTCCCCACCTTCCGCGAGGCCCTGCGCTGTGGTTGCGAAATTTTCCACGCCCTCAAGTCCGTGCTCAAGAGCCGCGGACTTTCCACCAGCGTGGGTGACGAGGGTGGTTTCGCTCCGAATTTCGCCTCGGCCGAGGACGCCCTCGATACCATTGCCGCGGCGGTCAAAAAGGCCGGCTACAAATTCGGCAAAGATGTCTTCATCGCCCTCGATTGCGCCGCGAGCGAATTCTACGACAAGACCAAGAAGGCTTATGTCTTCAAAAAGTCGGACGGCAAAGTCCGCTCGGCTGACGAGATGGTCGCTTACTACAAGAAGCTCTGCGCCAAATACCCGATCATCTCGATCGAGGACGGCTTCGCCGAGAATGACTGGGCCGGCTGGAAAAAACTGACCGACGCCCTCGGCGACAAAGTGCAACTGGTCGGCGACGATTTATTCGTCACCAATGTCGACTTCCTCCGCAAGGGCATCGAGCAAGGCGTGGGCAACTCCATCCTCGTCAAGGTCAACCAGATTGGCTCGCTCACCGAGACGCTCGACGCCATCGAACTGGCCCGCGAGAACCGTTACACAGCGGTGATCAGCCACCGCTCGGGCGAGACCGAAGATTCGACCATTGCCGACCTCGCCGTCGCGACCAACGCCGGACAGATCAAGACCGGATCCCTCTCCCGCACCGACCGCATCGCCAAATACAACCAGCTTCTCCGCATCGAGGAAATGCTCGGTCGGGACGCGGTCTATGGCGGGAAAATGCACGCATGAACCTCTACGAGGAAGACGACTTTGTGGTGAAGCGCCGGCGGCGCAGCGAGCCGGACTTCTGGCATCGTCTCAATCGCGTCCTCCAATTCCTCGTCGTCATCGGCTTCCTCCTCACCGTCGGCGTGATGTTCTATCCCGTCTGGCAGAAGCAGAACGACATGCGTCTGCACCTCCTCACCTTGGAGCGGGAGCAGTCCGAGAAAACCGCCGTCCTGCAGAAGACCCAGCGCGAACTCGACCTCCTGCGCAACGACCGGGAATACCTCGAAACCATCGCCCGCGACCGCCTCAACCTGATGAAGCCGGGCGAAACCATTTTCCGGATCGAGCTGCCCCGCTCTTAAGGTGGTGGCGGTATCCCGCTGCCTCTGGGCAGGGTCAAGAGTTGGGCTGATGCCGCCACTTTCTCCCCTGTCATTTGTCCGTGCCAACCGTGTCATCCGTGGTTAAAAATTCCTCCGCGCTTCACTCATCATGTCCCTTCCCGAATTCGACAGTCTCAACACCTCCGGGCTCGCGTCACGCCTGACGCAGCTGCGGAGGTTTCTTTGACTACGACAAACTCGCCTCCGAACTGACCGCGGTAGAAAGCCGCATGTCCGAGCCCGGCTTCTGGGACAACAAGGACAAGGCCCAGGCCGATGTGGAAAAAGTCTCCCGCCTGCGCGGGCTGATCGAACCCTTCCGCGGACTGGAAACGCGCACGGCCGATCTTTCCATCCTCCACGAAATGGCCGTCGAGGAGGCCGCGGGCGACGCCCGCAGCCAGGCCGAGCAAGAAGTGGTCAAAGAATTCCAGGCCATCGAAAAAGCACTCGATGCCTTTGAGATCACCTGTCTGCTGGCCGGCGAGTTCGACCGCAATGCGGCCTACCTCACGATCCATTCCGGGGCCGGCGGGACCGAAGCCTGCGATTGGGCCGACATGCTCATGCGCATGTATCAGCGCTGGATCGAGCGGCACGGCATGAAGTCGGAGATCCTCGACATCCAACCCGGTGACGAGACCGGAGTCAAATGGGTCACCCTCAAAGTCACCGGCGACTATGCTTACGGCTACCTGCAGACCGAACGCGGCGTGCACCGCCTGGTCCGCATCAGCCCGTTTGACAGCAACAAGCGCCGCCACACGTCCTTCGCCAGCATGGATGTGACCCCGGAAATCCCCGAGGACGCCCCGATCGAAGTCGACGACCGCGACCTCCGCATCGACACCTACCGCAGCGGCGGCAAAGGCGGACAGAACGTGAACAAAGTCGAAACCGCCGTCCGCCTCACCCACCTGCCCTCCGGGATCGTGGTGGCCTGCCAGGCCGAGCGCAGCCAGCTGAAGAACCGCAACCTCGCCATGAAGCTGCTCAAGGCCAAGCTCTACCAGCGAGAGCAGGACAAAAAGCGCGCCGAAGTGGAGCGTCAATACAGCGAAAAGGGCGAGATTGCCTGGGGCAGCCAGATCCGCAGCTACGTCTTCCAGCCTTACCAGATGGTCAAAGACCTCCGCACCGGCGTGCAAACCAGCGATGTGCAGGGTGTCATGGACGGCGACCTCGACGACTTTATCCACGGCAAACTCCGCGGCCTGACCTACAAAAAAGGCGCCGCCGAAGACGACGAGGACCTGTAAATCCCCTGGTCGAGCGGGGCTTCTGGACCCGGCGACGGCCTGCGCCGGTTGAACAGGCAGCAGCCCAATCGTCCGCTTTCTTTCGGACGGACACGCGGTCTGCGGGTCCCTCCCGGCACGATCACACCGAAGGAAACCCCTTCGTTACCTTCTGTTCAAATCCCCTGCTCAACCCGGAAGACTTTTCAGCATTTCCGCATTGGTCGGATACTTCCGCACGAAATGGAGCAGGCGCTCGATCGCTTCGATCGGTTTGTGTCCGGCCAGGCCGCGGCGGATGACGTTGATCTTGTGCAACTGCTCTTCGGGCAGGAGCAGTTCCTCGCGGCGAGTGCCGGAGAGGAAGATGTCGACCGCCGGATAAATGCGCTGGTCGCTGATCTTACGATCAAGGACGAGCTCCATATTGCCGGTGCCTTTGAATTCCTGAAAAATCAGTTCGTCCATCCGGCTGCCGGTTTCGATCAGTGCGGTGGCCATGATGGTGAGCGAACCGGCCTCCTCCGTATTGCGGGCCGCGGCGAAAAGTTTGCGCGGAATTTCCAGCGCACGCGAATCGACGCCGCCGCTCATGGTGCGTCCGCCGCCGCCTGTCGCGTTGTTGAAGGCGCGCCCGATGCGGGTCAGCGAGTCCATGAGCACAAAAACATCCTTGCCCATTTCAACCAGGCGCCTGGCCCGCTCGATGGCAAGAATGGCAATGCGGGTGTGGCTCTTGATGTCGCTGTCGTTCGAACTGGCCATCAGCTCGGCCTGCGGCACGGTGCGGCGGATTTCGGTCACTTCCTCCGGACGCTCGTCGACCAGCAGGATGATCAGCTTCATCTCGGGGTGGTTGCGCACCACGGCTTCGGCGATGTGTTGCAGAAGTGTGGTCTTGCCGGTGCGCGGGGGCGCGACGATGAGACCCCGCTGGCCCTTGCCGATCGGGGTCATGATATCCATGACCCGCGTGGTGTAGCGCTCCGGGTCGGTCTCGAGATTGATGCGCGAATTCGGGTTGATCGTGGTCAGTTCCTCGAAATACGGGATGTTGGCATACTTCGCCGGGTCCTCGCCCTCGATCTCGGTGCAGCGGAAAAGTTGCGGACCACGGCTCCCCTTGCGGATCTCGCCTTTGATCCAGACGCCGTCGCGCAGGTTGAAGGCGCGCACGATCTCGGGGGTGACAAAGATGTCGTTGTTCGACTGGGTGAAATTACGCTTCGGGTTGCGGAGGAAACCGAAGCCCTTGCCGCTGACCTCGACAATGCCCTCGGCAAAGACCGGATCGCCCGCCGGTTCATCCTCGAGGGGAACACCGGCATCGGCCGGACCATCCTGACCGCCGCCGCGAGGGCCGCGATCATCACCCGGACCACGGTCGTTTCGCGGTCCACGGTCATCCCTCGGTCCCCGGTCGTCCCGCTCACCGCCGCCTCGAAAACGCCGGTCGCGTCCCCGGCGGAAAGTGCGTTGGCGAGTGCGACGCGGGCCGGCATCTCGCTGGGCGCCGCCGCCGTCTCGCTGTCCGTCACCCTCGGGGGCCGGCAGCGCCGGATCGGGCCGGTGCGCGGGCAAAGCCGCTTCGCGTTCGTGAACCGGCAAGGCCGGGGGCTGAGGGGAGTTGGTCTCTTCCATGGTATTATCGGGGAATCAGTTGCGGCCGGACATGCCTTGGCAAAGGCCGGCGGAGTAGGTGAATTTGGAATGGACGTTGGACACGTCGTTGTCGTCGCGGGCGATCTCTTTCGCCGGCGCGGGAAAAATTCCCACCGCCTGGCGTCGAGCGCGCCCTGGGTGCGCTTGTCTTTGGATCACTTGTGGTGACCGATCTTCGGAATGGTCCAAACCGGGGTTCGAACCGAGTAAAAATACGTTATCGTGTTGTTCTTGGAGGACTGTGCGCCGCTTTTTGGCAACCACTTGCCGGAATCGCCTCCAAGGGGAGCGCGATGAGCGGCGCGGACAATCGGAACAAGAGCTATAGAACAATGGCTTGGCACCGGTGTCAACCCCCCTCTTGATAAAAAATTGGGGCCGACGACCCCAACCGGTGTTGATCGCCGCCGTCTTACCCCCCGGTCTTGGAGGAAGCCCGTTTGCGGCCGGTCGCGTCGAGGATCTTCTTGCGCAGGCGCAGACTCTTCGGCGTGACCTCGACGTATTCATCGGGCGCGATGTATTCGAGCGAGCGCTCGAGGGTCATCTGCACGGGCGGAGCCAGTTGGATGCCTTTGCCGTCGCCCTGGCTGCGCATGTTGGTCAGCTTTTTCGCTTTGCACGGGTTGACCGGCAGGTCGTCCGGACGCGCGTTCTCGCCGACGATCATGCCTTCGTAGATTTCCTCCTGCGGTCCGATGAAGAGACGACCGCGTTCTTGGATCGTATCGAGCGCGTAAGCCATGCTGATGCCGCCCTCCATGGAAATGAGCACGCCTTTGCCCCGGTTCGGGATCTCGCCTTTGTGCGGTCCGTATTCCTTGAACAAATGGCTCATCGTGCCGAGGCCCTTGGTCGCGTTGACCAGATCGGTCTCCAACCCGATGATCCCGCGCGTCGGGATGGTGGCCTCCACCAGCACACTGTGCGGATGGTGCTCCATGTTGGCGATATCGGCCTTGCGCGTGGCGAGGGCCTGGAGGATATCTCCGAGATTCTCGGGTGGGACGTCGACGTAAAGGGTTTCCATCGGCTCGAGCAGGGAACCGTCGTCTCCGCGCTGGAAAATCACTTCCGGACGCGAGACAAGCAACTCGAAGCCTTCGCGGCGCATTTGCTCGACGAGGATGGCAATTTGCATTTCGCCCCGGGCCTTGACCTCGAATTGCCCGGCAACTTCGGTCTCGGAGACTTGCAGCGAAACATTGGTGCGGGTCTCGCGGGTCAGCCGGTCCTTGATCTGGCGGGCGGTGAGCAGCTTGCCCTCGCGTCCGGCCAGCGGCGAATCGTTCACGCAAATGCGCATGCTGATCGTCGGCGGATCGATCTGGATAAAGGGCAGCGAAGCACGGTCCTCGTTGTCGACCAGGGTCTCGCCGATGAAGACGTCCTCGAAACCAGCCAAACCGATGATGTCGCCTTCGGAAGCCGACTCGATCTTCACTTTCTCGAGGCCCTGGTGGCCGAAAATAGCGGTCACGTTGGCCCGCTCTTTACGCCCGTCGGCATGGAGGCAGACGATGGATTGCCCGACCTTGACCGCGCCACTGATGACCCGCCCATAAGCAATACGGCCGAGGTAATCGCTGTAGTCGAGGTTCGACACGAGCATCTGGAAATAATCGGCGTCGGACTTTTTCGGCGCGGGGATATGCCAGGCGATGGCCTCGTAAAGCGGGACCAGCGTGTCGCTCGGATCAACCAGTTCGCGTTTGGCGAAGCCGGCTTTGGCACTGGCGTAAATGTGCGGGAAATCAAGCTGCTCGTCGGTCGCGTTCAGTTCGAGGAAAAGCTCGAAGACCATGTCGAGGACCTTGTGGGGACGGGCGTTTTCGCGATCGATCTTGTTGATCACCACCACCGGCTTGAGGCCGTTCTCCATCGCTTTGCGAAGGACGAATTTGGTCTGGGCCTGCGGTCCCTCGTAAGCGTCAACCACGAGCAACACGCCATCGACCATCTTCATGATACGTTCCACTTCCCCGCCGAAGTCGGCGTGCCCCGGGGTGTCGACGATGTTGATCCGGTATTTGTCCCACTTGAGCGAAGCGTTCTTCGCGCGGATCGTAATCCCCTTTTCTTTCTCGAGATCCATCGAGTCCATGACCCGTTCCTCGAGCTTCTCGTGGGCCTGAAAGGTTCCCGACTGTCGGAGCAGCTGGTCAACCAAGGTGGTTTTGCCGTGGTCGACGTGGGCGATGATGGCGACGTTGCGAATATTTTCCATGCGATACCTGAAAAGGAGGGCGGACTATGGAGTCCGGGAGACGGACTGTCAATGGCGCGAGCCCGTCGCCCCGCCCAACGGGCGGGAAAGGCGTTCACCCCACGATCAACGGGACAGTCGAATCCGGAGCCTGGTGCATGATATGCATGACGCGACGTAAGCCCTCGCTGTTCACCGTGAGGCAGGAAAGCGAGTCCGGCACACCTGGCCGGCCTTCCGGGTGCAGAAGGATGGCGTCCGCCTTGTAGCCGGGGCCCGGTTTGCCCACCGGCTGCCCCGGACCCGTAATGGCCGGGGTTTGGGCCGGCCAATTGGCCCCGCTCTGGCGCTTGGGCTGCAGCGTGTAGTGGCCGGGCGGGATTCCCCGCGATTGACCGATGAAACCGTTTTCGTTCGTCCGAAAATCCCCGAGGTAGCCTTGCCGGCCGTAGAGATACATCGTGCCGGGCGAACGCCGGTCGGCCGGATCATCGCGCTCCACCACCACCCCGATCCATCCGTCTCTCGCCCCGCGGGGCTTCTTGCCCGGATCCGGCAGCGGCCGGTAGAGCGGCTTTGGTCGCGGCAGCCGGCGCATGCGAAATCAAATCAGGGCCCGGTCACCCGCAAGCGCAGAAATTTCGCGGCGCCGTCGAACGGGACGGTCACTTCACGGCGCTGATGGTTGAGCGGGTCGCCGAGACGCGCCGCAACATTGGCGGCTTGGATTGGTACCCAGCCGGCGGACAAATTTGTCGAGATCTGCGGGATAACCGCGAGAGAGGATCCCCCATCGGTCCGCTCCAACCACTGAAAAACAAGGTGGTTGGTGCCGCCTGAGTTGGACGTCGCCATGGTCTGCAGGGTGCGCCCGTCCGCGGCGTCGGTCGGATTTCCTCCCAAGGCATATTCCAAACGGTGGGAGAACCCATCGCGGTCGGAGTCGTTGGCCCAGCGCGGGTCGTCGGCGGTGGCGGGCCAAGGCGCGGGAAGCCCGCGGGTCTCCCACCACTCGGCGGAGACCGGGAAGCCCTGCACGGTGTAGGCGCCGTCGGTTTCGCTGAACGTAAAGCGATAGCGCCCGGCTGCGAGGGTAGCGGAAAGATTGCTGCCGCCGTCCGTGGAGGCGGTTCCGGCCGTAATACCGGGCCCCGTGCCGTAATTGGATCCAGCCCAGCCCGGACCGCTGACAAATTTGAAAGCCAGAGCTCCCGCGGTGAAGCTCCCGGTCCACTCCCACCTCTGGCGCGGGTCGGACCAGATCATGCGCAGCGCCGCGTCATCCGGGGACCAGGCCAGCGGCGCCCGACTCCCCACCAAAGACAGGCGATCCGCAAGCAACGGATCACTCGAACGGCGGAACTCAGCCGCGTTGGCAATCCCATCGTTATCCTCATCCACACCCGGATCGCTCACCCCCGCCATGGCTTCCCACCCGTCGGGCAGTCCGTTGCCGTCGGCATCATCGAGTGCCATCTCCGCCGTGGCGGGACTGCGGGCAAAAATGATCGCGCTGTGCGGTGCGATGGTCACCGTGGCTCTCGCGTATCCGTTAGTGACCGCCGCCGTCACCGCGCCACCGGGTCCGGCGTTGCCGAAGTCCGCACCGTAAGCCCGCCAATCCGTGTTCATCCGCACGTGCCAGGTGCCGGACGAAGGAAAAGGCACGCTGGCATCTTGGCGCGTCTGGCCGGAAAAATTGACCAGGACGACCACATCCTGGTTCGGGTCTCCTCCGGACCGGCGCCAGTAAACGACCAGATCAAGGTCCTCGTTGAGGCCGCCCGGTGCGGTGGAAAGGTCGGAATTACGCAGGGCCGGAAAAGTTTCACGCAAAAGGACAAGGTCACGATGGGCGCGGAAGATGCGGTGCTGCCCGAATGCGGCGCGCCAGTCGAGCGGCGCAGCGTCGCTGAACGCGCCCGTGGCGTGGAATTCCTGCCCCATCCAGAGGATCGGCGTGCCCGGAGCGGTCAGCGTGAGGACCGCATTGAGCAGGGTTTTCCGGCGCGCTGTCTTGCTCCCCGGATCGCCGGGATCCATGCGGTCGGCCAACCGCAGGCTGTTGTTGAGGTCCCCCGATTTGTCGTGGTTGTCGGTGAAAATGACACGGTAACCGGGGGGCTCCGACCAGCCGTTGACCTTGGCGAGGATCCGACCGACATCGGGCGAGGCGGACGCAACCTGCGGTGTGATCTCATTGTGGAAACTGGTCTGCCAATGGCCGTGGAAGCTGTCGGCCGCATCATCGACCCGCAATTGGTCGGCGAACGAGCCTTGGGGATACCAGTCACCGGCGGGCCGGACAGCGAGCAGATCCGCATCTTCGGCAATACTCCAGCGGCCGGGATACTCTTCGTGGATCATCCGGTTGACCGCCATGACCAGACTTTTCCCCTCGGGCGACACCGTGTCGGGATTGGCGCCGCTTTGTTTTGTGTCATAGCCCAAGATATTCTGCGGCGAATCCCACCGGAAACCGTCAATCCGGAAGTCGTCGAGGAGCATCTGGATATTTTCCTCGATGAAGCGCCGCACTTCGCCCTTGGCGTAGTCGGGGCGGTCGCCCCACGGGGTCCAGCGGCGGATGAGATCGGCAGGGAGATAAATGTTGGCCGGACCGTCGAACTCCCAAAGCCCGTCGCCCGGCGGATTCCAGTGATTGTGCACCACATCGAGCTGCACCTTCATTCCGCGCTGGTGGGCGGCTTTGACCAAACGTTTCAAGCCATCCGGGCCGCCGTAAACCGACTCGATAGCGAAGAGATGTTCCGGGTTGTAGCCCCAGCTGTAGTCGCCCCCGAATTCGTTGACCGGCATGAGCGCGATAACATTGACCCCCAATCTTTGCAGATAATCGAGGCGGGCTACCGCGTCGTCGAAGGTTGCCGGGCGGTTGTCGCCAGGGTTGGGGTCGTAAAAACTTCCGACATGCAGTTCATACATGACCTGCCGGTCGACCGGGATGCTGGGGCGGGGGCTGGTTCCCCAGTCGAAGAGACTGTGGTCATAGACCACGGAGTTGCCATTACGGACCCACACCGCCCGCGGGTCGTGCTTCCATGAGCCGGTGGTGTTACCGGGCCAGCGGAGAAAGTATTTGTATTCTTGGTTCGGCCGCGCCTCGGCCACCGTGGCCGTCCAATAACCCGTGGCGCTGTCCTTGGTCATGGCCCTCTCGGCCCACCCGCTAAACTCTCCCCGCACCGCGACGCTGGTCGCGTTGGGTGCCCAGACACGGAAAGTCACGCCAGTAATCGTCGCGCCGCTGCGGTTGACCACGGCACCGAGGGGTGGTGATTGGGCGCCGGCGGCCGCACCAAACAGGAGCAAAAAAAACAAAAAACCGATGGCGCGCATGCGGCCATCAAACTAGACCGCGGAAGCAAGGGGGTCAAACGACATGCCCCCCGGAAAGGGTTCACCAGAAACTCTGGGGCACCTCGATTTGGTCGCCGGGAAGCAGCACAACGTCAAGGGCGGGATCCTTGCGGACCGCTTTGATATCGACAATTTGCACCCCGCCGCCCCGGATCAGGCGGACCTTGCGCTGGTCGGCATATTCCGTGAAGCCGCCGGACGCGCTGATCGCGCCAAGGAGGGTGAGGTCCGAGGTGTATTCGACGCGCCGCGGTTGGCGGACGTCGCCGCTCACGTTGACGAAGCGGAGGGTGGTGGGAACGGTCACGGTGACCGACGGGTTGGTGTAGATCTCGCCGGCCCGGAAGGCGGCTTCGATGGCGCGCTGCAAGGCGGCCTGGCCCAGTCCCGCGGCACGGACCTTGCCCACGTGGGGAAGATTGACAAACCCCTCCCCGTCGACGGTGTAAGCACCGGTGATCAACTGCGTCTCCTCCGCCGGAACGCCGCCAATGCGGAGTTCGATGGTGTCTCCCGTGCGGAAGGCCGCATCGGAGGCGCGGAGGACGCCCGCGGACACGAAAAACAGAAGAAAGCCGGCGGCGAAAAATACCGGGAGGCGGGAGGTCATCTTAGTAGTCATCTTCCAAACCGACTTTGGCCGGACGCCGTGAGCGGGCAGGGACTTTGGCATCCTTGGCCGCGCCCCCGTTCACTCCCTCCTGAGCCTTCTGCGGGGTGTAGTAGTAGTTGTAGTAGTTGGTGTAGTACTCGTAATACTGGTCGTGGCGCACGTCCACGTTGTTGAGGACAACGCCGAGGATGTTGCCGCCGACATTGAGCACAGCTTGCTTGACCCGCTGGAGCATGGCCCGCGGGAAACGGCGGTGCTGCACGACGATGATGGTCAGGTCCAGGCCGCGGACCAGCACCGAGGCGTCGCTCAGGCCGAGAATCGGGGGGGAGTCGAAGAAAATGATGTCATAGCGGCTCTTGACCTGCGCGATGAGGTCCAACATGCGCTGGGAATTAAGCACCCCGACCGAGTCGTAGGGCATTTTGCCGCTGGGGAGCAGCGAAAGATTGGGGACGGAAGTGGGGTGGACCAGTTCCTCCAGATCGACATCGGTGGTGAGGAAGTCGCTCAACCCGATGTCGTTGTCCATCCCCATCATGCGGTGCTGCGAGGGGCGGCGCATGTCGGCGTCGATGATGAGGGTGTTGTAGCCGCCTTGGGCGAAGGTGCAGGCCAGATTGTTCAGGGTGGTTGACTTGCCCTCGCCGGCTCCGCCGCTGACGCAGGTCACCGTATTGTGCTCGGCCGAAGGACGGTTGAATTCGAGGTTTGTCCTCAAGATGCGGTAGGCCTCGATGTCCGCCACGGCTTCGGGGTGGGAATGGAGCAGCTGGATGTTCTTCGGCACCACGGCCAGCACCGGGACTTGGAGGTAATTTTCCACATCCTCCATCGTTTTCACGCTGGTATCGAGATACTCGAGGAAGAAGGCCAGGCCGACGCCGACAATAAGGCCGACGGCTACGGCCAGCGCCATGTTAAGCAGGACTTTGGGCTTGGAAGGACCGGAGGATGGCTCCGCTTTTTCCCAGATGCGGGCCGGGCTCATCGGCATGCTGCGCTGCATGGTCTCGGTGGAGAGGCGCAATTCCGCGGCCTCGAGCACCCGTTTGGCCTGGATGTAATTGTTCTTGGCCCGCGCGTATTCCGAACCGCGGGTCTTCGAGTCCCGCTGGTCCTCGCGGGCGGCATCGAGTTCCTCTTCCATTTTGGTCAGCGAGCGCTCGGTGATTTCGAGGTTGGCCGCCAGGGTGCGGCGGATGCTGTTGACCTGATCGGAAAGTTGTTGCTCATAGGTCGCCTTCTTGGCGGCCAAGGAGAGGATCGTCGGGTGGCGCGGGCCGAGACCGGATTGCAAGGCGCGGGCCAATTCGGAGCTGACCTCCTGGTATTGGGGAAGAATGGTGACGACCGTCTGGTCTTCAATCTCAAGGGTCGGCAGCGAACGCATCAGTTCGTCACCGGAAAGTTTTTCAATCTCGACGTACTTGGTGCGGAGGTTGGAAGCCATCATCCGGGCCTCGCTGACCTGCGCTTCTTGCTGCTGCAACACGGTCTCCTGCGACTGCATGGGGTCCTCGAGGCTGTCGGGATTGAGGTCTGTGATGCCCAACTCGGTGCGGATACGCCCCATTTCTTCGTTGGCTTCCTGGACCTTGGCGCGCTGTTTGGCCACCTCGTCTTCCAACGTGGCGAGGGAACCGGACAGGAGTTTTTGCTGATCTTCGATCCGCTTGCGCTGGTATTCCTGCGCGATGCTGTTGGCCAGATCGGACGCCTCCTGCGGGTCGGTGCTCTCGACGCTGATTTGCAGGAGGTTGGTATTACGCACTTCGCGCACGTCGATCATGCTGCGCAGCTTGAAGTAGGCCTGCTCGCGGCTGCGGATACCGAATTCCTCGCTCCACCTCTCGAGCAATTTCATCGAGTCGATCACCGGATAGAGCATCTCCTTGCGCTGGATGATCTGGAACTGGGTGGTGGCAAACCGCGGATCCATTCCCATGCCGCCTTGGTAGCCTTCGGTGAAAATGCGGATTTTCTGCTCGTTCTGCTCGACCTCGATGATGACGTTCGACTCGTATTGGCGCGGCATGAAGTAGGTCGTGACGCCCGCAGTGACCACGACGAGGAGGAAGGCCAGAATGATGATCGGCAGGCGCAGCCTGATAACGCGCCAGTAGTCGAGAAAGTGCAGTTTGGCTTCCTGCACGGGATTGTTATCGCGTTCGCTCATGACTCTATAGGGACCATGCAAAGTAGCAGCCCTCGCCTCCGCTGCAAGGAAAAGCTCCCCCCTGCCCCCCATGAACCACCTCCTGAAACTTTGCACTTAAAGCACAACCCCGGAGGCGGCGCGGGGTTATAACTGTGACTCCATGAGCCAGAACCGTCTCTTTCTGCCCGGCCTGTTGGCCGCCCTCGTCCTGCTTTGGGTGGCTTGGCAAGTTTATGCCGGCTGGGGCCTGGTTACCTTGGATCTCCGCGACGCCCCACTGGCCAAAGCGATTGCCGCGATCAGCCGCCAAGGCAGCATCGAAATCGTCTCCAATCTCGACCCCTCAACCCCGGTCACGATCAAAGTGAAACGCGTTCCCCCGGTCGAGGCCCTCGACATTGTGGCCGTCCGCACCGAGGCCTCGTGGCAATTGGCTTACTTGGGCGCGCCCGAAGCAGGAGCCATCGACGACGTCCTGGCCATCTTCCGCGCGGGCGGCAAAACAACCGGCTGGGCATCCTTCAATGCCGGCGGTTTCAGTCTGATCGCACCGCAATCCGGCGCGGCCCTGGATTTGCGCGGCACACTTTGGACCCCTTCCGAGCCGGGCGGATTGCCCGCCTTGCTTGAAGATGCGGCCCAGAAGACGGGAGTGTTCCTCGCTGCACCGGCGGATTGGAAACCTTCGGTCAGCGCGCCTGAAGCAGCCCCCATGGCGGTGGCCATGCCGCGCCTGTTTCGCAGCGCCGGCGGGGTGGCCCGCGAAGTTTTTCTCCTGCGGGCCAGTCCTTCGCGCGACGACGACATGGGTGGCGGACGCGGCGGCGCGTGGATCGGGAGCCGCTCCGGCGGGGAGCAGCGCGGAGGCAGTTGGACGAGTTCCATGGGCGGCCAGCAGAACACGGTGGCCCGCGCCGAGGCACAAATCGCCCTGCTCCCGCAAAACGAGCAGGAAAGAGCCCGTGAAGACGTCCGCTTGATGGGGGAATTCTGGCGCGGGATGCGCGACCTTCCCGAACAGGAGCGGCGGGCCAAAGCCCAAGAATTTTTCAGTCGCCCCGAGGTGGCCGATCGGATGGACGAGCGCCGCATGGCCCGCGAGGCCAAGATGACGCCGCAACAGCGCGTCGAACGCTCCAAGCAATACTTCGAGCGCAAACAGGCGGCCAAGGCAGGACAGAACCGCGGCTCATGAAATCTCCCGCCTTCACCCTCGTCGAACTGTTGGTCGCCATGGCCATCCTCGCCATCCTCGCCTCCATCGCCACCCCGGCCATCGGCTCGATGATCGAACGCGGCCGCTCGGCCAAGTGCCTCGGGAATCTCCGTCAAATCGGCGTCGCCGTGCAGCAATACGTGAGCGACAACGACTACCGCTTCCCGCCGATTGAAACCGTACCGCCCTCGCTGGGCAACGAAGGTCGGTCCGCCCTCGAAACACTCGGACCCTACGGCGTCAACCTCGGCACGCTGACCTGCCCGAGCGATGTGGCGGGCCCGGATACCGTGGCCCGATACGGCTCAAGCTACCACTTCTCCCCGGTCCTGCAGGACGAACTCGCCTCCAGCGTCAACATCTACGGGCGCCGCGGCATCTTCCGAATTCCCAATGTCGGGCGTCTGACCGTCTGCACCGATTACCAAGCTGTCCATGCCAATTCCGAAAGGCTGGGCATGAACGTGCTCAAAGCCGACGGCCGCGTCATGCAGCGCTGAGGAAGAAGCCGGCAGTCGGATTCGAACCGACGACCGCCTGATTACAAATCAGGTGCTCTACCAGCTGAGCTATGCCGGCGAAAGGAGCAGTGAAAAACCACCCTGCCGCGAAGTCAAGGCGCGGGAAATTCGGCCACCACGCGGTAAAATCCCGAGGATGCCCCGGCGTGGCGGTGGACGAACGGGCCGGAAGTCAGGCCGGTGGCGGCATCCGCCCACGTTCCGGATCCGAGGGACTCGCGGTATTGCACCCGGTAGGAACGTCCGGGAACGGCGACCCAATCGACCGTGGCATGGTCCGGGGCGCGGCTCACCGAAGCGGCAAAGCGCGAACCGGGGTCGAGGGCATTGGTACCCGCGATCTGCTCGGCCTCGTTACGCATTCCGTCGCCGTCCTCATCTCCGGCCGCGGCAAGAACCCGGATGGAGGGCAGGGGAACCGCGGAACCGGCCTTGTTTGCCGTGTCATAGGGATTGACCGCGCGGACACTCACGCTCACTTCGTCACCGGGATTGACCGCGTCCGCCGTGTA